>CAVDCT010000013.1:0-49476 GCA_963607615.1 Roseburia sp. AF12-17LB
GTTGGTGCATTGTTTAAATCCAATTCATTTAACTTTCAAAATTCCATACTATTTTCATATCTCTTGTATTAGTTTCTTTATCATATTTACCAATATAAATTCTATCGATAAAATCAGAAACAATATCTATATCAATACAGTCGATATGTTTATACTTACCATATACAGTTTCTTTAGTTTTCAATATTGCTTTTTTATCATTGATTAATTTTAGTTCTTCTTTGATTTTAGCAGCTCTATTTTCTAACTTTTCACTATCATCTTTATATTTACTTTTTAATATTATATACTCATCTGTATCTAATAAACCATTGATTTTATCTTCGTATAAATGTTGAAAGTATGTTTTTTTATTTTGTAATTCCTTATTAACATCAATTAATTCTTTGTTTAAACTATTTATTCTACTTTTGAATAAATCACTATCAGTATCCTTTTCTTTAAGTTCTTTTAATTGTTCTTCGTTATAAAAGCGATTTAGTAATTCATTGATTTTGCCTAACGCAAAATTATTCAATTCATCCTTACTTATATTACTACGATTATCACAACTCTTGTACTTTTCCTGTTGGTCTTTGCATCTAAAATATACATGATTAGAATCTCCTGTTCTGCAATAAATTTTTCCACAACATTTGCAATAAAGCTTATGAACAAATGGATTATAATATCCATCTTTGTTGGCACGAACTCTTTGCTTTAATCTTTCTTGAACCTTTAACCATTGTTCCAATGAAACAATTCTCTCATGTGTATTTTCAACTCTTATCCAATCTTCTTTATCTTTTTTTACTTTCTTCTTATTTTTATAACTTACATTTGTTGTTTTTGACTGAACTAAATTACCTATATATACTTCATCAGTAAGTATTTTTTTTATCATTTGATCACACCACTTACATTTTTTTCTGATGTTTTTTTCATAATCAATTATTTTTTTCTCATCATTAGTTATTTGAATAATGTCAAAATAATATTTTTCGTGTTCTATATTATTTTCTAATAATATATCAAATTGATAATTAATTGTATGCTTTCTATCTAACATTTCCACAACTGTCGCTATACATGTTGTATCAAAAGGAATAAGATCATCCTTTCTTAATAGCGTCCATTTTTTTACATCAAAATTATTATAATCAATATCATTATCAGTTGTATAATATATTTTCATCTTTTTTTCAGAATAATTTTTTAAATACAATTTACATTTATTGTCAAAATTCTTTTTATCTTTAGAAAATATATTATAAGAAATAAGATTATGCAGTATCTCCCTACTTTCATTAATATAACTTATATCGACTTTATAAAGACCTGCTTTTTCAATATAATCATACACTAAATAATTATCAAGATATGCTAATTTTAAATTTGAACCTTTAGACATCTTATACTCATACGGACTTGCAACAAAATTATCGTTCAAATATCTTGCTATTGTTTTAAGCCCCATTCCATTGATATAATTTTCAAATATTTGTTTTACAGTTTCAGAAGCTACTGGATCTATAATTAAATGATTTTTATTTTCTGGATCTCTATCGTAACCATAAGGAGCAAAACTTCCTGTAAACTCTCCACTCGCTCTTTTTGCTCTCAATGTTTCTTTAATGTTTATTGAAGTATCTTCTAAATACCATTCATCTGTCAATCCTAAAATTTGACTAGTCTTTTTAGTTTCTCGTCTTGTATTATCAATATGATCCACAACACTTTTAAATTGTACATTCCACTCTAAAAATTTATTATGCAAATATCTTTCTATAAGTTCCATATCTCTTGCAAATCTTGATTGAGTTTTTGCAATTACTACATCTATTTCTCCAGCTTCACAGGCTTTAATCATTTCATTAAACTGTGGCCTTGAACTATCTGCTCCAGACCAGTCCTCATCATTATAAACGCCTACAATTTCATATCCATGCTCTATTGCATAACTACGTAACATTAAATCTTGATTTTTAATACTTTCTGATTTTTCTTCTTTGGTTAATTTATCTCCATCTTCCTTTGATAATCTTTCGTATAACACCGCCCTTAATATTTTATTTGTACTTGTTTCACTATTCATAAAAAATCCTCTCCTATTTTTTAATCATAGTTTCAAGCCCATTTAAATTATAACGCGTATTAAACATAATTACAGCCCTCTAGCAATGAATTTTCCTTTTTTTTAATATAATTATAGAATTTTTTATTAAATATCACTGATAATTCTTCATTTGTAATCTCTAATTTTGATGTTTTATATTCTTCTTCACAAACATAATTAATAGTTCTTTTTTCTTTTCCTTTCTTAACCATTTTATCCCCCTTTTTATTCTTTTTTATTTTTTAGTAATTTGATTGTTCAAACAACTTACCAATCAATACAACTTGATAACCTTTTCTATTTGGATTACAAGTTATTAATGTTATATATTTATCGCTATTACTAAGCAAAACATCAGCTTTGCCTGTTTTTTCTATATCATATTTATTAGTGATTTTATAATTATACTTAACCCCTTTATAATAAACATAAACACCATCACCAATATTAACATTTATTAATTTCTTAAAATAAGAAATATTACTGTTTCCAGAATGTGCATATAAAATAAAATTACCCTCTTTATCAGGATAATTACTATGTTCATCAACACTTATAGCATAGTTAATTGAACTAAAATTTTTAGTGCTGTCAACTACACCTCTTTTTAAATCTATACTAGGTATTTCTAAAATTGCTGTATAATTTATTTCTTGTTGATATTCTTTTTTTATTTCTGGTTGTTCTTTTTCCATTTCTTCTTCATCTACTATTTTAGTTTCCTCAATGTAATTGTTTACCTTTTCTTCATCTTTTTGAGTTTGATAATAATTATAAACGCTCAAAAATGATATTATTACTAAAGAAACAATTATGAATATTTGACCTATTATTTTTAGTTTTTTTCTCATATTTGATTTTCCCTTTCTATATTATTCCAAAAAGATATTATCGTTTTTTTAATTCTCTTATTTGTTGCAATTTCTACTGTTATATCATCAGTAAATAATTGTTTTAATTTTATTAAATTCATTTTGTTAAACAATGTAGCTATTTCTAATGTATAAACCTCATCATCATCTTTTATTTCATTAATAATTCTTCCATCAAATAAATCTTTTAATTTTTTTAAAAACAGCAAAGCATTATTCTCACTATTTATATTTTTAATAATTTTTCTCATTTTGTTTTGAGTTTGTCTTTGACTAGAAGTAATTATTTTTTGTGTTATCGCTCTCTCTTTACTATTATTATCCTTCTCATAATAATCTCGCAATTTTTCAATCGTATAATAATTATCAGTTAATCTTTTAAGTACCTTTGTTTCTCTTTCACAAATTGGCACTTTTTTATATTTTGGATATAAATCACTATACATATATGTATCTCTAAATATTGGATTACCAAATACAGGAAAGATAATAGTTTTATATTTAAGTGCAATAATTTCATTTGCAGTTAATAATTCTCTACCCAATAAAGAAGTAGTTTGATTACCGCCTATCTTAAATGGATCGGTACTTGTACTTAATGAGCTAGTTGTTATTGTTGCTTTACCAAGTTTTTTTTCAATAATCTGTGCACACTCTACACTATTAGTTTTCAAATAACATAAAGCCGAGTTATCAATTATTATACTAGCTATTTCTTTACCATATATTTGATCTAATTGTGCAAATGATTGTATAAAGAATATATATCTCATTCCCCTAGAACGAGCCACACTAACTGAAACTTGTATATCTCTTATTGGAGGAATTGAAGCAAATTCTTCAAGAATCCATTCAACTTTAACTGGAAGAGTGCCATTATTTTCAGGTAAGTTTGCAAAATTTGATAGATCTTTAATTAACATTCCTAAAATAATTGTAACTAGTTGATAATAGCTATTATCTTCATCTGGCACAATTATAAAAAGTGCTGTTGGTTTTTTAGCAACATCAGTAAGATTAAACTCACTTATGCTAGTTACATTTTCTACATTTAAATCATCAAATATAGACATCTTTTCTCCAAATACAGCAGTTACAGATTTATAAGTATTCTCAGCTGCTGAAAGTATTGATGTTAAATAATCTTTTGATAAACAACCATAACTTCTAGCATTCAAGTTTCTTTGTAAATATGTTTGATTTTCTTTAATCAATGAAGAATTTTGAAACTTTTTTATACTTGCAATATTGATTTTATTTTCACCGATCAATCCTTTTTTAAAATCCTCTAAAAAAATTCCTGTTAATCCAATAAATAATTGTTTACTACTATTAATCCAAAATGGATCCTTACTTTCTTTTTCAGTAAATATTAAATTTGCAAGAGAAATAACTAAGTGATTAGCCTCTGCTTGATGATTAGAACTTTTATTTTGATTATCTTTAATTTTTTCTAATAAATCATTTGGTGATAATGTACTCAAATATTCCTCTAACTCTTTTTTAGTATGATTCTCAAAAGTATAATTTTCAAAAAGTTTTTTGCTTTTTGCATTTTTTTCAATGTCATCCTGATTATTTTTTATTACCTCAATAATATAGTCTGCTAAATTATATTTACTTATAATCTGTTCCATATATTTTTTACTTGTAAACATTTTTGATATTGATATTTTATTTACTTTTATAAAATATGACAAAAGGAACATCATATTTTTATCATACATACAATGTTCCTTCCATTCTGTAATGATTGGTTGCATAATATTAATTTTATTTGATTTTGTTGGATTTCTAAAATCTATCGTAACAACATCATAACCATTTTCTTCAAAAATTTTACCAGTTGTTTTAAAAAGTTCTGCTTTGGGATCAGTTAAAACTACTGAATGTTTTTCCTTAGCAGTTGCGAATTGGATACAAATAGGAATACTAACAGTAATTGACTTACCACTACCAGTAGAACCAATCAAAACATAATGTGGTGATTTATTATCATAATATACATTTTTAAACTTTCCATTTTCTTTTTCATACCAAACTGGAAAACCTGCTTTATTAATATTATTTAAATCTTCTTTATCGAAGTTTGCTTTTATTTCTTTTTTATCAGCAAATTTACTAGAACCATGCTCATTGTTATTTTTTAACTTCCTTTTAAAAATTCTTGGCTCTATTATTATGATAAATACTATAAGTAATATAACTATAATTAATAATATCATCATAGGTGGCGACATAGCATCAAACTTCACACTATCCATCTTTTACATCTCCAAAACTTCTTTATTTTCTTTAAAAAAATCATTGTATTCTAATAATTTTTCTTTTTCTTTTCCATAAACAGTAGATAATGGATAACCAAAATTTTTTTCACTTTGAGAACAACACATTATTTTATTATTAACAAATGTATATAGTTTACCTTTTCTATTTATATAATAATCATAGTTATACCCTGTATCCAAATCTAATTTAGTTAATAAATAATACTTTTCCGGATGAAGTTCTTTATCAGATTCAATATGTTTGATTTTTGATAAGTTACCACTTAATATTGCATCAACATTATCTTTATACTTTTTGTAAGTTTCCACAACACCAATATCTTTAGCATCTTCATAATAATTATCTAAATAGTTATTTAATACTAATTTAGAATATTTGCTATTAGAAGTTGGATGAAAATTACCACTTACCAAGTTATAAATAAATTCAGCATAAGTTTCTTCAAATGTATTTCTTTGACATAAAAATTCTGAATTATAAAAAGTTAATGGATATAAACTTGAATCTGCTAAGTCAGCTGAAATGTTATTTTTTTTCTTATCAATGTTAATATTCTTTATATGATAATAACTCATATTACATCTCCATTTCTTTATCAGAATTCTTTTCCAATAATTTAACTATATCAAATTCCGAAAAACATATTATCGTTGGATCGTATTCTTCTCTTGCCTTTAATGCACTTTCATATAAACTTTTATTTGGATATTTTTTATAATCTTCAGGATCATTTCCTGTAATTCCAATTTTATTAAATTCCTTAATCAATCTTTCATCAGTTATTTTTCCCATATATCTATACCAGTTTTTACCGCTATGGTAAGTTTTTATAATTTCTACTTGAATAGGTATATCAACTAATGAATCTGTATCTTCTATTACACTTTGAAAGTAAGGAGTTCCATCAGATTCTTCCATTGTGATATTATAACCAGCTACCAAATTAGCATAATCAGAATTTCTTATTATTGTAGTACCACCTACATCATTAGTTATCGAGCATTCACTAATTTCAACTTTATCACCTTCACTCAAATTTCTTTGTTTTCCACTTAATAATAGACCTTCCATTTTTAATTCTTTGATGTCAAATCTTTCTTTTATATAATCAAACAATTCGTTTCTGGAACAAAAATCTTTATTAACACCACTTATTATAAGTAAGAACCTTAATTTATTGTCTCTTATACCTTCAATGACACTACCCATTGTTCCATCAGTACCTGTCCTTATAGAACATTCAGGTTGCCATTCTTCTCTCATCTCTTCTATTTCTTTAGCATAATCATTTATTCCCATTGCAAAACACGCAGTATCAACACCAATATCATATTGTTTTAATTTTGTATTTTTTAAAACTTTTATCTCTCTTTCATCTGTTAAATTACATTCATTTTCATCAGTTTTAATTATTATAAAGAAATGTATATGTTTATCATTTTCTTCTTCAAAATCAGTTGTATCAAATTGCATTTCTACAAAAACATCCTTCATATCCATATTTTTATTTTCATATCTACATGCAACATTACTACCATAACTTGGATCAGATATAATAATATCATTTAATTCTTTTATTTTACCCTTAAACTTCATATTTCCCCCTTTATATTTCTAAATTTTGTTCTTTATGATACTCTTCATTAACACCATCAGTTGAATAAAACAGTTCACCATATTCATTTTCAATTTCTGCAAAAGCATAATCTTGTCTTGACATTACTTTTTTCAACCTAGCAACAGCATCTTTTAAATCATAGTATGTACCATCAAGTACAACAGATTCTTTTGCATCTCTATCTTCTTCTGTTTCCCATATCTTAATGCTAAAAGTATCATAATTTATATATTCAAATATATAATCACTTACAGCTTCTTTTATATCGTCAATATCATTACAAACATATTTTGCTCCAGAACTATCCTCAGTTCCTATATACAATTTTTTAGTATCATTATTATAACTCAATCCAATATTAAAACTTTTATTTAAGTTTTCATTATTATCATTAGTTAAATACCATTTATTATTGTTTTCTACTTCAATATAATAATAATTTTCATCACAATTATCACATAAATAAGTGTAATCTATCAAATCACTTATTAATAATTTGTTTTGGCACTTAGGACAATTACAAACTGTCATTAAATCATTTTTATTGTATTTTTTAGTTTGACTATAAGTATTTTCATAAATGTCTGAAATGACAGTTAAAAATTCTTTTATTTTTCCTTGATTATTATCTAATAATTGTATATCAGCATTATCTAAAATATCTATTAAGTATTCATATACAATTTTAGATTCTTTCAACGTTTTATAATAAGTCATTTAATTTTCACACCTACATTTCTATTTCCCTATTAATATCAAAATCTTCTTTCCTATTAGTACCAGTAATATTTATGAACTCATCATATATATCATTATCTTTAACAAATGAATAATAATTCATTAACATTACAAAATCTCCTTCACTTATTAGATCATTCCTATCAACATTTCCTTTTTCGTCTAAGGTTTTAAGTCCAATTCCATTTCTTACTTTATCTGATTCAGTTTGTGTTATCCTCATAATTCTATTATTATTTACTTCTATATCTATGTTCTTTTCAAATAATTTATCTGTGTTAATATCTATATCAAATTCAAACTGAAAATTAGAGTTCATTTCATAAACAATAAAATCTTTTAAATCTTCACTTGAACAAATATCTAAACCACATTTATTGAACACTTTTTTGTTTTCTTCATAAATTTCTTTCAAATATTTACTATTCATATTCTTTTTCACTCTCCATCTTTTTGCTATATTCCTCTATACTATTTACATTGTCAATCACAGAATTAAAATCATCCCATGCTTTTGTATCCAACACAAAATTATTATCAATAACCAACTCATATTTTCCATCTGATACTTCGTTAGTTGTAATATTATCAAAGCTTATTTTTTTCTTTTTTAATAATTCTATATAGAAATCTGTGATACTACGCATATTAAACTCATTATCAGCACCAAATTCTTCAAATGGACTATTATTATTAAAATCAATATCAAATTCATTACAAACTTCTAATAAAGGTTTTAAACTATTCTTATAATATTTAATGCAGTCTTTAAAAGATAACATTGAATCTAAATCTATTTTTAATGGCCTTTCAAAATAGTTATTGGTATGTATATAAATTTCTCCGCAATTTTTACTAAAATTATCATACGCTATACTTTCATTATTATTTAGAGCAAATAAAATAGAAGCATACCTTTCTCTTTCTGCTCCTTCACTGAGTAAATAACATTCATTATAAAATTTTAAAGCATCATTTTTATTTTTATATACACTCAACGATCCATAACAATTTGTATATATTTCTTCCATCTCACACCACCTTTTATATTTCTTTACAATTATAATTTTTATATATAAATTCTTCTTCTCCAAAATAATCTTTAAATAATTCTTCTAATTTGTCAAATAATTCATCATCTGACATATTTTTATCAAACCATTCTACCTCTTCTATTTCACTTTCCCAATAACCAGGTTCCAATCTAATACCATATTCAATGGTTGGAGAGCCATTTCTATAATGTAATTCTACGCAATGGCAAACATTTTTAAGTCTAGCAACTGTATATGAATCATTATCATTTAAGTTCTTTAAATCATTAATTAATTCTCCTTCAAGATAACCCTTATCAGGTATTTCTTCTATATTCATATATAAAATACTATTATCAATATTTAACTCTGACAAGATATCTTGTAATGATTCATTATACTCCCCTGAATCAAATCTTTTTAAATAATCAATACAATACTTTTCCCCTAAATCATATTGTTTTTTAATTTCTTTTAAACTCAATTCTTCAAAACATCTCAATATTATCAACTCCACTTTTCCATATTTTGTTAAGACATTCATTATATCTATTTATTTCTTTTTCTATACTTTTCTTGTTAAACACTATAATCATCTCTTTCTAATTTAAAATCTTCAAGAAAAGACTTTGTAGATTTTAAACCCTCATACCATTCAATAATATTATAATTACCATACCTACCTTCGTATTCTCCTATAATATCTCTTTCTCCATCATCATAACTATTTTCATAAAAAGCAAAATCTTTAATTACATTATTAACTTTAATTAAATCTTCATCATTTAAGTTTTCTTTTAAAGTTTCGTATTCTGCACAACTTTCTACATATCTCAAGTCATTTGTTATTGCTTGTTTATCTATAATACTTTTAAACTTAGCAGTAATATATGAATTATATTTTATTGAATCTCTAGTTTTATATTTTTCAGCTATATCTTTAATTCTTTTTCCTCCATAATCAATATTTATTTCATTACTATTTAACTCATTTAATCTAATAAGACCACTATTATTATGTACATGATTTTCTTTCATTTTAATTGCATCTTTAGTTTCAATACATAGATAATCGCCATCAAAACAATCATAATAACATATATCATTATCACAATATACAAGTTTATTTTTACTATCAGGACATATTTTTTTTAGATACAAATCATTTTCTAAATCATCAAGTGATAAATCTAAATACTCTTCAATCACTAATGGAACTTCAAAATTGTTAATCAATGAATTTACATTTAATTCTTTCTTCAAATTAATATTTAAAAAATCTGGTATTTTCATTCCAGACTTTTTCATAGCATCATATAAAGTTATATTATCAGCTAAATATAAATCCCTTTCAATTTTCAACCCTCCAAATAATGTAATATTTTCTAATTCTGATAGCATTACATAACCTAGTTCTGCAAAATCATCATCTCCTAGATGGCAATATCCAAACATTTCATAATCGCCATTTTCTAATTTGTTGCCCTCTGTAATCAACCATGTCCCAGCACCAACAGGATTAAAATATTTAACTAGAACTTTAGCTTTGCCACCCATACCATCTTGACTATATAGTGGATATCTCTCAAACTTTTTTTCTAATTCTTTTGTCATTAATTTCATTTAGTTTTTCCTCCTTCTTACATATAATTTTTTCTATTCTAAATAGAACACATTTTTCTTCTATACATTTTTCGTGAAGAGGACAATCAAAACAAAAATCAGTTATTTCTAACAAAATTTTATTTTTCATAATCATCTAATTCTTCCTTTACTTCAACGCGATTTTTAATATCTCTATCATCAATAAATCTTGTCTCTAAATCTCCATACCCAACAATTATATATTCTCCAGTGTCTATTTCAATCACTTCATCTAATCCATATTTTTTTATTTCATTATTTAATATTTCTAAATCTTTGTCTGTATAATCTAAATCTTCTTTTAACTCTTTCCAATCTTCATAATCTATATGACACATAGAACTATCAGAACTACACACACAATCATATACATATTTTAATAGTTTAGAGCAATTACTAATCGTTGGTAATTTTTTATAATCATTATAATTATTTAAAATTAAAACTGCAAAAGCATTTTCAAGTTCTTTTTCACTTAATTGATTTTTAATATTTCCAGTTAAATTTCTTATTTGGACTTCATCATAACTTGCTATAATACTTCCTATATTTTTTAAACCATTTCCAATAATGGCTAAACACTTGTAATCATCATAGTCTGTTTTCCATACACTTTGAACATCAACACTATATTCTTTTACTTTTTTATAAAACCATTTTTCATAATTCAACCAATTTTCATAACTGTAAATTATTTGATCTAACCTTAATTCTGGATGAATATCATTTATATAGTTATCAATATTATCCCACTTTTCTTCACCTATATATTTTTTGATTTCTTCATATTCTTGTAATATACTCAATCTTTATCACCCCTTTATAAAACAAACTCTTCATTTTTTGATTTTTGTAAATTATAGTCTAACATTTCTTGCTCCATAAATTGAAATGGATCAAACTTTTCTGGTTCTACACCATCAGCATAATAATATGATAAAGGGAATAATTCCCAATCTGATTCTTTTGTAATTCTATATTCATTGGTTGATAAATCATAACTCATATATTCTTCTTTATTTGGAGATTCAAGATGACCTGAACCATCATCATATTTATACCAATGCCATCCTTCAAGACTTTTACTTTCTATTATGGTTAATCCTTCTTCACACAATTTTAATTCTTCTTGTTCTAACATTTTGCTTATCTTTTTCCAGTCAACAATTTTTTCTATATTAGAAATAAAATCTATTACTTCTCCTTTATTTTTTAAATTTAGTTTTTTAAATTTATTAATCATATTTTTATCTTCTATTTCTGTAGCAATATATGACACATAATCGTCAGCTGTATTAGAAAATTTTTCACAAGATATTAAAATCTTATTATCACGAATTGCTATTCCTTGTAAATGTGGTTCTGTCATATCTACATTTTTTCTATAATCCCAATCACCACATAGTGAAAGAAACGCTAATTCTTTATTCTTAATTTGCATTCGTTACACCATTCCTTTATACAATTTATACAGTTATTATAAAGACTTATTGTTTTATCAATAAACTTCAAATTATTATTTTCAATATCACATTTAGTTAATATATCATCAACTATATTCAATATCTCATTAATTTCTCCATCAAAAAAATTATCTGAATCAGATAACTTTTTATTGATCTTTTTTAATATTTTATTCTTCATTTAATTCTCCCATATATTTATCTTCCCTACTTGCAACAATACAACAGGAATACAAAAAAAGAACTAGTACACTTAATACTAATCCTATTATTATTTTTAAAATCATTTATCCCCCTTATTCAATAATATTTATTCTGTCAATGTTTTCAATCAATGGTTCATTATATACTGTAAAATAACTCATAACAGCATCAAGTGAAAAATATTTTGATTTTCTTTGCGGATATATTTCAGGATATATTACCACATTATTATCAATCATTTCAATTATATATTCTAAACTATATAATTTAAATTTTACCTTTTTATTTATTTCAAATTTCTTTTTTAAATCCTCATATTTCACAAAAACCACCACTTACATAAACCATTATATCAAACACACTTTATTTATTTTGTTCTAAAAAATTACATACTTTAACAAAACATGATATTTGATTTTCATTTAACTCTTTAATAGCTACCATGTGTTTTAACTCATCCATAGAAAACCATTTAACTTCTGACAATTCATCTTCTTGAATTCTTACATCTTTAAGATCTACATCTTTATTTACAAAATACATTTTATAACAATCATTACCATCACAACCAGAATCATATTCAGTAAATTTTTCATTTGAAAAATCTAAACCTAATTCTTCTCTAACTTCAGTAATAATTCCTTCTAAAGGTGTTTCACCAGATTTTGGATGTCCGCCAGTTACACCCCAATCGCCACCTTTTGACTTTACTCTTTTTTGCATTAAAAATTCACCTTTAGAATTTCTAATTACAACCATTACAACCATAGGATAATATCCATTTGGTATTTGTTCTCCCTTGCGATATGTTTTATCAGTTTTAACACTATTAGCATCATATAAATCTCGTAATTCAGCCATATCATTTCCTCTTTTCTTAATAATAACTATTAGATAAATTGTAATTTGTTTATTTGTCTAGTATTGTATTCAATGAGTTTTTATCAATATTTGTTAGTTCATAACTCTTTCCGTTTATTTCAATAGTAAAATAATGTTCTGGATTGTATAAAATTTTTGCAATACTATCGTTATTAATATCCAATAATTCCAATTCATATTTAGGTGATGGTAATGTTATAGCACCTGTCCATACTTTAGAATTATTTATCACTGATAAAAATACATTTATTTTCTGTTCTTCTGTAATTGATTGTTTTCCTTTAATCTTTATTGTTTTCGTTTTTGATACAGTATCCTTTATTATATTTGGCAATTCAAGTATTCCTTGTTTTTGTAATGTAAATGTACCAAAATTATTATCACAATACATAACTGCAATTAAATCTTTTTCTTCGCCTAATTTACAAGTTATTTTATTATTTATGCCATCATTCGATACTAATACTATTTCATTATTTTTATTAATTGTAAATTCTCCTTTTATTTCCCTATCGTTATTGAAAAAAGCAAATTTATTTTTTCCAGTTCCGTGAAAATTAATAAAGGAGTCTTTAATATACTTGTATTCTCCTTCACTGTCTATTTTAGTTAATGTCCAAGCAGTTTCAGTTGTTTTTAATAATTCTATAGTATCACCACACATACAACCTTCACAACACTCATCATTATTTTCATATGATTTTTTATCATCATCATTATTTTCTTTGATGCACCCCGTTAAACCCAAAATCATAACCCCACATAGTAAAATAGCAAATAATGTCTTTTTCATAATCAATCCTCCATTTCAACAAATTACTATTTGTCTTTCAATATATATTATATCATAGAAATAATAAATAATCTTAATAAGCATATAGTTTTAATCATTAAATTGTTTATCAGTGCCATTTTCTTCAAACATTTCATAAAATTTTTCAGCAGCTTGATCTTGTTCATATCCAAGTCTATCTAAAGCATATAAAATCTTATTCTTATATGTCATTCCTGATAAACAATTTTTTATTATGCTAATTTTATGTTTTTTAACACTTTTAATTTTGTTTAATGAATAATCTTTTTTGTAATTTTCATAAGCAACTTGATTAATAATATCCTCAACTGAAAAACTATTTTTTTTAATTTTATTACTATAATAATTATAATTATACAAGGCATGATTAACTATTGCATTATACACATAGGTATCATTTTTATCTAGCTTTTCTTTTATCATTTTATTTTCTATTGCAGATTCAAAGCCAAGATTGGAAATATTATTCCTTTTATCTATATCCAATAAAATATTATTTATTTTATCAATAGTCATATATATATCTTTCTTTGCTTCCTTAATTCTTTTATCCTTAAAGATTTCTTTCTTTATTTCCTTAGTCAATATTCTAATTTTGTTTCCTATTTCATCTTTAGGTAAGGAATTGTATTTAATATATTTATTATTGGTCCCTCTTACTTCGTTCAATAAAAACCCAAGTCTAACAATTTTTTCTTCAAGCTCTAAATCTGATACATTTTTTAACGTGAAGTTTTGATCCTTAGGATTAAAATATGATTTTAACTCTTCAAAATCTTTTTCAAGTTTTATTAATGTTGGAGTATATAATCTTTTTCTTTCAATAGTTAGTGTTGCTTGCCTTTTTAAAAAGTTTCTTTCTTCATCAGTTATTTTAAGTCTAATTCTATGTTCTAATTTTCCATTTTTGTTTTTATAACATTTATTTTTTTCAATCCAAGAAATATGAAAATGATAGTTATTCTCTCTATCAGAATGAAGTGCCACTATCCATTCTAAATTTTCTTTTGGATTTTCATAACCTGAATATGAAAGAAATTTTGGTATTACATCAGTTGCAATTTTCTTTTGCAATTCTTTTATATTTATATTTTCATCTATATAATTTTGATAAAATGATAAAACTGTCATTTGAATATTACTATTCTCTGCATACTTACACCATCTTTTTTGCATTAAAGGTACATCTTTATCCTTTAAAAATGTTCCATCTTTTAGCATTGCTATTTCTTCTCTTTTCATCTGATTTTCTTTCATTATTTCTTCTGTTTTTTTACCACCCATGAAATAGTCAAAAAGTGAATCACTTTTAGTTTTTGAAAAACTTTTAATGGAAGCATGAGCTTTATCTTTATCTCTTGAATATTCATAAAATCCTGTAATATATTCATTAAGTTTAGTTCTATACTCTTCTTTTGATTTGCATTGAATATATCTCCAATTATCAGAGTTTTTTGCCTTTTTATAAATTCGTAAATTATTGGTTGGATTATTAACAGCGTAATATGGATGTGTTATAAAAACAACCTTTGAATCTTCAAACATTATTTATCCATTTTTTCCAATAAAAAATTAATCTTGTTCAATATTTCATCTATTTTAGCATTTCTGTTTAAATCTTCATTAAATTTCAAAATACCCAATTCAAGCAGTTCTATAATTAATTTACTTTTAGTTTGATAGGAATATCGTTCTGTCATGCCATTAATTATAGAATCCAGTTCCTTTGGAAAAATAATACTTCTTTTTATATTGTTCATAAACCAAATCTTCCTGAATATTCTTCATTAATTTTATAAAACTCTTTTAAGCATGTATCATCTTTAATTTTTTCATTTAGCGGAAATCCCATATTGCAAAATAACTGTTCAAGTAATTTTTTATCTATATTTTCTCTATAAAGCAATCTATTAATTTTTTTATCTATGTCAATTAAAATCATTCTCAGATCTTCTTTATTGGTAGCTTCTTCAATACACTTTTTTATTGCAACACTTTTAAGATCTATATTATTTTCTTTCATATAATTATTTAATAATGTTTCTATTCTAGTATCAATACTTATCGTATATCTAGCCACTTCATCACCCCTTTTATTTTTTTAATCTAAACTTTTCAAGTTCAAATAAGATCATAAATAATAAGCCTACAACCAAAATTTCAAAGCAAGAACTCTTTTACAAAATCAATGCTATCATTGATAATAAAACCATTATCATATTTAAAATCACTTTCATTTTTCACCCTCCAATTCTATTAAATTACTATATTTTTCACATATTTAATTTCAACAGGATATGGGATAAGCACCTCCAGCAAGTTAAAACCCTTATTTTATAAGGCTTTGACCTTACCAAAAGAGGTGCAAATCTATTTTCGCACTTGCGAAAATGAGTATAATAATATGCAAAAGATATGCACTATTTATCACATTCCCTTATTTTATAAGAAAAAATGATATGCACATTATATAAAAACTACTCATTTTTATCTTTTTTAGTAATATCTAATTCTTTAATTTTTTCTGAATCACTTTTTTCTAATTCTACATAATAATTATCTATTTCTTCTAATTCCCTTACATAATCATTATTTGCTCTTTCTATTTCACCAACTATTAAATTTAACTTATAATCTTTTTCTAAAGTTGCAGCTAATTTTTTATGCTTAGTATTTTTTATAATTCTCGTATCAGTAAATTCATAATCTATATAACTAATTTTTTTATTATTAGGATTGTAATTTACACATACATTTTCAAAACCATTTTTATATTTTAAATTTACAAATCTTATATTTTCAACTTCATTATTTTTTAAGTGTTCAACATCAAATTCAATTCCATAATGTTGCTTAATCGAATTTAATTTTTGTTTATATTTTAATTTTGCTTTATCCTTATCAGCAATCTTTTTTTTGATTAATTCTTCACTATTGATATTCAATACCATCACCCTCTTTTCCTTTATTGATACATTGTAGTAATGCACTGTTTATATATTCATAATTTCTTTTCAATAATTCTTTGTTATTAATTAAAGCCATATTAATATCTTTAACTTTTGATGTATCGTCAAAAGTAGCTATCATAGATGTAGAAAAGGAATTAACATTTATTTTTGCTAATTCCTTTTTTAATTCATCTGTTGCCTTTTTACCAGCACCATCTTTATCAAAAGCAATTCCAATAGTTCCATTGAAATTGTTTTCTTTTAAAGCATATACAAGTGAGTTAATATTACCAACACCATTTATACTCATTACCTTAACATTTGGATCTATTACTTCTAAAGATAAAGCATCTATAATACCTTCGGTAACATAAACAAGTTGACTATTTTCTTCAATATATTTTTTATTCCATATATCACTACTACCTCTACTTTTAATCTTATCATTATTAACAACACTTCTGGCAAAATAACAATGTTTATTAATTGGAAAAACAACTAATTGTCTTTCTTCATCATAACCTATTTTATATTTATCTATTAACTCTCTTGTTATACCTCTTTGTTCTAAATATGTTGTCTTATATCTATTTTTAAAACACTTATTGTAATAATTTGTATAATCATATATTTTATTATCTATATCTTTTTTTGCTTCCTTTTTAACTGGTATATATTCTAAATATAATTCTTGAACTTTTTCTAATTGTTCTTTAAAATTATGTAAATCATAATCTAAACCAATTAAGTCATAAATATCGTAACTAGCACCACATGAAAAACATTTACAAATATTATATTTATCTGTAAACATCATACTTGGATTATTATCTATATGATTAGGATTTAAACAATGAAAAAATCTCTTTGGACTAGTTACGTTATGGTATTTTTGAAGATAATCCCATAAATAAGTTTTATACTCTGAAATCGAACTCATATACTAATTTCTTCCTTTTTTGGTTCATCCCATGTCATTTCTAAATCTTCAAGACGTCCCCTACCAAAAACTCTAAATTCATATATCAAATCAGCAACATCAAAACAAAAACCTTCAAATACTTCTTCAGAACCATCAGTAATATAAACGCATTGTTTTTTACTATCATATTTCACGTTTATATTTAAATCATCTGTTAGTCTTTTACTATTGGCATTATATATTTTCCTATCAAAATATCCTTCCCCCATAATTATTTCACCATTTTCCAACATATCGCGGACAATATTTTTAGCATCACAAAATGTATCTGCTTTTATATCTACTGTTTGTACCTCTACATCCTCAATATTAATTTTATAATTATTTATACTATCACCCCATCTTCCAAATCATCTGGATATGTATGCAAATTGTTATCGTATAATAGTTCTTCATTTATTAAGCGAAAAACAGAATCCTCAAATTTGTATGATAGTTCTTCCAATAAATTTTTATCGTAATTATAAAATACTTTGTCATCTCCTATATAGTTATCAACCCATTCAAGTTCTTCTGCAACAATTAAATATTTACCAATTTCTCTTATAGATAATTCTTCAATTTTTTTATTTTTTAATTTGTTAAATATATCTTCAAATTCTGAAAAGCCATTATTGTTCATATTCTTGCTCCTCTAAATCCATTTCAAGATTATAATCTCTAATTTCAAAATAATCTAATTCTTCTTCGGAAAATCCTAATTTTCTAAATGTATCAAGCATTTCTGTATAACTTTCTATATTTTCATCTATATAACTAATGCAGGCACATAATAATTCTTCACATCTTTCCGATTTATTATCCATAAAACTATTAAGAATGCTTTTTAGTCTTTTCTTATAATATTCATTTATATCTTCACACCAATCAATCTCAGAAGTATATGCTTGTGATGTTTGCCAATCAATTTCTTCAAATACTGTTTTTGCAATATTGTCAATAATTCCATCTTCAAAATCCCTAGAATGAATTGCATGAACAATGCCATTATATTCATATTTATAATAATATTCATCATGCTTTAAAACTTCTCTTATTTCATCTTTAATAGAATTACGAGTAGATATTACACCCCTTGCTATTAACTTTTCTTTATTTTCATTAACATAGTCAACAAACAATATATCATCACCAAATCCACACTCTGCAATATAGCAAACTCCATCAGGATCATTTTGAAAAGTATTATAATCTTTATAACAATATCCATTTGGTGTTTGACCTGCAACATACATCATTTTTGTATTTAACTTTGATTTAGATTTCGGATCAATGACCTCAGCTATTTCTCCAAAATCTGCTTTGTGTATTTTTTCTTCAAATTTACTCAAATTCCAATTCCCCCTTTTCATTTTCAATTATTTTTTGTTGTAACTCTTTATTTAATACATAAGTAGCTGTATAGAAAGTATCATATATATCACTAGTTAAAGAATTTTGATGATGTACTATTGCATTAGCTCCAAGTAATGATAATTGTATATAAGTTATACAACAACAAGTCAAATCAATATCATCACCAACTAAAATGATTTTATTATTATCTACTTTCCGATTTAACAATTCATTATATGAAGCATACAACAATCTTCCACTTCCACAAGTTGGATCCAAAACGCTTATATATCCTTTGTTATTTAATTCTTGTATCTTATCTTCTTGATCGATTGTTATTTTTGCCATAAGATTGCAAACTGGTAAAGGTGTAAAAAACTGACTTACTTCTTTTTTTAACAATCCTAAATCTATATATACATCTCCAAGAATATCTATTGGTTCTGATGTAGTATTATATTCATTAAATAATGAAGCTAATATTTTAGGAAATTCTTCTTTTTCATTATCTAAATATTTATTTATTATTCTTAAATATTCATTTTCTCTTTTTTCATTAAAATCAGCATTATTAGCGAGTGCATAGGCACAACATATTACAACATCTTTAAATACTTCATCCATTCCATATTTTTGCCCAAGTTTTTTTATAGAATTTAAAATAAAGTTTTTATCATATTTTGTTTCATTAGCTTTCATATTTTTTCCTATCATAAAGTTTCAACTTAATTATCGCATCACTGAATGCAACTGTGAAATTTTTAAAAAACAAAATTGAATTATAATCTGTTGTTCCCCAATCTAAAAAGTATAAAAACTCATCTTCATACTCTTCCTTAACAAAATACATATAAAAAGAATCTAGGACACCCGAGATTCTTAATATTAAACTAGGCTGTGGATTTTTAATTCTTCCATCTTCCAGCATTCTTATTGTTTCTATATCTTCTTCAACTAATTTTGCTAACCTTCTTTGTGAATAACCACAAACATATTTTCTTAGATATTTTATTCTATATCCCATATCTTCTTTATACACTTTTATAATCCCCCTTAACATTCATAATTAAAATCACTATATTTCATTTTTTCTTTTATTTCTTCATAAATTCTGTATGAAGATTCTTCAAATCCAAACCAAGCTAATAAATTTTTATTAGAAAAATTCAAAATTAAAGGATCATCATTATCAAAATTTTTTCCAAAAAATTCTTGAATAGATAATCCCGATTCATCTAATAAATTACTAAGCAATTCATTTATATCATCCTTATAGTTATCATAAAACTTATTAGTATCGTCATAATAAATTAAATCAGTTATCATTCCTGATACACAACCATATCTTTGTAAATCTTCCATATCTCTTATAAGTTCATCAGGATTACTATATTTTCTATCTATATAATAATCTAAAACACAATCATTTAGTTCATTACCATTTTTTAATTCTTCTAAATATTCTTCAACCATATAACCCCCTTTTTATCGTTTATAATTAAAATCAACATATTCCAAGACGTCTGCTTGTTCTCCATTAATCTTTAATCCAACGTGCAAATGTGAGCCTGTGCTAAGTCCAGTTGTAGAAATATTTCCTAATAATACACCTTCTTTAATTGGAGTTCCAATTCTATACATCAAAGGCACACTGTCTGACTTGATATGATGATAAGTTATTTCCATTCCATTATTACAAGCAATAGTTACATAATTTCCTACTGAATTACCAGAGTCTTTGTACGGCAAATCATTAAACTGTGTATTTACAATATTTTTAATTGTTCCTTCACACATGTTATAAAATGGTAATCCTAATCTTGCACCAAAATCCCAACCACTATGAAAGTTTACTCTATCTTGTTCTTTTTCTGATAATCCTAAATCAACATCTCTCATTTCAAATACCATTGATGTAACCACAAAAGAATCCTTTAATGGAAAAACAAAAGGTAAATATGGATAATCTTCAGAATATTCTTGTGAAGTGGTAATATCTACATTATCCACTTCACAAAGATTTAATTTTTCTATATACACACCATTACTATTGGTATCACTTTCTATTGTATATTCTGGTATATTAGAATCCATTTTTATTTGCTTACATATTGTTTTGATTGGTATCATCTGTTTCTTCTCTGAATTCAAATTATTCAAATAAGCTTGTTCCCATTCTTGGTATGAAAGTGTAGTTGTATCTAAAGTATTATGTGTTCTTTGAAGATAAAATACTAATCTTTCAAGAGACACATAACCATCACTAATTAAATGACTATTTAAAAGAGTTCTATACCTTTCTGTATAAATGTAATTATTGGCAACTGTAACAGAACCTCTTTTTTCTTCAGATTGTTTTTTCAAATTTTCATAACCAATCGCTGTTCCTGTTGCTGTTGAAATTATACCTATAATTATAACCACAAACATAACAATTCCTACTATAATCATAGATAATTTAAACTTTAATAAATTTTTAAGCATAATTTCCTTTGTTTAATACACCATCATCATCACTTTCGCCCATGTAATATGTTTGAAGTGGCGTTGCAAAAACATTAACCCTTAATCTATTTTTGTTAGTTATGTTAAGTAAAAATTGCCCTTGATTTGCTCTACTTAAAAATGCTTTTTGTGTTTCTGTTAATGGTGTATTAGAATACAGTTTTTCCACTGCTTCTACATCACTATCTTTTAACATACCTGTTACCTGATATTGACAATTATTAAATATTGCAGAAGCATGTCTTAAAATATTAGTTCTAGTAGTAAAATCTGTTGGTTGTTGACTAGCTACCACTATACCTAATTTATATTTCCTTGCTCTTCTATTTAATTGATCGAAATATTTTAATAATGTAGGATTATCTTCGTCAATATAGTTATGAAATTCATCCAATACAATCAACATTTTTTGTTCTTTATTTAATTTTTCATTTTTCTTTTTATTATCTACAATTTCATTACTTAAATAAGTAAGTAAGTTTATCATTTGAGTATTTATTAATCTTTTACTAGAATTAAATAATAATTCCTGTAAATTAAAAACGATAAGATTATTATTTAAATCTATCGTTGTAATTCCATTAAATAAATTTGCATCTTGACCTATTACCATTCTTTTTAATAACACTTCAATATTTACAAGTATTTTAAGTAAATCCTTATTATCACAAGTTTTTTGCATTTCTAACAAATAAGCATACAAATCTGAAAATATTGGATAATCTTTAGGTGTCATTTTTTCGTATTCTTCTAACGTGGTATTTTTAGAAATACCTCTTGAGTTATAAAATTTTTCAACTATATCTAATAGAACTACTAATTCTTTTTCAGTAATATCTTCAAATGCTGTTGAAAAGAAATTTTCTAAAAATCCTAAATGTTTACCTAATATTGAAGTTTCCTCATCTTCATCTGTCATAATATATCTAATTTGAAGTGGATTAATTAAACTTTTACTGGATAAGTCTATATGTTCTCCACCACATCTTTCACATAACTTTTGTAGTTCGTTTTCTATATCGAACAAGAACAATTTTGTTCCTCTTGCAAATTCGTTAGTTGCAAGTAATTTTAGTAAATAACTTTTACCGCTACCACTTGTACCTATAACTCCAATATTATGGCTTGTTCTATTTTTATTTAAATAAAATGGATCAAAAAATATTGGAAGTCCATAAGCAGAATCTTCTCCTATCAACCAACCAGTAGAATCATTATGATAGTTTTCGGTAAAGAAAAATGTAGATGCCAAAGTTAAAGTTGGTAAATACATAGCATAATCTTTAAAACCTTTGGTAGTTAAATCATAAGCTTGCCATGCTTCCATTTGCCTCATTCTTGGAACTTCAACTTTAATTTGGTAAAGCTCTGCATTTCTTTTAATTTCCTTTACCAGTTCTTCTCTAGTTTTCTTATCACCACTTATTGCTAAAACAATAGATACATCTTTTATCTTCTCATCATTAGATGAAATTTGTTCAATCAGTAATTTATAATTTCCCATCAAGTTTTGCATTTCAGTAACATCACTTAAATTTTTTGATGAATTATAATCAGCAAGCACTGCCTTAAAACTACTATTAAGCACATTCAAAAGTTTTCCTTGTTCTATTGAATCATTAATAGTAACTGATGCCTTTATATTAGGTAAATTAATTATTCTATCTAAGAAACCATGTTCAATAAATAGTGGATAATTTTTAATAGAAAGTAACTGTACCTCTTCATCATCAAATTTTAACGTTGATATACCTTCATTTATTTTTATTGGTGTTATTAAATCTATAAAATCATAGTATATAATTTGATCTAAATTATTATTTGAAAAATACATATTACAAAAAATTTTTATTAAATTCTTCTTATTAGTAATTTGCTCCAATTCAAGTTTTGGAATAACGCCATTACAAGCGAGTTCAAACTCTTCTTTATTCTTTTCTAAAGCTTCTTTATTTTTAGATATTATTGCTAAATAATAAGAACTAGCAGAAGTCATATTTTCACTTTCTATTGCCTCTATAAAATTATGGTTATTAATTAAAATGTTTTTTCTAACTTCATTATCTGTTTCATCAATTAATTTTAAATAATTCTCTTTATTAACATTCAAATTAATCTTTTCATCAAACTTATATGCCTTAATAGTAAATGGTAACCTGTATAATTTAGACAAAATATGAAAAAATGTATTTTGTTCTTTATCACTAGTTAATGATAAGTCAATCGGATTAGCACTATACATAAGTGCATATCCACCATTTTTTAATGTAATAATACCATTATCACTTATATCTTTAATATTTGTAAAACATTGTGAATTTTGAACTTTCTTTTTCAAAATCCCTTTTGATAAATAAATATCTTTTTTATTCTTCTTTATTTTATTTATCCTTTTTTCTATTTTTTTATTTTTGTATTCTTTAATTTTATCTAATAATTTATTTATAAAAACCAACCCCCTAACTTTAGTCTTTATAAAAATAGTAATTTCTATTTTTAAACATAAACTTTGTAAATAAACCAAATAATTTATACATTCTATTACACTTACTAAAATCCATAGGAATTAATGCTAATACTCCAATAGATATAACAATTATTGCAAGAGTATATAGATGTAATAAAAAAAGAATTGTAAAGATTAGACCAAATATCGATCCTATAATTATATCTTCCAATTCTAAATTAAATAATCCTAAATTTCTTTTTATACTCTGTAGTGTGATGTACAACCAAATTCCCCCTTTTTATATACTATCTTTTTCATTACCATAATCCATAATATTAGGACGACTTCTATATCTATGACTATGTGGATTTCCTATATTTTTTATACTATCAAAAGCACCACCAAAACCTAATTTGATATTATTAATACCTTGTTGTGCTAATGATACTCCGCCTTTAATATAATCAACATTATATTTATCGTTAGAAAAATCCCATTTTTTCGCAGCATCTGCAATATTACTTTCACCTTTAGCATCCAACATTCTTCCATAAGCTCTTGCTAATGGATTTTTACTATCTTGCATCATTTGACCTTTCATCATTTGTGCTAATCCTTTACCTACTTGATTATTAAAACCTTTTGATAATCTTGCATTTGCCTTAGGATTAACACTTGCAAGACCATGTCTCATTCCATTTAAAGCTTGAAAACCACCTTTAGCAAGTTGTCCTATACCCTTACCTGCTTTTACTCCACCAATAGTAGTATTTTTCATTGCTCCTAAAGTTCCAGCCATAAGTGTTCCTCCAGCAGCTATTCCTCCTGTTAAACCTCTCATAGCCATAATCATATCTCTACCAGAGTTAGCAGATACATTATCACCAATAAAACGATTTAAAGAAGTACAACCTGTCATAAGCATCATAGCACAACCTAAATATAAAATTGATTGTGCAACTGTTTTTGTAAAATAATCTAAACTATTTATTTCTACACTATTTTGAATTGCATTAAACATTATAGAAGTTAGACCAATTAATAACATCATTGCACCTGCTTGTAAAACTAATGATGCTAATTGTTGATATAAAGCCGATCGTTGTTCTCTTCTACCAACAGATGTGGCAATTACAAGTGGTGAAATTGTCATTAAAAATGCTAATTCTAATTGCCTTCTACCTAACATCAAAACTGCAAAACCAACACTAAATAAAAATATAATTCCTATTACTATTCCAAATAAAAAGTTATAGGAGAAAGCATAATCTTGTCCATCATTCCATAACCCCTTTTTATAGATTGTACAACGATATGAGAAAGCACCTGAATCTGATACATCACTAGCTGTAATAGTATCATTTCTAATCAATTTTTCAAAATCCTCCATAGTGTTTGCTTTGCTTGTATCAGCATAGCCATCCAAATATTCTTTTATATCTTTAACGTTTTCTTTATCAACTTTTTCTCCATCTTTAACCATATAACAAGATTCATTTATACTTAAATAAGCACTTTTCATTTTATCGCCTATTGTTGATTGTTCTGTGTTAAAATTGTTATAAATAGAGTTAGATAAATTAATTCCTAAATTGATGCTAGTATTGAAAATCAAGTATATACTAAATATTAAAAAACCACATTTGATTATTTCTTTAGCAATTTCAAATAATGGTTGTTCATTATTATCTGCATCTAATATTCTAAATGATATTTTCCAAACAGAAAATAGTAATAATACGACAAAAGATAATATAAAAAAGGCATTGAATATTTTTGTAAATGGTGAATTTTCTATATTTTCCAACATCTGAATAAAATTTAAACTATTTATTTTTTGTGCTACATTATAAAGAGTATCGATTGTTGAAAATATAATATTAACTATCCCTATTCCTATGCCTCTTAATATATCTAAAACGCCATATTTAATATCACTACTTATACTTAATATCTGAAACATATTACCCCAATATATCAATAACAAAATTGATAATAGAAGGAACTAAGATTAAAAGTGCTACTCCCCCTAATGTATAAAGAATAGTTTTTTTCCTTCTTTGTT
This sequence comes from Roseburia sp. AF12-17LB, assembly GCA_963607615.1. Classification (GTDB taxonomy): domain Bacteria; phylum Bacillota_I; class Bacilli_A; order RF39; family UBA660; genus UBA5578. Next base: position 25,941 of record CAVDCT010000013.1, read on the forward strand.
TTGTTTCATCATCTCCAATTATAAATTGAATTACAAAAACAACTAAAGCAATAAATGACAAAACTATACCAAATATCTGAACTTTAGTAGCTAAACTTTTAATTATCGCTCCAAGACTTTCAATAGTTACATTACCACCTTCTATTTTTTCAACAGCATATACATTAGTTGTTAGAAAAAAAGATGATATTAAGCTCATAACTACTGTCATAACTTTTATACTATTTTTTTTAATATCATTTATAATAGATACAATCTTTTTATTCTTTTTTATATCAACCAACCCCTTCTTATAATACTTTTTCTTCTTTTATTAAATCATTAAAATAATTAAGTATTAATTTTAAATTATCATGTATTAACCCATCTTTTTCATTTTTTATCCTTTCTTCTAAACTAGCAATCAAACCATCTTGATTCTTTCCGAACAAATAAACATCATCATACAAAGTACATGCTGTATTATTATCAACTATAATATAAGCAATACCATCTGATAATTCACTTTCACTTCGTTCTTCTGCATCTTGTTCTTTAGTTAGTTTATCAAGTGATTTTAAAGTATATCTACCTGCTGGGATATTAACATCACTAGTTCGTAAAACTACTGCCACTATATCTAATTCCAACTCATTCACCTCTCTATCATATATAAAATATAGATTTCTAGCTTCTTTTTCACTTAACTTTAAATAGTCATATTTTGATATTTTTGATATAGACTTAAAAACTGACACTTTATCAGCATCAGTTTTTAAATACAATTCTAATTCTCCATTTTTGTTATTACCATAATATTTAAAATCAATATTATACATATCATAAATATCAAGTAATTCATTTAATGAATATTTTTTACTTTTATCTATCATTATTTTTCCATTTCATCAGAAGTTTCTTTTTCTTCCTTTGGATTTGAAAGTGAATAAGCTAAATGCTTATAAGTTGTTACTATTGGATTGAAAGCCTTAATAGGTTCTTCCTCAGTACCATAATTTTTAATAGTATTATAACCATTTAAATATATTAACGAACCTTGTTTACTAATATTGCATATTTTCTCGGCATTTTTATCCCATAAAGTAAAGTCTAGAAAATCTACTATCTTTTCGCCTTCTTTAGTTTTATAATCCCTTTCACATGCTACACATACATTAGTAACTTTTGTTCCATCTTTTGTTTCTCTTAATATAGGCTCTTTTGTAAGTCTCCCTATTACTGTAAATTTATTTTCACTATTCATAATTTCCCCCTTTTAATATTTTATTTCTTTTTTCTTTTATCTCTTGAAAGTAAAACTAACACAATACCTAATCCACATAATGAAACTGGTATTAATATTTTGTAATCATTAGCAAATGTATTTGGCACATCAATAACAATTTTTTCATTTGATAAAGTATCTTTTACTATATCTCCATTGTTTAAAATCTCAAACTCATGAATCTCATCATTTAATATATATCCTTCAGGCGCTTCCTTTTCAACAAACTTATATTTTTTACCACTTTCCAAGCCTTTTACATAAAGTTTTCCAAACTTATCAGTTCTTCCACTATAAATTAAAATATCATCTTCTGTATAGATTTCAATTAAAGCACCTTCAACAGGTTCACCAGTAGATAAATCAACTTTAGATAATTCAAAATCACCTTTTGATAAATAATTCTTTTGATTTATTGTTAATTTTATTATGTCAGTATATTGATCTTTGTATTTTATTTCAAAACAATATGGTTTACTATTTAATACATGGTTTCCAACTGTCTTAGTTTCAATTAAACAATATTTACCTAAATATAGATTGGTTAATTTAAAATATCCATCTTTTGTAACAAAAGATTTTATTAATTGTTTATCTTTGTAAATTAATGTACCATCTCCAGCATAAATATCACCATCAGCAATTAAGTCATAATGTACTCCATCTAGTTCTATTTCTTCATATCTAAATGTTCCATTTTCTATAACTAGTTTTTCACCAACCTTTTTAATCTCAACTTCTCCCTTAACCTCTTTGTTTTCAAATTGAACTTCTAGCATAAGTCCAAATTCATCATCTTGAATAAATTTACTATTTTCATCAATACTGAATCTTAGTGGTACATTATTCCAAACATATCCAAGAATACTTTGCTCTTCCAATTCTTCTATTTGATAATTTCCATGTCCTAAAACATAAGGAGTTATAAACATACCATCTTTTGTTTCAAAAACACAGATTTTTTCTTGACCTGGATATGTAACGTTTTGACACACATATTCTCCTGTATCAAGATTTTTAATTCTAAATTTAATTCCATCTCTAACTAATATTTTTCGTGATTCACTATCAACTTTTATTAGCTTTAATTTTGCTCTAATTTCAGCGTTAGAAATTATTTTAGTTATATCTTCATCTGAATCATTATTAATCACTATTTCAAAGTCCTTAACTTTCTCAAAGCCTGATGTTGAAGATACTTGTTTAAATATCCATTTACCATAAGGTAACTTAACAGATACAAAACCCTTTTCATCAGTTTTAATTGTTTTATAATACTCTCCAGTTGACTTCAAATATATTTCAAACGAAACATTAGGCTCACCCTTTAATATTGTCGTAGAATCATCTGCAAATACTTTATAAATATTTACTGTTTTTTCTATAACGTCCTCATAAACATCCATCTCAATATCAAGATTATCTCTATCAATTTTAAATCTATATTCTGTTTTATCAAGTAAATATCCTTCACTTGCTGTTTTTTCTCGTAATATATATATTTTATTTGGTGATAAAATTTTATCTGTTTTAGCACTAAAAGAATCATCTATAATCAAATCTGTTATAAAATTATAGTTTTCATCAAGCAATTCATAAACAGCATTTTTAAATGTTGCATCTCCTTGTGGTTTACTTAATTTAGTATCTAAATCCTTTTTATTAATTTTTAATGAACCACCAACAACATTTAGTTTAACTCTTACCAAGACCGGATCATCAACTCCAAACATTCCCATCTTTTGCGAAGTAGCATCTTTACCTACAAAAATAATGGTAGGATCTTGTGTATATGTTTTTTTCTTTAGCACAACAGTAATATTTCCAACAACATTCGGTGTAACTGATAAAGTATTTCCATTAATAGATACACTAGCATCTGAACTTTTTACTACATCAAAATTTGATAATATACCTTTTGTATCAGTAAAAGTTGTTGTTTCCCCTATTACTGCGTCTTTAGTATCACTGTCAAATATAGGAACCTCATAATGTGTACTTGCTAATCTTAAAATTTCATTTCTTTCAGCATTTAAATTTATGAAATTTCCATTTCCATATTTTTCTGTCCAAAATTCAATTATTTGCCCACCAGTAGCTTCCCAAATTAATGATTGAGCTGCTGCTCTATATCTTAAATTTCCATGTCCAGGATAATTATATCCATAATATCCATATAATTGAATTTTTCTATTAACTTCATCAGAATAAGGAGAATTAATCCAACCGATTGCTCCTTCATAATCAGAAGTTGTAATATCAACTCCTGGTTCTATACAATAAGCAGTTTTACCATCTAAATCATACAAATTCCATTGTGCAGACATATAAGGTTTTCCTCCACCACGTCTTGTATAATACCAATTATCAACTGGTGTTTGAGTTAATGTAGCTGCTGATACTTCTGTATAACCAGCAAGCATAAAAAAGACACTAACAAAAAACATTAGTGCCAACTTATATTTATTTTTCAATTTTTATTTTCCCCCTTTAAAAAACACAACCTTTTCAGTTGTGCCATCATATATTTAATTATTATAAAAGAATTTTCCATCTCCATAAGTTAAAAGAACTCTATAACCTACTATTTGTCCTTTATAAGCAAAACTCTTGCAAGAAGCAGAGACCATATCATGTTCATCATCTAAATATTTTAATTGAATATCAGGTAATGCCTTTTGACATTCCTCTCTTGTAAAAAACTCACAAGTAGATTTTATTCTTTTGTATTCTTCATCTTGAGTTGGATCATCATTCTTTTTTGTATCTTCTTCTGAAACTTCAATTATAGTTGAACTTTTATCATCAATTTTATTATTGGTATCATTTGTTTTATTACCAACTTCTTGTTTACTATTAAGATCATTATTACTTTTGGTTTCATTAGAAGAATTATTATTTTTAGATTCTTCAACTTGATTCTCATTAGTTATAACATCATTATCAATAGGTAATTCATCTTCAGAATTAATAATTTCATCTTCACTTAATGTTTCATTAGTTTTTTCTATAATTTGTGTTTTTTCATTTTTAGATACATTATTTTCTTTATCCCTTGTTTTAAAAATAAACAATGTTGTACCACCTACTACTATAAGTACAATTAATATTACAATAGACACAAGAGGTATTATTTTCTTTCTTTTCATAAGAAATCCCTCCTTTTGTTAAAATAATTTTAACACGGATTTCAAAAAAAGTCAGCACCTAAGACATATTTTGCAAATTAATAATTGGCACTTCTTGTAAAGGTGTTGCATAAATACCAAGTTTTTGTTGAGTTTCACAGATTCTATTATAAAGTAAATTAATATATGTAACTAAACTTTGGTATCTTTGAACTGAAATATCTAAATCAGTTAGTAGTCTAAAATATTCTGATGTACTAGATAATCCAAGTTCTGTAGATCTTCTCACTACACTGTCTTTCGTATCATGCGATAATGATATTTTAATTTGTTCCATTTGATCACCTCACTTTCTTGATCTTATTTAAGTTTTTTTTACGAGATCACTTTAAACTCAATAAAAAAAGTATAGTCATTTCACTATACTGATTTTAAATTTCTTTTGTGTATCCCATAGCACCAGCCATCTTCACAACACAACTATCTTTAATTTGATAAAATGAAGTTCTTGTAGCACCGGTTTGTCTCATAAACTCTGCTTGTGATTCCTTATAATACAAACATATTAAGAAATATTTAAATTCTAGTTTACTTAAAAACTTTAGTGAAGAGGTTATTTCACTATACAATTCCCTAATTTGTTCTTCTTGTGTAATTTTCTTTGTTACATAATCTCCTACTTTATCAACTTTTCTCGGAACAAAACATTCATACCTAACTTCATAATTACAAGTTATCGTTGGTTTTTTAATGTTTGGAAAATTAAGTTGAGCTTTAATAAACTTATCAATTTCCTTTGTAACTTTTTCATAGCAATATTCAGTATCATATTTTAGTAAATCATTTTTTGATAATAAAGGATTATCAATATAAATATCATCAATCTTAAACTCTAAAACTATTGGTTCAACCATAGCTAACCCCCTATAAATCCTAAATTAAGAAAAAAGAGGGAAATTAGCCCTAAGGCATTTCTCTCTTTCAATAAAAATATTCACTAAATAAGACACTAAAAAATCACAACTTGTTTTTACTTGCGTTAGAATAAAATAATTGTTTGATCCCTTTCTTGATAATAATCTTTTCATTTGTTTCACCACCTAAACTTATTTCCTAATAATAAGCCGCTTTAGAAACCTCTTCGCTTTTTTAATTAGGGGATTTACTCTACTACTTTTATTAGGATTTGTCAAGCATTTTTTATCATTTTTTTGTAATTGCACCAAAAAAAGCCCTAAAAGCACATTTTTAGAGCATAAACAATGTTGAATTAATAAAAACTTAAAGAAAGTAATATCTCTTAGGACATACTTTTTTCAAGTTTACTCTATTATACTACTTGACGTGTAGAAAGCAAGTCTTTTTCGTGTCAAATTCATGTCATTTCATGTCAAATTTGGTTTTTTTCGTGTTATTTCGTTATTTTGTCAATTCTACTATACTATTAAGCAGATCTTTCGCATTATCAGAACTAAAAATTATTTCATGTAGTTTATTATATTCAATCGTTGCATTATCTAATGATTTGTTAGTAGAATAAAGCAAATCATAAAATGTATAAAGTTTCTTTTCTTTATCATCATATATTTCTAAAATCAAAGATGTATCATAATGTTGTTCCATTATATCGTTAGGAGTATTAACCACATCTTCTATTGCTTTTGGATAAGCTAAATTAAACATTACTATATTTAATCTAACATTATCTACTGTTCTACTTTCTCTTTCTAATATTCTATCATTTTTATTTTCAACTGTTGGAATTATGCCATTAGAAGATTCAACTTCATATTTTAAATTATTGTTAGACAAAAAAAGATTTAGATAAAAATTCATATAAAACTTCCTTTCTCGATTGGTCTATTATTATACACCTATTTTTTATTTTAAACAATATTTTTGAGTAAAAAAATATATGATAATATTTCACGAAAACATCATACAAGTTAACAAAATAACATTTCAAGCTTATTTTTATACATTTTACGTAAATTTTGCGACTTTTCTATATATAAATGTTATAATATATAGTCAGGAGGAAAAATATGCAAAAATTCACAAATGTAATTATGGAATTTGTGAATAAAATGGGGTATTTAAGCAGTAAAGATATTGAAGGTATTATTTTTTACGGTAGCAATCAAACTGGATTTGGTAATCAATTTTCTGATATTGATTTGCAAATTATATTTAATAATAACTTAGAAGAAGAAATAAGGGGCTCAGCACTTATAGATGGTATTAGAATTGAATACTTTGAAAAAAGATTAGAAAGTATGTATTCAAAGACATTGAACGAATTTAAAAATCAAGGAAATGCTGTAGTATCTATGATAGTGTATGGTGATATTATTTTAGATAAAAATGGTAAAATTAAAACATTGCAAGATTATATTAAAGCTATACATTCTTTGCCTATGCCATGTCTATCTGAAGAAGAAGCCAAAGAACAGCTAGCAATAATTAATAATTTCTTTGATGATTTAAAAAATCTAATAGAGCAAAATGACATTTACGCAAACCATGCATATCACTTAGCTTTAGAAAGAATTAAGGACTTTTACTTTTCTTATTATGGACTACCAGGAGTATCAAGAACAAAAGCACTTAAAACTATGTTAAATGATGATTATAGACATGCAATAAAAAAAGAAAACCCACCAGCAGAATTTATTGAATTATATTTAAGTTGCTTGGATGAAAATCAAACTCTTCCAAATAAGTTGATTTCATTAGAAAGATTATATAATTATTCAACTAGAGAAATAGACTTTGATAAATACAATCATAGAATTGTTCTTTCAAAAAAAAGATAAAATTAGATTAATGCTAAATAAGCATTAATCTTTTTATATGTCAAAATTCCTTATTTTTATTTATCTTATATATTGTAATAAGTGCTACTATTCCCTCGATTATCGCATATATAACATAAATAATCACAAGCACAGCTAATATCACAAAAAGTATAACCTTAAATCTTTCATTTACATCATTCATATTCATAATCAAATACCATATATTATTTATCAACAAGTTTCATGCCAAGTTTTTTCTTTTTATCTCTTATTTTTTCTTCTATCTTATCTTTTTCTTTATTCATCTTTGAAAGTGCATCCAAATTTTCTTCAGTTTGCTCATGCATCATTCTTATAATTTTATCATAATCATAGCCATCATCATTTTTTCTAAAACAAAATATCAATAAACATATGCCACCTAAAGCAGCTATAAAAAAGAATAAAATTGGAATTATTAATTCTTCTTCCATACAAACATCCTCCTTAATAATACCAAAACGCTTAACAAAAATAATTGCATTTTCTTTTTAAACAACACTATTCTCATTTTTTTAACCATATCTATATATAGAAAATAATCCATTTCATAACGAAGTGTATACTTAAAAAACTCTCTTTTTTGCCATTTTTTTCTTTCATCAACAATTATATAAACAGCATATATTATTGACAATATTACCTGTATAATTAACAAAATTACATAAAATCTTACATCATCATTTCCTCTCACACTAACCACCATACTCTTAAAAGTTATATCACATTTTTATTTAATAATTTACTTTTCTATTATTTTTATGTTCTTTTTAAACTTGTTATTGTCAGAATCAAACTCCCCAAGATATGAAGTAAATTGATCTCCTACCTTTGTTTTATCTTCAATAACATAGTTTCCTTCATTGTCATAAATATAAAATATCTCTTTATTAAATTCATTTAGAGAAATTTTTTTAAATATAATTCCATGTTTTAAATAAGATAATAAATCATAGTAGCTTATTAAATCATTAGTCTTGTCATCAATTTTATTTTCATCATCTTTTCTTCCTGCAATAGCATCTTTCATTCTTTCTATAAGTGTGATTTCTTCCCCAACATTTTCATATAATCTATATATTTTTTTATCTATTCCTTCTAATTCTTTCTCTACTTTTTTTCTTTGAAATTTAAAAGTACAGTTACTTAAAATCATTTCTTTTTGCATTTCAAGTATCTTAATTTCACTTTCAAATATTTTAATCATATTATGAGAATCTTCAATTTGATACCATAAACATAAATCAATAACTTTTTCCGCAAGACTTTCTTCTTTTGATTCATCATCTAACACTTTTATTATCTCTTTTGACTCATCAATTAATTCTTTTACCATCTCTTTTTTCATAATAAACGTTCCTTTCATAATACTTCTACATAATATTATATCACATTTTGTGCATATTTAGAGAAGAAAAACAAATAATACAAAATAAAATGTAAAAATTATTGTATGGGTGATGTATTATGAATGAAAATAGACTAGAAATTCTAAAGGATGAAATGGATTTAAAATCAAAAGAGATTGCAAAATTACTAAATGTTTCTGAATCAACTTATTCCGAATGGGAACATAATAAAATTCCCATTCCAACAAAAAGAATGATAGAGTTAGCTGATTTTTACAAAGTTAATATAGATTACATACTTAAACTAACAAATAGAAGATTAGAAATAACAAAAACAACAAACTTAAATTTAAAAGAAATTGGTCAAAGACTATTAATGATACGAAAAGAACTAAATTATTCACTACGTGAACTTGGAAGTATATTAAATTGCTCATTCTCTGCTTTAGCAAGTTATGAAAGAGGAGAAAAATTAATAACATCTGAAATATTAATTAATCTATCTAAAATTAGTAACCACTCTATTGATTGGATACTTGGAAGAACAAAGAAAGATATATTAGTCGAAGATTAAAAATGAAATTTATAAAATTAAGAGAAATAAGAAAACTCAATAGCTTGAAGCAAGAAGATGTTGCAAATATACTAAATGTGGAAAGATCCACTTATACGGGATGGGAAAATGGAAAAAATACCATTCCATTAAAACAGCTAATCAAAATATGTAATTATTATAAATGTTCTATTGATTATATAACTGGTTTAACAAAAGAAAATGATTATTACTGTTTAATAAAAGAAAATATTAATAATATTGGAAAAAATTTAAAAAAATTAAGAGTTGAAAATAACTTAAAACAAAGAGATATTTATTCTTTTTTAAAAATATCTTCATCAAGTTATTCTTCTTATGAAACTAATAAAATATTAATTCCAACTGAAATAATATATAAAATAGCAAAAAAATTCAAACATTCTATTGATAAATTAATAATTGAATAAAAAAGCTTTTCAACAATGAAAGCTTTTTTTATTTAAAATAAATATTTCTTCTCTTAAGTAATCTTTTTACATTATCTTTTACATCAGTATTATATAAAAAACTTGGATTTAATAATTCAGATAAATTTGAATAATCTTCATTTAAACTCATATCTTCCATTATATAATCTTTATCTTTCCAAAAACTTCTTATGGCAAATGGTTCTATTTTATATTTATCTATTGATGATGACGAACTTAAAAGTCTATATTTATCATCAACAATTTCTAATGCACTACAATTAGATAAAGAAAGTGCCACCAAATTTTCATCTAATATTAAATTTTCAACATTTTCAAAATGACCATTTATTTCATCACAATGTGGTGCAAATACCATATTTTTAAAGCCAAAACAATCTTGTTTAATAAGCTTACCCCTATTATTAGGATTAACAGAATTACCATACTTAAACCAACACATACCTCCAGCTGAAATTCCACTCATTACCTTTCCTTGATTGTATGCCAGCAACAATTTATCAGTTATCCCATAATTACGACATAAATTTACTAAGGTAAATGTATTTCCACCGCCTATATAAACAACATCACACCAATCAAATATATCATTTATTTTTTGATTATTATGTAAATCAGATAATTCTAAACACTTACATAGACATCCATATCTTTTAGAAAACACATTAGAAAAGTAATAAAAATATTTCTTTATGTTTTCAGGATCAGCAAGTCCCAAAAATAGAATTTTCGGCCTTCTAGCATCAGACAAATTTATTATTTCTTCATCAAAAAATTGTGTTTCATATGGCATTAAAAATCCATTTTCTTCTTCCCCAATGTTGCCACCACCACAAGCGATTATTTTTTTAGACATAAAATCCCCTCATTTGACTATATATATTAACATATTTCCAAAAAAACTTCAACTATTATGCACAAATTTCATCTAACAAATTGTAAATTAAAAGATTATATTGTATAATATATACAATTATTTTTACTTAAAAGGAAGTGATATATAATGAATGTTGGTATTATTACTACTTCAAAAAAAATAGATTATTTAAATCTACCAAATAATACATACTTGATTTTTTATATTAAAAAAAATAAATTAAATTCTCAAAATATATCTCATATTATAAATTATTTAATTCTCAGTGATTGTAAAACAATTATAATGGATAATAAAATAAAATCATTAATAGAAAAGGAAAATTACAAAAACATAAATATAATATCAAAAGTATCCGAAATTAATGCCCATTCTGATATTTTAAAGATTATAACATATTATTATTCGACTAAAAATCATAATACAATTTCATATGAAAACTGTGCAAATTCAAGAAAGGATAGGCAACCTTCAGAAACAGTTAAAATAATAAAAGATATTTTAAAAACAAATAACTATCAAATTTCTGAAAAAGGATTAAAAAGAAGTTTACGTGGATCATATTCTATAAGATTAGAATTAAATAATGGTAAGGGTGCTAACGGAAAAGGAACAACATTAGAACTTGCAAAAGCTTCAGCATATGCCGAATTAATTGAAAGATTACAAAGCAATATGTTAAATAAAAAAAGAATTAAAACAAATATTATTGATAAAAAACATAATATATATGAAATTTTACTCAATATGGCATCTAATGAATATAAAAAAAATTTTTTTGATTTAAACAAAATATACTTCAATGTATCAGAAGCTACCAATATTAAAACTAATAAAAAAGAATTAATACCAATTAATGCAATTTGTTCATTCTGCCATACTAATGGATTAGCATCTGGTAATACTTTTGAAGAAGCAGTTAATCAAGCAATTTTTGAAATATTTGAGCGTCATTGCTATCAAAAATGTTTGGAAGAAAATATTTTAATAAGAAATATAGATATATCCTCATACCCACTTACAGAAAAAAATAAGAAAATGTTAGTTCTTCTAAAAAAGAAGGGATTTGAGTATTATATAAAAGATTGTTCTTTAGGAAAGTATCCTGTAATAGGATTTTTGTTATTTGATAAAAAACACAATAAATATACATTTACAATGGGTTCGGATACATCATTTAATATTGCACTATCAAGATGCATAACAGAAATGATGCAGGGAGTAAATTTTAAGGAATTAAAACAAAAGATGGTTCCTAATTTAAAAGCAGAAGAGCTAATACAAAAGTATGGTGCATCATTTAGATCATATAATTGGTTAAGATGTTTTAATAACAACAATGGTTATTTAACAAAAAATTTTTTTAATAACAGTTATATTAATATATCACAATTACATTTCAAAGATTATCTAACTTCAAATAAGGAAGTATTAAATTATTTAAAATTTTTAATTAAGGAAAATATATATGTAATTGATTATAACAATTTAGGATTTGATACTTATAGAGTTTATATTCCATATATGACAACTGTTGATTGCTATGATATTGAAGATTTAAATGTTAATAAAAATTATGATAAGCTTAAATATACTTACACACATATACTAGAAGTTTCAAAGAAAGAAATGCTTTATTTTATCAATATATTTTTAAATAATAATAAATTATTAAAATATGATGAAATGATTAAACCATCTGATTTATTTCATACAAACGAGATAAGTGATTATTATAAATTAGACTTTACTAGTTTATTAATGGTTTTATGCATTTTATGTTCTAAAACCAAAGAACTTCAGCAACTATTACAATATAAAATAGAAAACTTTAAATTAAATCAGCAAAAAATACTAACCTATAAAATAACAGTTAATTGTATTACAAATAAGGAATACTATAATGTCAAAGATGAAAATATTACCAAATATATTCAATATATTATTAATAATCCAAGGGAATATTTATCGAGTCTAAATCCTAAATTTGTTAATAATGATTCATTGGTATATAATAAAAAAGCCTAACGGCTTTTTTTATTATGCTGTTTTTATTAGCAACAGTCAGAACAGTTACCATTTCCAGCCATAGACATAGATAATGTCTTATTTACATTATTTAAATTAATTAAAAGATTACTATTTCTTTTAAATAATTTCTTTATGAAATTTATCATTGTTTCACCACCTTTCACTTCAATAATTTTGTGCTAAATCATTCTTCTTTTTTTTTCAAGAACTTTAACATTACCATTATTTCCATTAACTTCAATTACGTCATGTTGATTACACAATTCTTCAAGAGCTTCCTCACCTATTCCGGTTACACATGGAATTCCTAATTCTCTACATACAATAGCAGTATGGCAGAGAAAACCTCCATATGCAGTAACAGCTCCTTTGGAATTCATTAAATGTGGTAACCAATCTGGATCAGTCATCATTGCTAGTAATATTTTGTTAGCAACTATTTCATCACTTGGTGAATCTAAATATCTTCCCTCTCCAGATACAATGCCAGGTGCTGCAGGTATTCCAAATAACCCTTCTTCTTTTGAAGTTCCATATTCATTACTAACAATTACCTTTTTTGTAACAGGTCTAAATTGTAGCATAATTAATTCTCCATCCAAAATCATCCATTCAAAATCTGCATTACTACCAACTTTTTGTTGATACTCCAACATTTTGCTTCCAATTGGTTGATTATTTAATTCTAACGAATTAGCACATCTACCTTCATTCCATATTTCAGAATGAGGTGTACTTGAGCCAGACACTAATTTTTCACCATTGCCTTCAACCCATTCAAGAACACCAGAATTATCGGAATTACCTATCCAAACCCCAGCATGAGTTGGTTCTTTAAATGATTGTATAACAACAGCCATATGTGGCTGATCAAGACCATTAACTTGAATATACTCTTTTAAACGTTCATTGTTTATTGAGTCTTTTACTTTAACAATATTTTCTAACACATCTTTAGGAGAAACATTTAAATATGAATCAAACATACCAGCGAAAGAATTTTTTTCTCCATCTTCTATATCTGCTGAACTTCTTACTGAATAATGATCATACTTTTCTTCCAAAAATTTTAAATCTTCAGTAGTTACATTAACGCCAGTTGGAACAACCATACTAAATGGTACTTTTATCCCTTTACTATTTAGAACAGACAAGCCATACATTTTTCCACCTATAAATTTTACAACAAATTTTTTTATATATAATTCACTTAAAATACTACATGTATCTAAATCCAATATCTTTTTTTCTGCCAGTGAATCAAATAATCTTTTTCTAAGGGTAAATTGCTCTAATGAAAATGAATCCATAGAATCATCTTTACAATATACTTGTTGTAACTTTTCTAAATATTTTCCATAACCTTCTTCAAAAAAGTGATGTTGTTTATCTTGCCATTGTTTTAAAATGATATACTTTTTTAATAAGTCATCTGATACCACCAAATTATTGTCAGATAATTTAGTTTTTTCTTTTGTATCGATAGATAAATAAGCTTTATCAATTTGAGATATTATATTTAAATAATCATCAGGATATTTTTTTTGAATTTCGTCAATAATACTATCACTTAATATTGAATGTTCATCCATACTCTCCAAAAAGTAAAAATATGCAAGAGATCTTAATGCGTAAGATACTTTTTTATTTAAATCTTCTTCTTTTTGTGATTTTTCATAATATTCTTCTGTGTCTTTTCTAATATTATTTAAAATATTATCTAATTCATCAGAGTTTATTCCTTTATTTAATGCACTAATATATTTTAATATTCTTCTAGCAAAATCCCTATCTTCTATTCCTTCAAACATCATACGACTTCTGAATGCTTTGTTTGTTATAGTAGCCTCCAAAAGTTTTTTATAATCCTTAAACTCCTCTAATCTTATCATTCTCTTTCACCTTTCTTTCCTTGTTTTATTGCTAAGCAAACTCTATCAGTATTTTCTTCTGATAATCTTTTTAAGAATTTAAATCTATTAACATTGTCCCATACCTCAGATAAATTTTCTTTATTTAAATCGCCAAGATAACTGTCTTTAATAAATGGACAACAATAAACTTTTCCATTTGAATCTATGGTTACTCTGGCAACACCAGCAGTGCATTTCCAATTATCATTTCCTATAAAATCCTTTTTACCATTACTTAAAGAATATACTTTTCTTACTCCATCACTATCTGGCACTTCTGAATAATATATATATCCAAATTCTGGATGTTCTTTATATAAATCATTGATTTTCTCTTTCAATGCCATTTGTTCTGAAAGTGAAATTTTCATACTGTTGTCAGCGCTTCCTTGAACAATTAGATTTGATAGTTGCACATCTTTAACTCCCATTTGCTTCAATAAAACTATCATATCCATTATATCACAATAATTGATTTTATTTATAACTGTATTTGTTACTACTGGATAACCTTTTTCAATAGCATATTTAATATTTTCAATCGTTTTATCAAATGTATTTTTCCCTCTTATTTGTTCATGACTACTTTTCAATCCATCAACACTAACATAAAATAATAAGGCACTTTTGTTTAAAATATCTGAATCAATCTTATCTAGTACATTTTTTAATAATAAGGCATTGGTAAACACATCAACTTTAATTCCATTTATAAGGAATTTTTTAATTATTTTTTCTATCCCTTTATATGTTAAGCATTCACCACCAGATATTGTAACCTCCATTACATTTGAATTAATTATTGTATCTGCTATTTCATCTGCCTTTTCAAAAGGAAGTTCAAATCCATCCAATTTTCCCAAATAACAATGCTTACACTTTAAATTACATTTATTAGTAATTTTCCATTGAATTTTAATTGGAGTATCTAATTTTAAGTTATCCTCATAATAGTCCTTAGATAATAATTTTTGTTCTATTTCTGAATATAAAATTTTTAACTCTTTTTGATTGTAGCCAGTTCTTTTGGCAATATCTTTTAATTTAATATTTTTGTCAAACATATCAAGTAGCTCAAATGTCAAATCATTAACAACATAATATTTTCCATTCCAAAGAATCAAATTTCTTTGATCTTTTAGCTTTCTCTTTAACATTTAGTCATCCTCCTTTATTATTTCATCTCTATATAAAGCAATTATTAAATTTTTATATTTTTCAAGTTCTTTTAGTTTTATTCCATCATTTATTTTTTTTATCACATTCATTGATTCTAAATTATATTTTCTTGGTGGATTTGATAAACTAATAAAATCTTTTCCTTCTTTCCTTAATATAGAAATATTTACTTTCATATGCTTATTTTTTATTTTATTCCAGATTTCTTCCATTTCATTTTTTACCAAAAAGTCATTAAGCATATTCATCTTATTACCTAGCTCGATTTTGCATCCGCACCTACATCTTACTAAATTTTTACACACCTTACAGTATTCTGGAATCCATTGAAATTTTCTATAATCTTTCATAGAGCTTTGGTTCCAAATTTTTTTAAAACTCTCTTTTTTTATGTTTCCTACGAAGTTTGAAGAACTAGGACATATTTTCACATTTCCACAATAATCAATGCTACAAAACAAATATCCAGCACCACACCCATGTGTCAAATATAAATATTCATCTTCTATAGTACATGGTGCAATACAATCATTAATAGAAAAATTATATCCTTGTTTTTTTAATAAATCTAAATTTTTTACAAACTTATTAATATCAATATAGCACTTATTATTTTTTCCTTCGCCAATATTATTATATTTAGCGAACGAAATTGGAATATTATTCTTTTTACCATAATCCAAAACAAATGTCATCTCATCAATATCTTGATTATCGCTAATAACAGTATAATTAATTTTTACATTAGTTAGTTTCTTCGCCAACTCGATATTAGCTAATACTTCATCATAACATTTAGAATTCGTTAATTCATTATGAATTTGTTTACTACCGTGAAGTGAAACACATATACATAATATTTTTTCAAGAATATTTTGATATTTTTTTAATAGTATTCCATTCGTTAAAAGAGTTTGTCTCAGTCCCAATTCAGATGCATACTCAACAAGTTCCTTAAAATTTGGATAAAGCAAAGGCTCGCCACCAGTGTAATAAATATCATATATACCATTTTCTTTTAATTCTTTTAAAATTTTTTTTGCTATATCTAGTTCCATATAATTATTGCTCTTATTTGAGACAGAACAAAATTTACATCTTAAATTACAACTATTATTTAGTTCTAAATATACATATAATGGCATACTTACAGTATCAAGGCAAACATTTTGATTATAACCAACACTTTCATACTTTATCATTTTGTTTTTTCCTTAATCTTATTATCAACTTGAACAATTCTACATTGCGTCATTTCCGGTTTCAATTCTTTTAAATATATTTTTGATTTTAATTCATTTTTATCAATCTTCTTAAATATTGTTTTTTTATTCATACTCTCACCTCTTTTGTAATTTAAACTATAAAATTCCCTATCTAAATACATATACTCAGAACGATACAATATCTTTTCTCTATTAGCTATAAATTTATGGATTTTTTTATTTTTATTAAATTTTTCTATGATATTTAAACATTCATCATAGTTATCTAATGTTGTTCTATAAATTAAATTTAAATCTTGACTTTCATTTAAATTACTTAAATTTACAATTTTAGAATTTCGCATATAGTTGAATACACTTAATCCAAATGTATCTAAATATTTAAATTTTTTAATAAATGTCAATGTTTTGATTATATTGAAAATATTTTCTGTTGGGTATCCAATCATAAATGTAGCAGATACTGATATACCAGAATTAAAGAAATTCTTCATTACTTTTTTTGCATCATTTAAATCAATACCTTTTTTCATATCGTTTAAAATTCGTCTATTATTTGATTCTATACCAAATGATATTTCACGACAGCCACTTTCATATAGTAGATTTGCAACAGCAATATCAAGATATTTCTTATGAATTCTAGTCTCTACCATCCACTTGATTTTAATATTATTTTCAATTAAATATTTTGATAGTTTTATTAGAATATCTGGTGGAACACATTCATCAATAAAATATATTGCTTCAATGTGCTCGCTTTCGTATAAAAATTTTATATATTCTAATATTCTATCAATATCATAGCAGTGATAGCCATTGTAATAAAAATATCTTGAGCAAAACATACACTGTGAATGATAGCATCCATAATTTAAAGTGAGAGATATTAATTTGAGATTTGACAAATATTTATTTAAATTCAAGTCAGAAAAATCAGGTACATATCTTTCTTTATAAAACTCATCTTTAGCTATATTATAATTAAATAAAATTTTATTTCCTAATCTATAAATTGTGTTATTAATATTTGATGTTTTTTCATTTTTTTTGAACATTTCTATTAATTTTACAACATTATCATAATTCCCAAATAATGTTATTCCATCTATGAACAAACATTTTTTCATTAACTCTTCTAAGTTTTTATTAATATGTGTTATATAGTCTCCACCAAAGATAATTTTTATCTTATCATTTTGACTTTTTAAAAATTTTGAAAAGCGAATGGCATAATTTAGTTGAAAAGGATATTGGATAGACAAATATATAATATCCTCATCTTTTAAATCCTGCTCATTTTCTAAAACTCTATCAAACAAACTATTATTTTTATCAAATGCAAGTTCTATCACATCATCAATAGTTGATATTTTTTTAGAAAAGTCTATTCCTCTTCTTCCCCATTTAATATTATAAAAATTACCAAGTATATTTAAATATTGAAGAACTTTATAGTTTGCTGAAACTATTTTTGATGTATCAATGTATTTACATTTAAGTTCTTTAATAGAATTTTCTATATTTTCAATAATATTTTTTTCGTTTTCATTTAAGGAATTATAATATTTTAAACTCAATTTTTTAATGTAGTTTTTAGTAAAACATTTCTCTAGAAAAATTGCTGATAAGTCATATTGCTTTGATGTGATGCCACTATTTTTTAAATATCCCTTAAGCAATGGAATACTGATTTGTGGAGAATTAAATGCAGTTCCAGGTAATGTATAAAGATATATCATTGTAATGTTTCCTTTACTCTTTTGATAACTTCATGTGAAAACAATTCGTTATTTACCCATATTTTTATAAATGGTACAATTTCATTAAATTTTTGTATTCCTGCTAAATCTTTTAAATTTTCATATACTTCATTCATAATTTTTTCATCTTTAAAAATCAATGTGATAAAATTAGCTTTTGATTCAATAATTTCTATATCTTTATAATTAGATAATGAGTTATATATTAAGTCTCTATTGTGCTTTATGTAATTTCTAGTTTCGGTAAAAGCATTTAAAATCTTTTCATCTTTCAATAAAGCTACGAAGAAATTTTCTGAATAAGAAGTTACTGAATGAGGTGGAATAATAGTGTTTCTCAAACCATCTATTTGTTTTTTTGTTACTATATATCCAGTTCTATATCCAGAAGCAAGGAATTTTTTTGAAAATGATCTGAATATAATAACTCTATCATTTTTTAAACAAATATCTAGCATTCCATTTTCATCATCAGAATAATCGACATATGCTTCATCAATTATCAAAGTACCATTATAGATATTTAAAATATCTTTTATTTGTTTTTTGGTAAATTTTTCTCCATCAAACCATCTTGGAGATGAAATGCACAATAAATCTTTATCAGTTGTCTTTAATTTTTTTAAATTATTTACAAAATCCTCTGTATGAAGTCCTTTTATTAAAATTAATTTTTTTTCATGTAATAATGCAGTTCTTTTGTACAATGCAAATTCAATCTCAGGAAGAATTATTTTTCCCCACATGTTTAAGCCTACAATAGTATTGATAAATTGACTTATTCCAGATCCAACATAAATATAATCTTTTTTAACATTTATATAATTTGAAATAGCATTTACCAAAGGATCTTCTAGCGGATAAGCTAAATTATAATTAAAATCTCCATTTGCATTTTCTTTAAAATGTTTTCTTTCCCATTTCCTTAACAATTTGTTATTTTGCCATACTGATGCCATAAAATCATCACTCCTTTCTACAAACAACAACACACATAGCTGGATTAAATTCAGGTATTTTTTCTGAAATCCATTTTCTTTTTACAATTAAATCATTGTTTAGTAGTTCCTGTTCAAATGTATTCCAATTAACTATATTGCAAGATGTAGTAGCGATATTAATTTTTTCATCATTGTTGACTACAACTCTTTCGACATCATCAAATGATTTAGTTACATCTGATTTATATTCTTTTATACCATCACCCATTGATACTATTAAAGCACTACCATTTTTATTCAAATGGCTATATATAAAATTATAAAATTTATTTCTATGTTCCTTATTAACAAACATATGAATAACCGCTATAGAGTAAATAAAATCAAATTTATCATTTAAAGTATCATTAATAATATCAAATTGTTTAAATTTATCATTATAATTATAATTAGACAATTCCTTACATTTTTCTATAACTGTATTTGAATAATCAACAGCAAGAACATCATAATTTTTATTAAGAAGAAATATAGCATCCCTACCTTCACCACAACCAAGTTCTAGTATTTTTGCATTTGATGATATTTTTTCTTTTAATATTGTTTCAATAACATCTGGTGTTGGCTCTTTTGAAGACCAAAGATAATTATGTTTATATACCTGTTGGTATCTTTTTTCGTATGCTTTATAATAGTCATCATCTATATCGTTAAAATCATCATTACCCCAATATTCACTTTCTCTCTTTGTAATGTCTCTTGATTCCAAAAATTTTTCTCTTTTTTCCATATTTATCACCAACCAATTCATTAAAATAATTTTATAGAAATAGAAAAAGAGGGACCTAAAATAAGGTCCTCCTCCTCCAAAACGAATTAACAACACACTAATTAAATAATCGTGTTATATTTTATCATATTTTTTTATTTTGTCAATAGTTTTTATAAAAAATGTGGCATATTTAGGATTTTTTATCTAAAAATCACATAACTTCAATAAATTATTATATTAGTCCTTTTTCATAGTAATTAACAAGTGCTTTTTCATCGGATGAGTAATATTCATATTCTGTTTTTATATATTTTGTAAATCCCCATTTAAAATATATCTGTATATTTCTTATTTCACATGGTTCAACACCTAATGTCAAATAATTAAAACCCCTTTTTTTTAAATCATTTTCCATAAATTTATATAATTTTGAAAAATATCCTTGATTTTCAAATTCTTTATTTGTTCTAAAAGCAGTTAAATATGCTCTCCCATCACCTACTAAGCTATCTTTATTTTGCATATCTAAATCATTTTTAGATACTATTGCTGTACATTCAGTAATTATATTTCCATTTAACAATCCCATATAAACTATTCTTGTATCAATATTTCTCAATGACTTTTCTTTAAAACTTTTCCATAATTCTGAATTATTATGTTTTAAAATCTCTTCATCCCATTTTTTTATAATTAGTTCTTTAGTAGCTATAACACATTCATAATTTGTCATTTCACTCACCTCATTAAACGTTTCAATTAACAAAAGTACAGTTATCAATAACTTTTGTTATTTCAAAAAAAAGATTTGTACTTTTTTCAACTTTGATGGTATTTATTTTTAGACTATTAGCACTTTTAATATTATCAATATTATCATCAATAAACAATAATTCTCTGGGTGTAATATTATACCGATTTAATATGTATTCGTAAAAACCCGCATTTGGTTTAATCTTATTAATTTCTGCAGATATTATTATGTCATCCAAATAAGTAGCGTCAAAATTATCTATAATAAACTTTTTAACAAATGATAAATGATTTGTAGCTACAATTATTTTAATATTTTTATACCTTCTTTTTATTCTTT
The DNA here is from genome assembly GCA_963607615.1 of Roseburia sp. AF12-17LB. Lineage (GTDB taxonomy): Bacteria > Bacillota_I > Bacilli_A > RF39 > UBA660 > UBA5578. The sequence continues at coordinate 47,337 of CAVDCT010000013.1, forward strand.
CAAATAGATGTTTATCTCTTATTTTATATATTTTATTAATCAAAAGCTCTGTTATGTTAATGATATCAGATGCATCTTCTATTAAACTGTTTGCTTTAATCAAATAATCAGAATCATTTATATTTGGACCAAACATTCTCTCCAATCGTACTTCTATATCAGATAACTCAACATCTTTTTCATTAACAAGAACACCAACAAAATCAAATGCAATTATTTTTATCATATTTTCTCCAATACTAAATTACTTTTTTAATAATTGATATTTTCAACTTAATCAATATTATATTCCCAACCTGGTTGCCAATCGCCAGTTTTTCTCCAATCATTTTTATTTGCTTCTTCCCAACTTATATTTTTAGTTATAACTTCAAACGCTAATTGTGGAGCTCTATGTGCAACGATACCGATAGTTTTTCCTTTATAATCTTTCAAAATATCATCAATTAAACTTTTAATTCTCTTTTCAACATCTTTAAGAGATTCTCCATTTGGAAATGGTTCGTTAACATGTTTTTCATATACAATAAGATTTTTATCTTCACCATCTAAATCACCATAATTACATTCCCTTAATCTTTTATCTTGAATTTTTGGTACATTTTGGAAAGCGATATTTGCACTTTCTATTGCTCTAACTAAATCAGAAGTAAAAATTACATCAAACTTAATTTTTGAATTAATTTTTCCCAGATTTGCTGCCTGTTCTCTACCTAAATCATTTAACTCTACTTGCTTCCAACCAGAGCATTTTTTATTAGCATTATCATAAGTTGTTCCATGTACAAAATAGATAAGATTTGTTTTCATTATATTACACCTCCATTTTTACAATAATAATATTTTAATACTTTGCTTTGCTAATATTAATTATATCATATTTTCATTTTTCTTTAAATACTAACCAACATGTTAGCTCATTTTAACCAAAAAATATTTATTTTAATTCAAAAATTGATTTCAACACATTATAAATTACATCTACTACTATTGAATTTCCAGCCTGGTGATATAAATAAGTTTCTGCACATACCTTTTTTGCTCTATTATAATCTTCATCACTAAACCCCATAAGTCTCCAAGCCTCTTTGGATGTTAATTTCCTAATTCTCATTTTTAAACCTCCTCTACTAAAATTTTACAATTATCAGATGTATTATTTGCTGTAAGTGTTGGTGCATATCCCTTTTGAGAAAATACTCTCGAAGATTGAGCAAACTTACAACTTTTATCTTTACCACAAACACCACCTGTATTATACTTTTTTAAATCAACTTCATACTCTCTATCAGGATTATTTTTTTTATTAAATATAATTTTATTATTAACTATTTTGTATTTACTTGTAGTTAAATAATATTTTTCATCTACTTCTCTTTCTAAATAATCTAATAATGTTTTTGCACATCCTGTACCTTCAATAAAGCTAAACTCCTTATTCTTATCTAATATAGCAACAAGAAAATATCTTTTTCTTGTCTGTGGTACTCCATAATCAATAGCATTTAATACTCTATCATATAATGTATAGCCTAAGCTAATTAAATCTTGTTTAAACAAGTCTAGTGTATTTTTAAATGCTTTACTAGTAATATTAGCAACGTTTTCAAATATTACATATTTTGGTTTCTCTTTTACTTCTTTTAGTAATCTTATCATTTCCCAACCTAGACTTGATCTAGTAGAACTCTTAAAATCAAATCCTTTCATTTTACCAGCACAGCTGATATCCTGGCATGGAAATCCTCCGATCCATATATCACAATAAGGTAAATTCTCTCCTTTTATTTCTGTAATACTACCTAAATTTAATGATTCATCTATATTATGAATAGCACAAAATGATTTGATTGCATTTTTGTCTATTTCGGAAAAAAATTCTAATGTATAATCCTTAATTATTTTTTCATCTTTCAATTTTTGAAAAGCTTTTTCTGGTGCTCCAATACCACTAAAAAAAGTACCAACTTTTATGGTACTCTCACTATAATTTTTATTTGTCATTTATAATTCCTCCTTTTCTATTTTAACGACAAAAAAAGATACAGATTGTCTGTATCAAATTCACTAATATTTATAAGGAAAATAAAGGCTTAAAACTATAATTATTATTTTTTGATTTAAACAACGCTCCAGTTGG
>CAVDCT010000014.1:0-47000 GCA_963607615.1 Roseburia sp. AF12-17LB
AGGATGATCTTTTCAACCATCCTTACAAACAATTCATTTATCAAATTTATTGTTACCAACACTATTTGACAAAGAACCTATCTTTTTTGATTTATATATAAATATAAGTATTAATTAATATTTTGGGAGTATTGATTATTACTTATAATATATATTATTAATTATTATTGCCACCAATGTTGCAAACAACCATTTGAAGCATGAGAAAAGGCTAGTGCTCTACTTTTTGATCCTTCACTTCCATAATTAGAAGATATACATCTTCCTGTAAATTCTATTGAAGAGTCGGAACGAAGTTGTGTTAAAAAATTACTAGCACAGAATTTATAACCAGTTTGATCATCATTATCACAAACATATCCTATATATCCGTTATTTTCCTTTCCATCCACACTTGGCATATTACTATATGGATCAGTTGTCTTTCTAGCACTTTTATTATATTCTCTTATCTTTTTTATTGTGGATACATTTAATACTATATGGTATTGAGGTTCTTTACTATATATAGCATTACTCAATATATTGTATATATTATTAGCCTTATCCTCTACAATATTGGGATTTCCATATTTCCATTCTTCCCAGTTAGCACCCATATCTCTACCATTACCACTCATTCCTGGGAATGCTTTAGATATTTGATCTTCTTCATTTATTAGTTCTATAGTTCTAAATACTACATCTAAACCTTTAGGTGATGTATAATCACAATCTATTGAATCACCATCTTCATATCCAAATATTTGATTATGTATCTTATAATCACAACTATATGATAAATTTTTTTCATTTCCTAATAGTTTAGTAAATTGATAATCATTACTATCATCTGCACTAACGGTACTTTTTGATGTTCCAATATTTTGAATTGTTACTTTAATAGGTGCTTTATCACGATTTGAATTATTAGTGCTCATATTTTTATAATTATATATACAAGTCACTGAAGTAAATGGTGTTGGTAAACCATAACCTATAAATACGTATGAATTTTTAGATGATGATGAAGCTTTCTCATATTCTTCTGCAGTTTTATAACTACCATTATCAGACTTGTCCGCATACCAAGCTAATTCTGATTTGCCATCAACTCCACCATTAACACTAGCATTAGAAATACAATTACCATCCTTGTCATACTTAGTACAACCAGAATACTCTCCATATGCAAAAACATAATTAGCTATAACATCAAAAGACTCTATATTTTTATGGTTAGTATCATTATATGAGGTAGCATAGTTTAAGGCTGTTGTAGATGGTTGTATTAATGATATTGGACTATTTTCATCAGCATCTACAATTGAATTACTACTTTTATGTTTTATAGATAAAACTCCTCTAGTTGTTGGTATAGCTACTAATGTTACTTTCTGATCTAATTTATCATTAGAATCTTTTAAATATGATGCGGGGTTAGTATAATCTATAGTTACTTTAGTATTAACATATCTTCCTGTTGATTTTTTTTCATCTATTGCTAAAGGGCTACCTAAATGTGAACGTATTGTTCTATTCTTAAGTCCAGCGTTAACACCAATTTTATATTTTTCATTATTTGGAACAACGTAACAAGTCTGTTTAACAGTCATAGTTCCGAATATTTGTGACTCTTTACCTCTACCCCATTTTAATAAAGTACCCGCTTCTGTTATCTTATCATCTAATTCCTTTTGACCAGATAAATCAAAACTAACCGATTCACTACAATATACTTTACAATTTTCACATTCATCGGTATATGAAGTATTTAAACTAGATTGAAGAGCTGTAACTTCATTTCCAGATTTAAGCGTATATAAAATTCCTTGTTTAATACACTTTGGATCAGTATTAGAACTTATCGTCTTATTTGTATCACTACAAGATAATTCTGCACTTGTCCCCGGACAATCAGGAACCGTTTTGCAAGAAGGTCCACTATCACCTAAGGTTGCCCAAATATCGGTATATAACCTTGGAAATCCTTTAAACAGAGTAACCATCAAATTCATTAACTTATTATAAATCTTATTTGAACTTTCGTATTCAAGGTTACCATTATCATATATTTGAGTTCTTATAGTGTTAATTATATCTTTATACTTAATTGTTATAAAAGTTATAGCATCCTCACACGCAATATCAGTTAAACATCCATAATTAGATGTATCCATTCCAGAACTTAAAACCAAAGTCATCTTATCTAAATTTTCTAAAAGTGGGCAACTATTCTCACCAGTTTTAAATCCTATGACCTTATCGTTTTTAACTATAGCACAATCATCTATAAGCGTTTTATATGCATTTTTATTATCATTAAGATATTTAATTAGACTCTCTTTATTAACAACATTGTCTTTAGTATAATGTGATTTTGGTTCAAATTTAAGCAAGTTCTGAAACTCATCATCGCATTTAGGTCCGATATCTGGATTAATCCAAAAATTAAAAATATTGGAAGTATCCTTTTTTAAGAAGTGATTTAAATCAACATCATATTTACCACCATTTTCGTATTGTGACAAATTTACAACAGGAGATGCACTAGATGGTACATTTTTTAAAGTTTGACTATATGCAGTACTTGCATAAAAACCTGTAAAATATCCTCCACCTACCATAGAAGAACCACAATTAGTTGTAGGTGTAGTATTAAAACCCTTTGTAGTATTAGTTACACAACCAAAATTTGCTGAACCATCACTATAATTACTTCCTTTTTTCATATATAAATATGAAGCTTCAGCAACAGTACCCCTAGTAACAAGTGCAGAATGTATATCTTTCATAGTTGTTAAGTTTTTTGAGTAGTTACCTATCTGTAGCAATTGTTCGAATTGAATACTAGTATTATCTAACCCTTCTATTTTCGTTACATCAATTTTTTTTCCATTTCCAATTAAGTTTGTAAATATATTATTAATTATAGTATAATCTTCACTAATAGTAGTTCCATCTTTACTAGTGCAATCAAGTTTAGCTTTATTTTCATCCACTCCACCCAATGTACAAGAAAGATATCTTTCTACTAAATTCATATTTTGGGGAGCACGACTCACATCAATTCTAGAATCTGATGTTGTCCAATCGCCGGTGTACTTGGGACTTTTTACCTCTGGAAACCCCAAACTATCAAAAGATTCTTCTGCTTTTGAACAACTAATATCAATATTCTCTCCTTTATTGGTACTTGATAAAAATTCATATTTAGTTCTTTTTATATTATATGAATAACACTTACGATTATAATTTGCACTAGACTCATTAAAAGCTAAATCACTTGTATTAAACCAATAGTCTTTAGAATTAGTATTTTTTCCATCACTCCCACATATGGTATTCGTACTAGAATCGTATTTACACCTTTCACCTGTTGTTTTATTAACAAGTGTTATTCTAAATCCAACAGCACCAGTATAACAATACATACCACTACTACATCCCTTTATAGCAGCACTTGTTCCATTTGTATAATCAGTATCAGCCAATACATCACTAATACCAACCATAGTACATAATAATGAACAACATATTAAAGTTAATATACTTAGCCTACGTCTCATACCTATCCTCCATATTAATATTATCTTTATACCTTGTTACCATCTTACATCAAAAAAAGAAAAAAAACAAGTAATATTTTTGGGAAATCACTTGTTTATTAAAAATTATTATTTATTATCAACTAATGAATTTATTTCTTCTACAGGTATATCTGTTATTTTAGATATTTCTTCTACTGACATATCACTTGCTAATAGTTTTTTAATTATTTCTATTTTTTCCTCTTTTCTTCCTTGTTCTATTCCCTCAATTACTCCCTCACGTTTTGCTTGATCTTTTAAAGCCCATTCCTTATCATAAGATTCTCTTAAATCATCACTTAATGTCCAATCAGATATTCTTTCTTCCAAATCTTTCATAACAATGTCATCTCCTACATATTCAAGTGCTTTCTGTTTATTTTCCTCTAATCCTATTAGAAGAAATCTTTCCATTTCGCTTAACGCTTCTATACCTTTATTATACATCTTTTTCTTTATATTTGGTAAATAAATATCTATTATTACTATTTTATTTGTTAGTATTGTATTATCATCCGATGATAATACAAAATCTCTTCTTATAGTATCATCTTCTTTATAACAATAATTATTTAAATTTACTTGGATTACTTGATTATAGTTCTTTTTATTTTTTCTATCCTCTCTTAATCTCATCATATAAGATATATTACGCTCTCTAATCTCTTCACTACTATTATTATTCATTTCAATATTAATAGATATATCATCTAGTGTTACTACTAAATCTTGACGATAATTACTATCTTCTTTTTTCTCTTTACCTGTTTCATTTTTAGTGAACTTTAAATTGTTTAATAACTCTTCATAACTCATATCTATTAAGTATGATAATAAATAACATGGGAATTTAATATTTTCTTCTCTTCCAAATATTGTTTTAAACATACAATCACTAGTTATAGGTATAAATTCATTAGTTTCAAATGTTATTTTATCACATTTATTATGTGATACTTTTTTTATATTGTCTAAATTATATATACTATTTTTTAAATTAATATACATTAAATTTCTCCTTTCAGTGAGAATATATCAAAATAAAATAGTATATACAACTAAAAGGTTTTAAATAAATGCAAAATAAAATATTAAGTATTTAAATAAATAACTTAATATTTTAAATAATTATTATTTCTTCATTAGTTTTATTTGTTTTTAGTTACTTTTTCTACTTTTAAATAACAGTTATGTCCATTAATATCTTGTTCTTCTAATGTATCATTAGTTTCTATTACTTCTATAGCAAGTATTTCATTCATAATAAAGTCTTTATATTCATTAATAGCTTTAGTTACTAATTCATCACTATTATAATATAGTTTTATTCTATCTGCTATTTCAAAGTTATTTTGTTTTCTTAAGTTTTGAACTTTACTTACTATTTCTCTAGCTATACCTTCTAATATTAAGTCTTCAGTTAATTCTGTATTTAATATTACAAAGTTATTAGTATCATTTGCTACATTAAATCCTTCTTTAGCACTTGTTCTAATATCTACATAGTTTATATCTACATCATAGTCTTTACCATCTATATTCATTGTTATTACTTCATTATTTTGTAATTTCATTATATCATTAATAGATAGTTCTAATAATTTATTAGTAAATGTTTTAATTGAAGATCCAAATATCTTTCCTACTTCTTTAAAGTTAGGTTTTACTAAATAGTTCATATAGTTACTTAAGTCATCAATAAATGTTACCTTCTTAACATTTAATTCTTCTTCAATTAATGGTACTAAATCACTAATTAGTTCTTTATTTTTACCATCTATTAAACATTCACTTATTGGTTGTCTAACTTTGATTTTTACTTCTTCTCTAATATTTCTTCCTAAACTAATTAAGTCACGAATTAAATCCATACGTTCTTCAATACTTTCATTTATCATATCTTTATTATATTTAGGATAATCAGCTAAATGTACAGATTCTAATCCAGTTAATTTAGTATATATTTCTTCTGATATAAATGGTACAATTGGTGCGATTAAACGACATATTCCTTCTAATACTTCATATGTAGTTTGATATACACTCTTTTTTTCTATATCTAATTCACTACTCCAGAATCTTCTTCTATTACGTCTTATATACCAGTTAGATAGGTCTTCTAAAACAAAGTCTTGAATACTTCTTACTGTATTTGTTAGATCGTATGAATCCATATATTCTGTAACATTTTTAACTAATTTATTATATTTAGATAATAACCATTTATCTATTTCAGGTAATTCTTTATATTCTACTTTAAAGTCTCTAGGATCAATATTATCTGTATTAGCATATAAGCAGAAGAAATTATAAGTATTTTTTAATGTACTAATAAATTTAGAGTATACATCTTTAAGTCCATCTTCATCAAATTTAATTGGTGTCCATACTGGTGATACACTAGGTAAATACCATCTTATTGTATCAGCACCATATTTTTCAATAATACTAAATGGTTCAATAGCATTTCCTCTTGATTTATGCATTTTTTTACCATATTTATCTAGTAATAAATCATTTACTAAAACATTTTTATACGATGATTCTCCCATAACAAATGTTGAGATAACTAGTAAAGTATAGAACCATCCTCTAGTTTGATCTACTCCTTCAGCTATAAAGTCAGCAGGAAATTGTGATTCAAATAATTCTTTATTTTCAAATGGATAATGGTATTGTGCAAATGGCATAGAACCAGAATCAAACCAACAATCTAATACATCAGATATTCTATGCATTTCTTTACCACAATCTGGACATTTAATATGTATATCATCTACATATGGTCTATGTAGTTCTATAGATTCATCTATATCTTCTATAGCTTTTTCTACTAATTCAACTCTTGAACCTATACATTCCGTATGACCACATTCACAAGTCCAAATAGGTATTGGAGTTCCCCAATATCTATTTCTGCTTATACCCCAGTCAATCATATTTTCTAACCAGTTAGCAAATCTTTTTTCTCCTACATATGATGGATACCAGTTAATTTTACTATTAGCTTCAATTATTTTATCTTTATATGCTGTTGTTTTTATATACCAAGATGGTTTAGAGTAATAAATAAGTGGTGTTTTACATCTCCAACAATGTGGATAATTATGTACTATTTTTTGTTTTTTAAATATTTTATTTTGTTCTGCTAAATATTTAATAATATCTATTTCTAATTCAGTATCTACTACTAATCTATCTTTCCATGGCCCTGTAGTATATTTACCATCTTCTCCTACTGGGTTTACTACTGGTAAGTTATATTTTAGTCCTACTTCATAGTCATCTTGTCCAAATGCTGGAGCAATATGTACTATACCTGTACCATCTTCCATAGTAACATAATCAGCACATGTTACAAAGAATGCTCTTTCTTTAACATCAATAAATGGTAAGAATTGTTCATATTCCATACCTTCTAATTCTTTACCAGTATATTCTTCAAGTACTTTATATTCTTCACCTAATACTTTAGGTGCTAAAGAAGAAGCTACATAATATTTCTTATTATCTAATTCTGCTTTAACATATTTTTCATTTGGATTAACACAAGCAGCTACATTAGCTATTAATGTCCATGGTGTAGTTGTCCAAACAAGTATATAAGTATCTTCTTCATTTTTTACTTTAAATGGTACTGTTACTGTATTAACACTAACTTCTTTATATTCTTGTGCTACTTCATGACTAGATAAACTAGTTCCGCATCTTGGACAATATGGTGTTATTTTATGACCATTATATATTAATCCTTCATCAAAATATTTTTTTAATATCCACCATTCTGTTTCTATATAATTATTATCATATGTTATATAGCAATTTTTTAAATCTATAAATTGTCCCATTTGCTCTGTTAAATTACGAAACGCTTCTTCATTTTCCCATACACTTTCACGACATTTTTGATTGAACTTTTCAATACCATAGTTTTCAATATCTTTTTTACCAGAAAAACCTAATTGTTTTTCAACTTGTACTTCAACTGGTAAACCATGAGTATCCCAACCTACTTTTCTAAGAACTCTAAATCCTTGCATTGTTTTATATTTACAGAAAACATCTTTTAATTCTTTAGCTACCATATGGTGAACACCTGGTTTTCCATTAGCAGTCGCAGGTCCATCATAGAAAACAAAATCTTTACTACCTTCTCTATTTTTTATAGTTTTATCTAAAATATTATTTTCTTTCCATTTATTTAATATTTCTTTGTCTACAAGATTAGTTTTATCTTTAGATAATTCTTCAAATTTCATGTTTACTCCTCCTCAAAAATTAAATCTTCTTTCCCTGTTATATGTATACCATATCTATCATATATTTTCATAATAGAATCACAGGTTTGTTCATTATTTTCTAACTCTAATAATTTTATATATTTATTTACTGTTTCTTCATCCTTACCTTCTATTTCTAAATATGTAGGAATATTAGGATAAGTATCAAAATCAAATTCAGCATCTTCTAATTTATAAATAGTACGTTTATTTTCTTGATAAGGTCCATCAGTAAATCCTAAATTATTTAAAAGTTCTTTTGACTTTTTAAAATCATTAACTTCTATTTCTAATTCTTTAGTACCAGATATTGTCCTTACTCTTTTATCTTTATATGTAATTGTAACAACTTCTCCATTATCGCGTATTCTAACAAATCTATCGTTTTCACCTTTAACTATATCATATACATATCTTTTTTGAAAATAACTTCCTATTTTTTGTGCTCCAACATTTTCAAGTATGCCAATAACTTTATCTACATCAACATTCAATACTCTAACTTCATATTCTGTTTTCATATAACCTCCATAACAAAAAAAGTACTATGTTATAGGGACGCCCTAAGCGTGGTACCACCCTATTTCATAATACTATTATGCACTTAAATACTATAACGCGTAACCGGTATACACACATCCAGAGTGATCCTTATATTACTTTGTTATCTATTTCCACCAACCATAGACTCTCTTCAAACTAACTATAATATAACATCTCTTTCTTCTGCTTTAATCTTTCAATTTCTTGTTTTAAATTATTTAATTCCATTTCACTTTTTTTAGCATTCATCAAACACTCATTGATAATGATATCAGCATTTTCTTCTGCTTCCTCAATAATTTTTTGACTTTTCATTTTAGCACCATCAAGTATCTTTTTAGAATCAATTTTAGCTCTTTCCAAGCTATCATCAGGCAAAGAAAATTCACGAGTTAATTCTTCTTTTTGAACTAACTTTTCAATTTCTAAAGACATTTTTTTCATTAATAATTTATTTTTTTTGATGACTTTCTTATACGCTAATATTTTTTTATCTTTTTCATCAATTTCTTTAACCATTTTTTCTACTCGAGTAATTATATCATCGATAAAAGCATTTACTTCATTCTTATCATATCCACGAAGTGTACAATTGAATTTATCCATAATTTCACCTCGATATGAGTTATATTTTAACACACTATTTTTTCAATTTCAATACCTACCAAGCATCAATATCAATATCATCATTATTATATACTTCTTTATTATCTTTATCAGAAGTAATTTTTCCCTGTATATTGACATTATTAGGCGTACATAAAAATATACCACTACCTATTTTTTCTATATGTCCTTTTAAGGCATATACAGCCCCACTAACAAAATCAATTATTCTTTTAGCTTGATCTGATGTTACACGACGTAAATTAATAACTACCGTATTTCTTTTCTTTAAATGATCAGCTATTTGTTGTGATTCAGAAAAGGCTCTAGGTTCTAAAAGGATCATTTTAGCACCACCATTTTTATCTGACATTGCTTCTAAATCCTTTGTATCTACTTCATAAAATTGACTTTCATCATCTCTAAAAACTTCTGTTTGACCTTCTCCATCAAATATATTTTTTATGAAACCCATTTTTATTTCCTCCTTTAGTATTATATCACTATACCTAATATTAACACATTTTCAAAAAAAAGAAAAGTAGTTATTATTTCTTTGATACAACAATTTTTGCCATTTATTATAAAATCTACTTTTCTAATTAATTATTTATACCCATTTTTAGATATATTAATATATTTATCCATTAAACTTTTCATTTTCTTTTTATTACTTGCACTATATTTATCATAACCAGAATTTGTTGTTGCACTCTTATCTACATTTATATAACGGTAATAATAATCAGTTACAGTTGCTGCAAACCATTCGACATCAGATAAATTATTTCTTCCTTTAGCACCTAATGAATTATAAAAATTCTTAATATCTTGTTGAGCACTAATGCTTTTCTTTGAACTATGCATAAAACTAAACCTAAAATCCCAAGCATGTCCTAACTCATGAATTGTAGCACCTGGTGATATAATTTTATTAGCTGTATCATATTTTAAATCAACATTAAAGAAAGGTCCCCAATAAGTTGTAAGTCCATATGCCGTTGATTGTTTAGCATATGTTGACTCTGTCATAACCCATATTTTTCCTGGTGAAAATAGATAAGGCATTTTATAATAAAGTGATACTAAAAAATTATAATGATTTATCATTGCATTTTGTGGTATTCCTTTTTCATAAACGACTTTTGTTGGCCACAAATCATATGATTTTTGAATACTTAAATTTCGATCTTTTCTTGAATTAGTTGTAGCTTGTGAATTATGACGCCATGGATGACGATAAATTGCATAATAAGTACAATTACCATTTATACTTACAGTAGAATTTCCAACTGCTTGTGTATATCCACCTTTAGTAGTAGACCATGTACCGCCATATTTACCATTTTGATCATCATAATAAGGTACTGTAACAGAACAACTACCTTTAGTATTATAAATATAACAAGATTTTTTAGTTATATTACCATTACGATTAAATGATGCTGTTAATTGTTTTTTAGTAATAGCAAAATATGTCTTATTACCATTTAAAGTTAAACTCTTATTTACACCTATAGTAGCAGAAGTAGCATTACTTGCAGTACTCCAACCTACAATACTATAACCACTTCTTGTAATAGTAGGTGTTGTAATAGTACATGTATCACTTCCTTTAGAAGTAGTACAACTTACTGCAGATCTTGATATACTATTTGCACCATTAGTCCTAAATGTAGCTGTAAAAGTCTTTTTTGTTTTAACAGTAATGCCAGCATTAGCATGCTTATTTCCATCTACAGTTGCTGCTGTTATAAGTGCTGTTCCTTGCGCTTTAGCGGTTACCACACCATTACTATCTACTGTAGCAACACTAGGATTACTACTCTTCCAAGTGATTCCTTTATTAGTAGCATTACTAGGTGTAATAACAGTATTTAGTCTAACATTTTCACCTACAGTCATAGTTTGAGAAGAATTAGTTATACTAATACCTTGTACAGAAACCTTGGTACTATTACTAGTTGTATTACTTGGTTTATTATTACTAGTTGTATTACTTACTCTATTACTAGTTATCACTTGATTACTTTGAACACTACTTATCATATTACTTACAATATTGCTTTTAGAATTATTATTACTAGTTACTGTAGGATTACTTAATACTTGGATTTGAAAAGAAGATTCTCCTCCACCTTCAACATTTACTTTAATATTACATACACCAGGACTCACACCAGTAATAACTCCACTAGATGAAACTCGTGCTACATAAGGATTCTCAGATGAATATGTAATATTAGCCTTTACTGTTGACGGTACTATATTAACCTTTATATTAGTAGCATTTCCAACATATATTTTATTAGTACTAACTTCAGTAGTAAAATATGAAATACCTGAATTATTATTTTTACTACTAGAGCCATTAGAATTATTACTTGTTTTTGACTTATTACTAGTTACAATATTAACTGTTTTTGAACCCTTTACATTATTATTAGAAACTTTATTAGAATTTTCTCTATTTGAATTAGATATTACTACATTAGATACGTTACTTTTTTTATTATTTGTTTTCTTACTATCACTTTTAATGCCAGAATCACTAACAACTAAAAAATAAATTGAAATAGATATAAAAATAATAAAAATAATTACTACAATAAATTGTTTATTACTATCATTAAAATTATGTTTCATATTATACCTACTTTAAGGATATTTTAACACATATTAATAATAATGTAAATGAAATATATTACTACTTAATTAGTTTTATTTGTTTAATATCTTCTTTATCATTATAATACTTATTATAATATTTTTTTAAAATATACATCAACATAGTGCTAGCAGTCAATTGTTGTTGATACTTACGAAAAGCTATATTAAAATCAATCGGTTTATCATTTTTTATCTCTTCTGGATTATTACTTTCATATATTGCATTTACTAATATATTATGATGAATTAAATTATTCGGATCAAAAGTTACTACTGAACCTGTCCAACCTTGATGTGAAAAACTGCCATTAGAAAATTCTGATGGAGTAAATGTTTTTAATAATCCAGATGGATGTTTAACATACACACCTAAATTACCTTTATTACATTGAAGCGCATAAGGGAACGTTGTTTCTCCTATTCTATCCAAATACTTTCTACTAATAAACCTTGAATTTACATAGTTAATACTAAATAAACTTTTAGCTAGACTAGCTAAATCACCACTAGTAGTAAAAATTCCTGCTGAGCCTACTGCTCCGCCTAATATTCGTGATTTAGGATCATGAACAAAGCCATAATCATTTTCATTTCCACTTAAATTAAGACTATAAGGATTAAAGGTTGTATCTAATAAATTTAATGGTTTTAATAAATAATAATACATAATCTCACTAAATCCTACACTTCTCCCCCACTTATTAGAAATCACATATTCAAGAGTATCACTTATAATAATAGAACCAAAGTCAGTATAGGTATTTTCTTCTCTACTATTAGATACTAAATATATAGTTTTTAACATTTGATAAGCTTCTTCTCTAGAATTAGCTTGCGTTATATTTCCTTTAGTACGTAGCTTACCATGTAATCTAATAAAATCATTAAAAGTAAAATCTTCTAAATATGGAAAATGAGGATTAATAGAATTTATCTTATCATTTAAGTTGATAATATCTAATTCTTCTAATCTAAATAATAATATCAATAAATATAACTTTGTAATTGAAGCAATATCAAATTTTGTACTTTCATCTATTTTTTCATTTTTATCTCTTTTTCTAGTACCACCTATTATCTTAAGAATATACTCGCCATTATTATTAAAATCAGGAAAATATAAACAACTAGAAATACCTGAAATATAATTTATAGAATATATATTTTTAGCCAATAAAAATTCCTCTGTTGCCTCTATAATTTCTTTATTGCACTCATTCATTGCATCAGCTAAGCTTTGATCTTTACTAATTATTTTAATACACTTTTGTTTTAGTTCTTTTAAGTAAGAGATTTCACTTCCTTTTTTTATTAAATTTTTTAAAATATCATCTATTCTTTTTTCTTTATCCATATCTTTTCCTTCCATAGAAAATTTATGCACATTAATAAATAATTATTCTAATTATAAAAATTAATATTTTAATTATATTCTTTTCTTTGATATTATCCCTATCAAGGAGGTTATTATATGAATATAATTAATTTAAAAGATAGTGATATTGATCTTAATAAAATACAAAGGATATCTTATGATACGAATGATAAAATAACATTTGAAACTAATAAGTTTATACCTATAACTAGTGATGTTATGTTTAAAGCTATATTTGATAGAGAAGAAAATATTAAATTTCCATGTAAATTATTATCGCATTTAATAGATATGAGTTATGAAGACTTATTAAATAATTTAAAGTTTACAAAGAATGAAACAGGTAAAGAGAAAAAAGAAGATAGTAATTATAGACAAGATCTAGTAGTAACACTAGATGATGTATCAATCAATATTGAAATGAATAATAATAGTAATGAAGAGATTAGAGAACGTAATATATCTTATATGATGAGATTAAGAGAAGATAGAAAAAATAAAAAGAACTATAATCAGATAATTTAAGTAAATTTGAATAATTACTGTTACAAAAATGATTCGAGTATTAGAAGAAATTATCTTTTAATGGATAATGAGCAAAATATTCTAACAAACAAGATAATAATTATAGATATTTATTTACCAAATATAAAGAAAAAGATGTATAATAAAGGTATAAAAGCATTAAGTGAAATGGAAAGATTTCTTTTAATAGGATTAGAAGAAAATAAACAGAAAGCACTTGAATATGTGGGAGATGACATTATTATGAAAGATTTGGAAGAAAGAATATCTGATTGGACATTAAGTGATGATTTAAGAGAATCTTATGATAAGGAATGGGCTTTAAAAGATGAAGCTAAACGTGAAGGCGTAATTCAAGGAATAGAACAGGGTAAATCTGAAATAATCAAAAAGCTTTTAACTAGTGGTATGACGGTAGAAGAAATATCTAAAATAACGGATATACCTGTAGAGGAAATACAACAAATAAAAGAGTAAAAAACTTTGTGTAAAGTTACCTATTGGTAATAAAGATTTTAGAGATTGATTATATCGATCTCTTTTTATAATCTAATAAAATTAAAAGGGCTTTCAACCATAAATCGGTTTAGCCCTCTAATTAAAAACTTATCAAAATTTTTATTATTTTACTTTAATTTTACCAATACCATTATTTATTGCATAATTTGAAACAGCTCTAAAATTATCATCATAAGGATATACTTCTTGTCCAAATTTAAGACACATAGTTGAGAAAGATGCACCATTTTTTAGTAACTTTTTAACTATTGCATTATCCTTTGCATTATTACCCTCTTGATTATCTAAATCAACACATCCCTCTTCATCATATAATTTAGACTGTAAATCAAACTCTAGTTTATCACATTGATATGCGAACTTAGCCTCTTTTGTTTCTCTAGCATCAAATTCTAAAAATAATTGTTCAATCTGATTACCATCCAATAATCCTTCTAATATCTTATGTACTGCTTCATGTTCTATTTTTTCCTTTTCACTCTCAGATATTTGAAATTGAGTTAAATCTCCAATTATCGTTTCGCCTAGTTCATGTATAGATAACATAAATATAACTTTCATAATATCAATATCATATTGATACTCAGAATTCATAGCAATTGCAAGCATTTGGACATCAAAGATATGTTCAGCTACACTTTCTAGTCTTTCTCTTTTAACATTCCAAGTTTTCCAACCTGTTCTAATTATATTTTTTAATCTATTACATATAAAATAATACTTAATTACATTTTCTTACTTTGACATATAAATCCTCCAATAACTTAAGTTAATATAACATTTAATCACACTCTAGTCAATATTATAAAATACTTATTTTTGAACATATTATTTGATATTTATCATATCTTTTCTCAACATGACCTTTAATATAAACAATATCCCCATTACTTATTGTAGTACAAGTTTCATATACCTTAGGAAATAACGTAATATCAATAGAATCTATTTCATCACTAGCTACTAAAAAAGCCATTTTATCTCCCTTTTTAGTAGTTATTTCTTTAACTTTATCAATATAAACAATAGTATCTATATTCTTATCAAAATATAGTTCTATTTCATTTAAAGAAACAATATTAGAATATTTACTTTTTAACTTAGTCACTGGGTGATTACTTAAATATAACCCAAATAATTCTAATTCCTTTGACATAATAAATTTATCATCATATTCATCATAATTTATAATTTCAGGTTTTAATGCAAATTCTTCATCTAAATCTTTAATTAATTCTCCATAATTAATAATGGCATCTAAATTATTTATTAAAGTAGCACGATTCATATTAAAACAATTAAATACTCCAGCATAAATTAATGACTCAATTACCTTCCTATTTATAACTGCTCCACATCTTTTAACAAAATCAAAAATACTACTATATAAACCATTCTTTCTTTCTTCAATAATATTATTAACAGCTGCCATACCTACATTCTTTATATTAGTAAGTGGATATCTAATTCCATCTTTTTCTTCTATATATTTAGTAGAGCTTAAATTTATATCTGGTTTTAGTATATTTATATTATTTTTTTTACATTCATATATATACTTTTTACATTTAGTATCATCATTCATATCTGTTGATAATAAATTAGAAATAAATATTTTGGGATAATATGCTTTTAAATAAGCCATTCTATATGATACTAATGAATATCCAACTGAATGTGATTTATTAAAACCATATTCAGCAAATTTTAACATCATACTATATACTTTATTAACAACATTTTCACTATATCCCTTTTTTAAACTTCGCTCTTTAAATTTTTTCTCTTCTTTCAATACTAATTCTTTTTTCTTCTTACTCATAGCCTTACGAAGTATATCAGCTTCTCCTAAAGAATAATCAGCCATAATATTAGCTATTTGCATAACTTGTTCCTGATATATCATAATACCATATGTAGATTTTAAAATAGGAATTAAGCTATCGTCTAAATAATCAATCTTTTCTTGTTTATGTTTTCTTTTAATATATGTAGGTATATTTTGCATAGCACTAGGTCTATATAAAGCAATAGCAGCACATATATCATCGAAAGTATTAGCTTTCAGTTGTTTTAAAAAATTAATCATCCCATCTGATTCAAATTGAAATATTCCTAAAGTATTAGCTTGTTCAAAAACTTTAAGCGCTAAAGGATCATTAAATGGTATATTATCAAAAGTTAAATTAATATTATATTTATTATTAATATCATCTATTATATTATGAATAATAGTTAAATATTTTATAGCTAAAAAGTCCATTTTCAGAAGTCCAATCTCTTCTAAATATTTCATATCATAACCACTTATATAAAATCTACTATGATTATGAGTTAAAGGTATTATTTCATCTAAAGCATATCTAGACATAACTACTCCAGCAGCATGTATACTAGTATGTCTTTTTAATCCCTCGAATTTGGATGCTATCTTATATAAAATATCTAAATTATCATATCTTTCAATATAGTTTTTAACTTTATCATTATTTAAATTTTCTTTAAGACTTAATCTAGAATCTAATAATTTGCATAACCCATCAACAATATGAAGTTCTAAATCCATAGCCCTACCTATATCTCGTACAACTTGTTTTGAACCTAGCGTACCAAAAGTTATAATGGGCGCTACTGATTTTTCTCCATATCTACTAATACAATAAGATATCATTTCTTCCCTCTTAGTATGTTCAAAATCAACATCAATATCTGGCATACTTATACGTTCAATATTTAAAAATCTTTCAAATAGTAAATCATATTTTAAAGGATCAATATCTGTAATATTTAGACAGTATGCTACCAAAGATCCAACAGCACTTCCCCTACCTGGACCAACAATAATATTATGTTCTTTAGCATACTTAATATAATCATACACTATTAAGAAATAATCACAAAAACCCATTTTATTAATAACGTCTAATTCATATTTTAATCTTTGTTGATACTTAGAATTAATAGATGTACCAAATTTATTTTTTAATCCTTCAATACATTTTTTCTTTAAATAAGTATAACTATCCACATTATCAGGATTATCATATATAGGCATTAAATCTTGATGAAAAGGTATTTCTAAATTACATAAATCATATATATATTCATTATTAGAATTATATAAATCTTTAACTTCATTATAAGTCATTAAATGATTATTTAATTTATCAACACTAGCAGAATCAACAGGAATAGAATCTCTCATTGCTACTAAATATTTAACATAATTACTATCTTCTTTATTTAAATAAATTGTTTCGTTCATATAAATTAAATCGCCAGTTAAATTATTTTTTTCATCTATATTTTTATATGTTTTATAAATATATTTATATAAGCCTCTAATATCATTATATATACTTATAGATTGATATGGAACTAAACATATTAAATCATTAGAGTATTGTTCTAATATATTTAAGTCTATTTCTGATTCAGAACTAATTGTACTTAACTTAATCAAATTTTGATATCCTTGATAATTCATACAATATAAAACTAAAATATTATGTTTATAATTTATTTCTAAACCAACAATAGGTTTTATATTATTTTGAATACATAGTTTATAAAAATCCATTACTCCATACATTGTATTATCAGTAATAGTTAGAGCAGTAATGTTATATTCTAAAGCTTTTCCAATAAGATCTTCTACTTTAATCATAGATTCTTGAAGCGAATTATCTGTTTTTATATAAAGTGGAACATATTTCATTACTATCCCTCCATGCTTTTATTTTACTATACTTTTTACAATCTTAAAAGATAATATAATTACTTTTCGAGAAATTTATATTTACATATTATTTTATAATTTAATAACTATTATTATAAAATGTTTAGTATAATTAGTTTGATAAAAGAAAGTAGGATTATATGAATGAAGATAAAAAAATAAATAATCCATCATTTTCTAAAGCCACATTCAAGCAACAAATTATCAATATTTTTAATAATGTAATATTAATTCAAACAGAAAAAGACATTGATAAGTTAAAAGCTTTCGAGACACAAGAATTATTGAAAAAACATATTCAAAAAATAAAGGATAATAATGAAGCTAAAATTATACCTGTAATTAAAGAAATATCAGTCGTCTCAGCATTTATTACTGACTATACTACTATTAATAATCAAGAAGCTATTAAAATGCAACTAACGGTTAAATACAAAGATAATAATAATGAACAAAGTATTGATATAAACAATTATGTATTATCAACTTTTTATTTAGAATTTATAAAAAATACTGATGATAATAATTATAATGATAATGCAATTAATTGCCCTAACTGTGGTGCTACTGCTAATCTAAATATATCCAGTAGATGTGAATATTGTAATTCATTTATTCCACCTATTAATAATCAATGGTTATTAAATAAATTATCTTATTGGGATGAACAAAATAATATGAATGGAGGTATCTAATGGAAGACATATTATACTTTATATTTTTTATAGTAATACTGTTAATAACAATATCGTTTGAATTATTACCAGTAATTGCTATAATAATAGGTATAAAGGCATCAAACAAAAATAAAAATAAAAAAATAGTCATATACTTCAAGAATTAATGACTTATGAGCCAAGCTTTAATAAAGATAAATTTGATGAACGTGCTAAAGAAAGTTTTTATGCATTATGTGAAGCAAAAAGTAATTGTGATATGGAACAACTAAAGATGTAATAATGTCTTTAGATGTAATAAAGTATTATGTTTATGATTCTTCAAAATCAGGTGATAATTACGTTGATAAATTAACAGAGATTTCAAAAGAACAAGCATCTCTTTTATATGAATTAATAAGTAAATATCATGGCAAAAGTACAAGAGAACATAATATATATTTAAATAAAGAGCTAATACTTCTTTATGATAGTGAATCTCATCAAGTTAAAAGCTTTATAATAAATGATGGAACTTTAAATAAAATACTAGAATCTATAAAAGTTAAAAATTATTATTTTTTGAATAAAAACGAAAAAATTCCTGGAACTAAAGATGAGGTTTTACTTTGTTCTAATTATATTAAATCAAAAATAAAAAAGCGTTATTAATATGAAATATTATTAAAACTATTTGACAAGAAATAGCAAATATGTTAAAATCATAAGGCATAGGAAGAAAAAACTTTGAACGGAGGTTAAATTATGGCTAAGAAAGTTACAAGTAAAAAACCACTTTCTGGAAACAGAAGATCACACTCATGTCGTGCTACTAAGCATCAACAAAAAGTTAATTTAGTAACTGTTACATTAGAAGATGGAACTAAAATACGTATGAGTGCTAGAGAAAAGAGAACTTTATCAAAACTTGATAGACAAGCAGCTTAATGCTTAATTATAAACCATTATAAAAAATGGTTTTTTTGTACAAAAAAAGCAGATATTTACATCTGCATAGACATACTTAGATTCTCTACTGGAACAATTTCTATAGGTTGTCCTGTAATTACTATTTTCTCATTTCTCATTTCATTAACCATTTCTGGCTTATGAACAAAACGATTCTTAATATCATTTTTTATATTTCTAACTTCAGTTACAACATTATTTTTTAAATCTTTTAATTTTTGAATCTTATCTTTTGTTGTCTGAACAATTACTCTTTTTGTAGCTTGTCTTTTTGATTTTTTCATTAACCTATTATTTTGTTTATCAAATTTCAACAATACAGACTCTCTTTGTTTTGATTGAATTACTCCCATTTGTGCCTTAAGTTTATCTAACTGTTCAGTTAGTTTTTTTTCTTTACGAGCAGAAACATATTTAAACAACTTACTATTAGAATTAGCTTGTTTCTCTTGGTTTTCTAATATATCATTTTCTTTAGAACTAACTTTAGATGAAGTACGGGCTAATTGTTCTTCTCTTCTTAAGTCTTTACGACCTAACTCTATATTAAATAGCATTTCATTTAATTGTTCTGCTTGTGTTACTAATGAATGTAATTCTATTGCCTGTTTAAAAGATAATCGTTCTTGATTCTTTAAACTTTGAATTCTTTTATTTAACTGTTCAAGTTCATATTCAATTCTAACTTGTTCAACATCAGCACCATAAAAAGTATCTTCATTATATTGAATATTATTTAAACGCTCTTTCAAACTCATCGAAGTAATATCTTCAGCATTTACATTAATTACATCAGAAAAAGTATCATCAGGATTTTCAGATAATTTCCCCTTTTTATCCTCTATGGAAGCTTGCTCAGCTAATATTTCATCATTACCTGTTAATTCTTTTTCTTTTTGTAAACGTACAATAATATTATCAATTGCTTCTATTTGTTCTTGATTTAATCCTTGTTCTTGTTTTATCTGATTTAAATCATCAAGTGTTAAAATATTATTTTTAACAGCAAAATATAAATTTTCTTGATACTTTCCAAGACTTTCAAACATCATATCCGATAATTCATTTGTTTTTGTATTATAATCTTCAATATGAGATTGAAACTTTTGAATAGTATTAGTAGTAACAGAAGTTAATATATCATTGATATCATTATCTAAAGTATTTAAAGAATCTATAATATGTTCTATTTTATTTGATAGTTCAATTGCTTTTACACTAGATATTAAATTAGAATTTTTATTAATTAATTGTTTTAATTTAGAGAAAACTTGTTTACTATTATTAAGTAATTCTTGAATACTTTTAAACTTCTCATTATTAGTTTTATTACTTCTTATAATTTCTCCTAGTTTCTCTTCAATGTTAGTATTATTATATGTAATATAAATATTAGTTAATTCTTTAATATCATTCATTAGATTCACCATCTATTTCTTGACTCATTACTTGTTCAATATTATTTTTCTCTTCTTCAGTAACAGTATCTAAACAATATCCGTCACTATTCTTTACTAAGTTAGAAACAAAAATATTATCCATATCTTCAATAGAATAACAGATATATTGTTTATTTGATTGTGTATCTTCAATAATATCAACAACATTAATCTTAATATCTTTACCATCCATATTTTTAACAACTAATGTATTATTCATTAAACCATCTCCTATTATCACTTTATATCATTGTATAATTATTGTCAATTAATATTTATTCAATTTTACACTTTATTACATTAATTAGACACTTTCACATAATCATTCTTTATGTTAAAATTATATTAGGTGATTATATGTTAAAATTTATTAAAAGGAATATTGGTCCTATAATAACCTTCTTTTTAACTATAATACTTACACTTTTTATTTTTTATGAAGTAGGTATTTTAGATGGAACAATATTAATTAGTGATTTAAATGCAGAATATCAACCTCTACTATTACAAGTGAGGCGTATTTTAACTGGAGAAATGGGTATATATAATTTAAATACTGGAATGGGTGATTCTTTTATTGGAACATTCTATTATTATATGTCCTCTCCATTAAATATTCTAACTCTATTTATAAAAGATATTAACAAATTAGTTATTGTTTTGGTAACCTTAAAACTAGCACTAGCCAGTCTATTTAGTTATTTCTTCTTTAAATATCAATTTAAAGAAGAGAAAAGAAAATATTTAATTATGTTTTCTATTTTATATGCTTTATCCTCATTTTCTTTATCATACTATCTACATATTATGTGGTTAGATATATATTTATTATTACCATTATTATTATTAGGTATAGATAAAATAATAAAAGAGAAAAAACATTTACTATATATTGTTAGTTTAATTATGATGATTTTTTGCAATTACTATTTTGCATACATGGTTTGTATCTTTAGTTTTATATACTTTAATTATAAATTATTAATAAATAAAAAAAGTATAAAAGATGTCATAAAACAAAATATTCATTTTATAATCGTTAGCCTTTTAGCATGCTTTGGTGCTAGTATTGTTTTAATACCTATAGCTAGTGAAATTAGTACATATTCTAGACAAAATAGTATGTTATTTGGTGGAGAAATATTAGAATTTAATTTTAATATAATAAATATTATCAAAAACTATATTCTAGGTAATGTAGAAAATATAGAGTTATTAAATGAAAATAATTTTTACCTATATACAAGTATTATTGTTATTCCACTACTATATTTTTATTTCATTAGTAAACATATAAATAAAAGAGAAAAAGTATTATCAACTATTCTTTTATTACTTCTAATATTATCAATTAGTTGTAATTATGTAAATTATGCATGGCATGGTTTTGTACCACCAAGCTTCTTTAATGGTAGATATACATTTATGTTTATATTAGTTATATTATTACTTGCTTTAAAAGGATTATATTATTTAGAAGACTATAAAATATATCACTATATAATTATTTTTTCAATAATTTTTATACCAATTATAATTCTTGTTAAATTTAATAATAGTTTTAGTTTAAATGCTTATGATATTATGAAATTAGTTATATTAGCTATTGTACTATTTATATTAAAAATGACTCCAAATAATCGCTATTGTAGTGCCCTTCTACTAGCTTGTGTATTATATGAAGTAAATATCAATGGATACTTATATTTAAGTAGATATAATTTTAATAGTTCTACTGGTGATGATACTTATAAGAATGCTGTTGAATATATTAAAGATTATGAACAAGAAGATAAATTTTATCGCATAGAAGATAATAATAGTAATAGTGATAACTACTCTATTCTTTATAACTATTATAGTATTGATTACTTTATGTCAACTGTAAAAAAAGATCTTATAAATTTCTTTATAAATTTAGATGTTGGTAATCATGGATATACTAAAAATACTATTTCTTATGATGGCTCGTTTCATTTAATATCATCATTACTAAATGTAAAATATTATATAGAAACAAAAGGTATTGATAATAATACTTATAAAGCATTATATACTAATAATTATACAGTATATAATAACCCATATAGTTTAAATATTGGATATATGGTTAATGATAAAATTATTGATACTAAAATGAATAATAATGGATTAGACAACTTAAAAAGAATTTATACTGATATGAATAATATTGATGTATTAACTGAAATAGAGCTTAATAAAACTGATGATTATAATTATTATTTCAATAATACATCTAATAACAATTTCTATATTTTAGTAAAGCTTAAAAACTGGTATTCTTATGATGATCTTAAAGTATATGTTAATAATGTAGAACTTAGTAATACTAATAATACATATTATTATCATGTTAATAATGATTATGAATTAGATAATACAGTAAATATATCTATTTCTTGTAATGATGGAACATTTAATGACATCGAAGGAATCTATGTGTACTATTATGATATGGATAAATTTGAAGAAACAATTAACCAACTAAAAGAACACGAATTAATTGTTACAAATGTAAACAACAACGAAATAAAAGGAAATGTTACAGTTGATAGTAATAATATTTTATTTATTTCTATACCTTATAATGAAAATATTGATGTATATGTAGATGGTAAAAAACAAAATAAACTTAAATTACTTGATACTTTTATAGGAGTAAAACTTGATAAAGGTGAACATGAAATTAAAATAAAATATACTCCTAAAACATTATATATATCAATAATACCTAGTATATTAAGTTTAATTATTTTATATGGTTATTTAACTATTTATAAAAAAATACTAAATAAGAAAAAAATATTAAGTTAATAAAAATGCCCCGTGTAAAGAAAGCACGAGGTATTTTTTAATATTATTTTTCTAGGATAAATGCTAATATTTCATCTATCTTCCCTTTTAAATCTATTGATTCATTAATAAGTCCAATTTCAGGATGGATTCCATCTTTATTATGAAAATCAGAACCAATAGTTACTTTTAAATTATTACTTAAAGCAAATCTATTCCACTTATCACATTCATCTATTTTATTATCATAACGATCTACATAAATATAATTACTTTCAATACCATCAGGTTGTATATCATCAATTATATTTTTAATATCTCTTTCATTTAAATTATCTTCATAAAAATACGCAATTGGATGTGCCAAAACTACTTTTCCACCTGCTTGCTTAATTAAAGATGAAGCTTCTTTGGGAGTAATAGCTATTTTTTTTACATATGCAGGACAACCCTCATTCATAATTGTTTCTATAAACTCTCCTTTACTTGGAATATGATTAAATTGTTCTAATAATAATTTTTCATTTTTCTCATTATCAACAATATCTTTAGCAATGTGAGCTTTTGTAACAGCTTCTGTTTTATCTAATTTCTCATAATTAATATAATATCCTAATTTTTGCAATTTAATAGATACATCATACAAATAAATATGTCTAGCATTTCTAATTTGATATAAGTTATCTTTTAATAATTTATTGTTTAAATCAAAATTATATCCCAAAATATGAATTCCACTCTTTCCAGTATGAGTTGATATTTCAACACCTGGAATTAATTTTATATTATTAGAATTAGAATATTCAAATAATTCATCATTATATGCATCAATAGTATCATGGTCAGTAATCGATATTATACTAACGCCATTTTTTATAGCTTCATCAATAACATCTTTTGGTGATAAAAATCCATCTGAAAATTTGGTATGTATATGTAAATCTATAATTTCTTTCATAATTCATTCCTTTTATTAATAATATTTTATACATTTAATTATTATTTAAAATAAACTTATTTGATTAGATTCTTCCATTCCATCAAATATTCCCATTGCTTTCATTTTATCAATTAATGTTCCAGATACTTTAGCTCGCTTTTGACAATTTTCAATACTTAAGAATGGTGATTTTTCCCTTTCTTCCACTATATTTTTAGCAACCGTATCACCTAACCCATCAATAGCGGAAAATGGTGGATAAATACTTGTTTCATCTTTTACTCCCCATACAGTAGCGGGGCTTTCTGTCAAATTAACCGGTAAAAATTTAATACCACGAGCCGAAGCTTCTAAACATACTTTTAAACTTTCTAGTTGACCTAATTCTTTATTTGTTGCTTCATATCCTTTATTTTGGATTTCTAATATTTTATTTTTAATAGCGCTATATCCTTTAATCATTGTTTCTACATCAACATCAGTCGCTTTACTAGTTAGCCATGATGCATAAAAGTATACTGGCATATGTACTTTATACCAAGCTATTCTAAAAGCACTGATTACGTATGCTGCAGCATGAGCTTTAGGGAACATGTATTTAATTTTTCCACATGAATCAATAAACCATTTTTCAATACCTGCTTCTTCCATAGTTTGTTTATGTTGTGCCCAGGTATCAGGATCTTTACTAGCTTTTCCTTTACGAACAAATTCCATTATTTTAAATGCTTTAATAGGTTTTACTCCATGATACATTAAATAAACCATTATATCATCACGACATCCTATTACTTGACTAAATGGTACAACATTATTTCTAATAAGTTCTTGAGCATTACCTAACCAAACATCAGTACCATGAGATAAACCTGATATTTTAATTAGTTCGGCAAATGTTTTAGGCTTAGTATCTTTTACCATTCCTATTGTAAATGGTGTTCCAAACTCTGGTATTCCTAATGTTCCTGTATCACACATTATTTGTTCATTAGTTACTCCTAATGCTTTTGTTGATGTAAATATACTCATAGTATCTTTGTCATCTAATGGAACTTTTAATATATCAGTTCCTGTTAAATCCTGTATCATACGTAATTGGGTTGGATCTGAATGTCCTAGTATATCCAGTTTTAATAAATCTGCTTCAATAGAGTGATAATCAAAGTGAGTTGTACGCCATGCACTATTAGGATCTTCAGCGGGGAATTGAAATGGTGTAAAATCAGATACGTCCATATAATCAGGAACAACAACTATTCCTCCTGGATGCTGTCCTGTAGTTCTTTTAACACCAGTACATCCCATTGCTAAACGTTCTATTTCAGCACTTCTCATAACTTTATTATGATCTTCACAATAACCTTTAACAAAACCAAATGCAGTTTTTTCAGCAACTGTACCTATAGTTCCTGCTCTATATACATTATCTACACCAAACAATACTTTCGTATATTCATGAGCACTAGCTTGATTTAAATCAGAAAAGTTAAGGTCGATATCTGGTACCTTATCAGCATTAAAACCTAAGAAAGTAGCAAATGGCATATCTTGTCCATCTTTATACATATTTTTACCACATTTAGGACAAGGTTTATCAGGTAAATCAAATCCACTAGAATAAGTAGCACCCAATTCATTACCCTCTTCATCTTTAAAAATACTAATACGGCAATCTAGACAACGATAATGAGCTGGAAGCGGATTTACTTCTGTAATCCCCATCATAGTAGCTACGAAACTAGAACCAACTGATCCACGAGATCCAACTAAATATCCATCATCATTTGAGTGCTTAACTAATCTTTGAGCAATTAAGTATATAGGATCAAATCCTCCACCTATGATACCACCTAGTTCTTTCATAATTTTCTTTTCAAGAACCTCATCAGTAGCTTCACCATCTTCTTCATTCCAATGAGAAACAAAATAATCTTTCAAGAAGTTCTTAACAGTGTCTTTTCCCTGAACTAAAGTACTATGTAAATTAGTAAATGCTTCGTTTTCTACTTCTTCATCACTATAATTAGGATTTTTCTCTTTTATAATTGTTTTCCAACAATTAAATACTACGTCTCCGTATAGTTCTTTAGCTATTCGCTCTTCAATATTTCTTGGTAATTCATCTCCATACCATGATGCAGCTTTATCATATACTAATTCAGTAACAACCTTAGGACAATCTAGATAAGAAGCCCCATCATCACTTTTTACTCTAGGTGAAAATGGTGTTCCACCAGTATCGATAATTACTTCTATCTCTTCTACCATATCCAATACTTTATTAGTATTAGTAACAACTATTTCATAAGATAAATCATCACCTAAAAATTCAAAATCATCTAGCATTTCACGTGTTGTCCTAAAATGCTGTGAAGGAATATTAGTAATACTACTTTTAGCAAGTGGATGTCTTCCTCCACCAGGAACTTTTTGGTTAACAATAATTTCTCTAAATATTTTATCCCCACGTTCAAAATGGTGAACATCGCCGGTTGCTACTATAATTTTACCAGCTTCTTTTGTAGCTTCTACTACTTTTCTTATATGATTTTGTAATTCTTGTTCACTACTAAAATCACTAGTTTGTAGTAAATGTCCATATACTTCTGGTGGTTGTACTTCAACATAGTCATAAAAGTTAATAATATTAGTTAATTCTTGGCCTTCTTTACTACGAGCTTGAATAAATACTTCTGATTCGTAGCATCCACTACCTATTAATAGTCCTTCTCTTAACTCTTCTAATTTACTACGAAGAATTCTTGGAGTTTTATATAGATAAACAGTATTAGCTAAAGAAATTATTTTAAATAGATTTTTTAATCCTGTTTTATTAAGTGCGATGGCATTAAAATGGAAAGTACGTCCAAATTTATGAATTTCTTCTTTAGATATAAGTTTATCTAAATCAGAAATAACTTTAAAATTTTGAGCTATTAATTTTTGAAGCATTTTATGAAAAACTAAAGCTGTTCCTTCTGCATCGTAATCAGCTCTATGATGAGCATCTTCTTCCCATGGTACATTATATCTTTTAACAAGTGCTGATAATCCATGTCTAGCATATCCCTGATCTAGAGTTCTAGATAGCTCTAATGTATCAATAACTGTATTTGTAAATGTGCCTAAATTATACTTACGCATTGACATTTCAATAAAAGAAATATCAAATTTAGCATTATGTGCTACCATAGGTAAATCTCCAGCCCATTCTAGAAAATGTTTAGTAACAGTAGCTTCATCATCTTTTCCTTTTAACATTTCATCAGTAATACAAGTTAAATCTGTTATTTTTTGTGGTAATGGACGATGTGGATCAATTAGTTCATCAAAACGATCAATAATGTTTCCTTCACATATTTTAACAGCACCTATTTCAATCATCTGATCTCCACCAGCTGCATTAAAACCAGTTGTTTCTGTATCGAAAACAACATATGTTGATTCCATTAATGGAGCATCACAAGTTCTAACAACAATATTAACGGTATCATCAACTAAAGTTAATTCTGTACCATATAGTCCCTTAAATATTGGAGGATTTTTTAATTGTTCATTTACTTCTTCTAGTTTTTGATTTAATTCTTCTTTAGGTTCTTCACAAGTATCATCAGCTATTTTATTTTCTAACTCTTCTTTACTAGCTTTTAATTTTTTAATAATTCCTTTATTATGAGCAGTAATAAGTTGGAATGCTATTGGGAAAGCTTGACAACCACTATGATCAGTAATAGCTACACCTTTATATCCCATATCAATACATCTACTAATTAATTCACAAGTATGTTTACCTAAATCTAACTTTGTTATTCCATCCATCTGACTCATCATTGTATGAGCATGTAGTTCTACTCTTTTAATAGGTGCATCATCTATTATTTCTACTTTCTCATGTTCTATTTTATTAATATCTATTAAACTTAAAACATCTTCATTAGAATATTTATCTTCTTTTACATTACCTCTAAATTTATACCATTTTCCACATTTAAGTAATTTAGAGATACGTTTATTTTCTTCATCACCATTAATAAATATTTTTCCATATATACTATCTGTATAATCAGTTATTTTTAAAGTATATATAACTAAATCAGTTTTAGTTTCACGAACATCAATTCCAAATAATTCTCCTTCAATAGTTACTCCATTAGTAGGTCCTGTTATTGTATCTAAACGAACTGGGAAAGTATCTATTATTCTACCTAATACAGCATCAGGATGATCTTCTGTTTCTATTTTTTTAGGTGTAAAATTTTTCTTAAACTGAGCTCTTTTATCTTCTATTACTACTTCATCTTTTTTTTCTAAACGTTCTCTTGATACATCAACTTGTCTTATCTCTTCTATAATAGGTTCATGTTCAACAATTTTTACTAAAAGTTCAGAAATATTATAACCAATTCTTTTATAGTCTAAAATAATTTTCTTTTCAATACTTAATATCTTATTTTGTTCTGCTATATTATTAGCATCTATAATTAAAGTTTGATTATCTATACGCACGTCATTATCAATAAATGTCTCAAAAACAGGACATTTAGTAGCATACCTTTTCATTAAGTAAATAAAATAATCTCTTATTAAACTATCATCCATATTTTGAACATCAAACGCTACCACTACTGAATCAATATCTTCATAAGCAAGTTTTAACTTATCAATAAAATGTTGATATAATTCAACTGGTAAAATTGTTCTAATTGAAATAATAAAAGTATAAGCTTTTTTTTCTCTATTACCAATAATTCTTTTTAATTGAGCACCCTCAAAGTATGAATAGTATGTATTTTCTAACTCCATCTTACTAAATAATTTTTTTATATTTTCATCCATACTATCACCCACATAATATTTTACCAAATTTGAAAGTATTTTTATACAATATTTTTTATTTTATTTAGATAAATATATAGTTGAAATATTTAAATATTTAATATATTATATCTTTGAGGTTATATTATGAATGAAGAAAATTTAATAAAATATTATAATAAATTTAATGAAGATAAAAGATTAAATACAAGGCATGGAAAAGTAGAATTTATAACATCAATGAAATATATCAAAGAATATTTATCTAATATGGATAATCCTAAAATTATTGATATTGGAGCTGGAACAGGTAAATATTCATGTACTTTATCTGATATGGGTTATGATGTTACAGCTGTTGAATTAGTAAAACATAATTTACGAGTTATCGAACAAAAAAATAAAAATGTTAAAACTTATTTAGGGAATGCTACTGATTTATCAAAATTTAATGATAATTCATTTGATTTAGTATTATTATTTGGTCCTATGTATCATTTAATAAGTAAAGAAGATAAATTAAAAGCCTTAAATGAGGCTAAACGTATTACTAAAGATAATGGTATTATTATGGTTGCGTATTGTATGAATGATTATTGTGTGATTATGCATGGTTTTATTGATCATCATATATTAGAAGAAGCTGATAAACTAGATCAAGATTTTCATGTAATATCGAAAAATGATGATTTATATAGTGTTGTTCGTTTAAATGAAATTGATGAATTAAATAATATTGTTAATTTACAAAGACTAAAAATAATTACACCTGATGGACCAGCTAATTATTTAAGACCTATTTTAAATAAGATGACTGAAGAAGAGTTTAATAAGTTTATTGAATATCATTTAAGTACTTGTGAAAATATTGAAATGATAGGTGCTGCCGCTCATACTATAGATATAATTAAAAAAATTAATAATATATAAATAATAAGATGTTTCATATTGTGTGCTATAATATTGTTAGGTGATTAGATAATTGATTGATAAATTACATAATAAATACATATTTTTTGATATTGATGGTACATTAGCAGAATATAGATATGCTGATAAATTATATGGTAGTAGATGTGTAGAGTTAGGTTGTCAATCATTAGAAAATTTATTATTTGGAAATTTATTTATTAAAGCTAGACCACTTAAGACAATGCAAAAAATAATATCTAAATTAGATAATTCAAGAGTATTTATAATAGGAACTATTGTTACCAATAATGAAATGAAACAAAAATATGAATGGCTTAAAACTAACTATCCTGATATAAAAAAAGATAACATTATCTTTGTATCATCGACAATGCTTAAACCCGATATTATTTTAGAATATGCTAAACATTATAATATTGAAGTAAAGGATACTATTCTTGCATATCATACAAGTTCCTTTACAGAATAACAATAAAAGATATTCAATAATTTTGAATATCTTTTATTATATATTTATTTACAATTCGTTATTAAATAAATGAATAAAAGTTTTTACACTTTCAATTAAATATTCAATATTGCTCTCATCAAAAATAACATCACTTTTTGTATGAATTCTATTCATATATAAACCTAACTTACCTTTATTTAGAAAAGCAATAGCAATATTTTTAGGAAAATTAATTTGATCGGAAGGATAAAAAGCTGTCTTTGAACTTTCAAGATATACTTTCTTATTATCTTTATTTATGAAAGATTCCTTAACAAGTGTTTCATATTCTTTTTTAGCATTTTTATTTTGAACTACTAATAGATTACTACCATCTGAAATACAATCAAAATTAATCATTAATTTATCATTTAATCCCTTTTTATGAATTGTAGCAAAATATGATGAACCAAACAAACCATTTTCTTCATTATCAAAAAATACGAATGCTACATTTTTCTTTTCCTCGTCAGTTAATCTACTAATTAACTCACAAAGCATAATAACACCTGATGTATTATCATTAGCTGTATGTTTATTAGGTATTCCTATTAATAAACCACCAATTAAAATAATTAAGAAAAAGACATCTGTTAATAAAAATGCTACATCTGGATCATTAATAATAAATGATATTAAATAATAGAATAATCCACTTATTAAAAAGAAAGGAATACATATTAAAATACTATATAATATATATATAAATATATTTTTAGGTGTAATGAAATTAGGAAATGGTAATATAGCACAGGTATCGTAATGAGCACCAATTATGATTTTAGCACTATCTACATCTCCAACAATAACATTACGATTATGTAAGAATCCTCCCTCTTCTACTTTTAAATCTGGAAAATAGTTTCTCAATAATTCAATAAAAGCTAACTTTTGTTTTTTTGTTCTACGTACTTGATAATTATCAAATGTTTTTTGTGATAATTCAGTCATAACTCCTCCTATCTATAATGATTATATACTATATATAGATTCAAAACTTAATCCAATTATTTTATAAATTAATTTTTACAATTTATTAACACTAATCTACTTTGTTTTTGTATTAGTCTTTATATCATATAATTTTTCATATTTCATTTTATCTCGTTTTAACAAATCTTTAATAAATTGTTTAGAAAAATGAATATTATATTGTTCTTTTATTTTTTCTACAATCTCTGTAATAAAATATCCCATAATTTTTAAATCAAAAACAAATGAAGTAATATCATCTAATTGTTTTATCGCATTATCCATATCACTAAGAGTCCAATCTAAACCCTCAAAATTCATAAAAACTAACATTGATTCAGGTGAGATGTTTAATGATTGTAAATAAAGTAATTTATTATATATATAATCGTCATAAAATTTACTTTCTTTTTCGAAATTTGGAATTTCTAAATATTCTTTTTTCAATTTATCAATCGCATTATCATGAATTTGTCTTATACGTTCGCATGATAAATTAAATTGTTCTGCAATTTTATTGAATGTATATTTAGGACCATTAAGTCCATAATATTCATTAATAACTTTTTGTTGACGAGCTTGTATTGTCATTAAAACTTGAGCAATATCATCTTTTAGTTCCTCTTTAATTAAACGCTCTAAAACTATATCACCATTATCTTCTATAGGATAATATAAATTATCTTCGTATTGGTCAATTAAGTCATAATCACTTTGATTACATGGTAATGAATTAAATTCATTATTAACAAAAAAGCACTCAATATCTGGATAAATGTCCGAAAGCAAAAATATTTCATCTATCATATTATCTAAATTTTCTATTTGATTTGGGGTTAGATCATAAAAAAGTGTATCTTCTATTTTCTTGATTGATTCTATAGAGTATCCTAAATCGCACATCAATTCGCGAAAATATATCAAGGCTTTTTTTGCAATAAAATTATCCCAAGTTACTCCATAAATATCTTTAAAACCACGTTTGATTGTTCGAATTATTGTTACTACAGCATATGAAGAAAAATTATTATTTAAAGAACAATCAAAATTATTAATAGCCGCAACTAATCCTTCTAACCCAATAATCTGAAATTCTTCTTCATTTAAGTCAATATTTGAAAAGAAGTTTCTAATACACCAATTTACTAATTTTAAATTAGATAACACTATTGCTTCTCGAACCAATTCTATATCTTTTTCAATATTAAATGATTTCTCATTATTATTTTGTTTACATTGATTTAACTCTTTTAACTTTTGAAACAAATATAAATTATCTTTTCCTATATACGGATTTAAATTAATTATATCATCAGGAATATCTAAAAATGTTTTGAAATCTTCGATTGTAAAATTTTCATTACTATCTTCTAACATAGATATATCTTTATGTGTACAAGTTATAAAATAATTTTGAAACGATGAAGTTTTAATATTTTTTTCCACAATCAATCATTCCTTTATTAGTAATATATACTAACACACCCAATCATTTTTTTCAACTTAAAAAGGATTAGTACTCTACTAATCCCAAGAAAAATAATTACTATAAATTGTTATTATTTTTATACTCTTCACAAACTCTATCTAATTCAGCAATAATCTCATCTACTACTTCAAAATTAGGTGCTTTAACTCCTGCTGCACGTGCATGACCTCCTCCACCAAAAGGCGTTAATACTTCATTAACAACAGGCCCACGCGATCTAATAGATCCTCTAATATTATTGTTATTACGATCATAAGAGAAAAAACCACAAGCGATAACTTCATTGATATAACTAAAATTATTAATTAAATTTCCAGCTGTTGCAGCATCTACATCATATTTATCTAAAATATCTTCAGTAATTTTAATATAACCAAACCCATTATCAGTAATAACAAGATTATTCATAATATATCCTTGAAAACGTAAATCTTTAATTGGACGCAAATACAAAGGCAAATACATTTTTGTAAATGCTAACTCCGTATCTTTAATCATTTTAGCTACTAACTCAAATGTTTTAGGTGTTGTATAATCATGTAAAAAGCGTTCTGTATCAGCAACTAATCCTGTAAATAATTTGGTTGCTGCTTCTTTAGTCATCTTAAATCGTGTTTTATATACTAATTCTATTACCATTTGAGATGCACTTGAGGCCGTTTTATCAACCCATTCTATATTGCAAAATTTTTCAATGAAAGGATGATGATCAATTTTAATACTATCTTTAAATTTTGTAGGATCAACTCCATCTACTCTTTTCATATCAGGTGTATCTAATACAATTAATAATGCATCTTGATACCAAGATTCATCAAACTTATCGGGTATCCCTAAATATCTAAATTTAGCAGCACTAGCACCAACTACATAAACATTTTTTTTAGGAAATGTTTTTAAAATGATATCTCTAAATCCAAAGGTACTACCTAAAGCATCAGGATCTGGTCCAATATGGTGTGCTAAAACGATTGTTTGATATTTCTTAATTTTTTTATATATTTGGCGATATAACTTCATGTTATCACTCTTTCTACAACATAATTTTACCATAGTTTTACTATTTATACTAATCAATACTGACATCTACATAAATTGCTTTATGATCCGTAATACTATCTATATCATCTGATATTAATCCATAATCAAGCATTTTCCATTCTCTTGGAATAAAGATATGATCAATAGCTGTTGTATCTTTATAATGAGAAGCGTTAGTTTTACTATCTACTGGAACTCTTACAATATTTATATCATCTAATTTTTTAATAAAATCCTTAAATATTTTATCATTAATATGTAAATTAAAATCCCCCATAATTACAACTTTACCTTTTTTCTGGTATTTATAAATTTTTTTTAACAAATAACTTAACTGACGTTGTTGTAACCTAGGTATATAATAATCTAAATGAGTATTAAATACATAGATTTTATTATCATTTAAAGTAAGCTCTATTTTTGTCAATGTTCTTCTAGTAAGACAACATTTCTTTATCATTTTAATTAAATCTTTTATAGAATAAGGAATCCAAGGTAAGACATATGTTCTAGTAGAATTAATATTATATAAAGTTACAATCTTATTAGATTGATTAAAACTTTTTATAATTGGAAATCTAGTACCAAATATGCCTTTTCCATATTGATAAGCACCATAAAATTTATGTTTTTTTAAATAACTATTAATCTTTTTAGTATAAGATATAGTTAGCTCTTGTAATCCTAATATATCATATTTTTGATTTAAAATATGATCTGCTAAAATGGAAGCATGATTATTTCGATCAAGTCTATTATCTTCATTATTTTGACAATTTAAAGTACCAATTTTAATCTTTGTCATTACTTACTCCTAAAATGTTATTAAATAAAAAGAGCATATGCTCTTTTCATTAGTTAGCTAAATTATATGCATCACGAGCAATCATTACTTCTTCATCTGTAGGAATAACATAGCATGGAATTAATGAGTCTTCAGTTGATATTTTCATCTCAGTACTAAAGCATTCATCATTAGCTTGTTTATCAACATGAATACCAATAACTCCTAATCTATTCATAATTTGTTCTCTAAAGTATGAAGATTTTTCTCCTATACCTGCTGTGAATATTATAGCATCAGTACCTTGCATTTCAAAATAATACTTAGCTATATAGTCAACAATTCGGTCTACAAACATATCACGAGCTAAAATAGCACGTTCATCCCCTGCTTTACAACGCTCACATATATCTCTAGCATCACTTGATGTACCACTAATTCCTAAAAAACCACTTTGCTTATTCATAATGTTATCAATTTCATCAACGGCCATTCCTTTACGCAACATATAAGGAATTATTGTAGCATCAATATCTCCACAACGTGTTCCCATAATAAGTCCAGCATTAGGTGTTAATCCCATAGATGTATCAACACATTTGCCATTAACTACAGCACTTATACTTGCTCCACTACCAATATGACATATAATAAGTTTAGTATCTTCTTTTCCTAACATTTCATTAGCTTTAATTGATACATATTTATGACTAGTACCATGAGCACCATATCTACGAACATTATATTTTTCATTCCATTCATATGGAAGTGCATATAAATATTTATCCTCTTTCATTGTTTGATGGAATGCTGTATCAAATACTACAACTTGTAAAGCATTTGGAAAAACCTCTAAAGCAGCATTAATACCTATTAAAGCAGCAGGATTATGTAGAGGTGCTAAAGGAGCTAATTCTTCTATTTTAGCTAGAACATCATCATCTACAACAACTGATTTATCAAAATAACTTCCACCTTGAACTACACGATGTCCCATTGCTTTAATTTCATCTAATGATGAAACTATATTATAAGCCATTAACTCATCAACAACGATTTCAAAAGCTTGTTTATGATCATTAACTTCCACATGTTTCTCAATCTTTTCACCATTAACTTTTAATGTATAGAAGCTTCCACCTATACCTATTCTCTCGATATACCCAGATATTAAAGATTTTTCTTCTGGCATTTCATAAGCAGTAAATTTCATTGATGAACTTCCTGCATTAATTGATAAAACTTTCATTTTTTTCCTTCTTTCTATCCTAACATCATTAATTATATCATATCATTTTACTTCATATTCAATAATTCGTAAATTAGGAATATCAATTTTAGTTAAATCACCATCACTAGGTATTGTACCTAATAAATAATGAATAACTCTTAAAACAGCACTATGTGCTACTACTAAAACTTTTTTATCAGCATAACGATATTTTATATCTTCAATAAATTCTGATACTCTCTTCATAAAGTCTTGGACTCTCTCTATACCTTGTACATTTGTATTAAGTATAACATCCCAGCAATCATATTGATCTACTTCATCAACTTTCATACCTTCGTTCATACCCCAATCACGTTCAATAATGCGATCATCAATATTAATAGGCAATTCATTATTTACTAGTATTTTGGCAGTATCTATAGCACGCTCTAAAGGTGATGAAATAACTACATCAATATCTAAACTTTTAACTAAAGGTACTAGTTTTTTAGCTTCTTCTCTACCTATTTCTGTTAAAGGAATATCACTAATACCTTGACACCTATGTTCTAGATTCCACACTGTTTGACCATGTCTTACAACATATAAAATCATAATTAATTCTTATCCTTCATCATAGGAAATAATACAACATCTCTAATTGATTCTTGATTATAAATAATCATTAGTAAACGATCTATACCAAATCCTAATCCCGAAATTGGAGGCATACCTTGCTCCATAGCGCCCATGAATCCTTCATCAACTTCCATAGTCTCATCATCGCCTTGTTCCTTAGCCTTTAATTGATCTTCAAAAGCTTCACGTTGTTCAATTGGATTAACTAATTCAGAATAAGCTTTACAAAGTTCTGTACCACAAGCAACTATTTGGAAAACATCTACAACACGTTTATCATTATCATTACGACGAGCAAGTGGCATTAAAGCTGCTGGATAATTATACATAATTGTTGGTTGAACAATTTTCTCTCTTATAGTTTTTTTATAAACAAAATCAATTATTTGGCTAACAGATTTATACTCATCTAAATCTTCTAATGTAAATAATCCTCGATTTACAATCTTATTTTTTAATTCAATAGGATCTTCTTCACTTAAAAAATCAAATCCTAATATTTCGTTCATTCTTTCTATATAATTAATTCTAGGCCACTCATCTAAGCCAAAATCTAAAGTATTACCTTTATAATCAATAGTAGTTGTTCCTAATAACTCTAATAATAATTCTTTAATAAATTTTTTATAAAATTTAATATTATCTTCAAAATTCCAATAAGAAGCATACCACTCTACTTGTGTAAATTCTTGTAAATGTTCAGTATCCATTCCTTCATTTCTAAAACATTTAGCAAGTTCATAAACTCTAGGGAATCCTCCAGATACACATTGTTTTAAATATGTTTCAGGAGCAATACGTAAATTAAAATCTATATCTAAAGCATTATGATGTGTATAGAAAGGACGAGCTGCAGCACCACATACAGCGCTTTGCATAATTGGAGTTTCAACTTGTAAAAAACCATTTTCTCCTAAAAAGCGATGTATAAAAGCATACATTTTACTTCTTCCTAAGAAAACTTTTCTTGATTCTTCATTAGATATTAAATCAACATATCTTTGACGATATTTTAACTCAGTATCTGTCAAGCCATGAAACTTTTCTGGTAATGGTTTTAAAGCTTTACCTAAAAAAGTAATATGACTAGCTAATAAAGTCTTTTCCCCAGTTTGTGTTGTTATTATTTCTCCTTCAGCACCAATAAAATCACCAATATCCACTAATTTCTTAAAGAATTCATAATCTTCTAAAGCTGTTGTATCAGATTTCAATTGTATTTGAATATCAGCTTCAATATCACGTATACGAGCAAAACTTAATTTACCCATTTTACGCATAAAAACAATTCTACCCGCTATACGTACATTTTTTGTACCATCAGCAATATTTCTTGCCTCTAATAATGTATTAGTTGTCTCATATCTTTCTGGATATGGATTAGTAATACTTTCTATTTCCTCTAATTTATTCCTTCTACTTATCTCTTGATCAGTAAGTTCGCGCATAATCTCACTTCCTTCTTTTAAACCTGCGTTTTTACTCTTATATAATATCAAAAAAAGTCTATAATTACTACTATAATTTAACTTTTTATATTATTATTTTCTCTTCTTAAAATCTTTTTCTTTTCTTTAGCAATACTTTCATTAGCATGTCTTAATTCAAATATTTTAATCTCCTCTGCTACTTTAGACATAGCTAATACCAATTTAGTGGCATCATTTAATACATCTTTTATACTATATTCATTTTTATCTGCCATTAAATCACCTTCTTTATTTCATTTATATCATTATCAAAATTTTGAACTAAACTCTGGAGTTGTTCTAATATCATCTTTAAATCTTTTAAATCATCAGCTTTTTTTACTTCTCTATTAGTCACACTTATTTCTTTTTCTAACAAATTATTTTTTAATTTTTTATATTTAGATTTATGAATTTTAACCAAAGGAACACCTAAATAAGCTGCAGCATTTATCTCAGATTGTTTTGGTTTAATACCTCTAACTAAAATAGCATTTGGATATAATCCATCACGATACATAATATATTCATTATAACCTGTACAATTAGTTTTAGTCGCATTAATAATATCATTAATTGAAGCAAAAACAGGCTCAAGCTCTAAAGTAATATTTAAATCATTATTTTCACCATTAGATAACAAATCTTTATACGAAAATGATACTAGTTGATTACTTGAAAAATCACTAAACAATAATGTGACATGTTCTTCATCAAAAGAAGAACTCCTTACTAACTTTAGATACTGATCACTAAAAGCAGATAAACATATATATGATTTTCCAATTAAACGTTCTTGTTTAAAATCCGAAAGTTTACCACCTAAACCAAATGCATTTAAAACATGAGCAAAAGCCAAGAAAGGAATTCCATTTAGTTCTATATAGTCAACCACTCTACCATTTAAACACTCATTAGCAATCGTAATGTCTGAAACACAGTATTTTTGTTTTGTAATATTAACATCACTAGAATTTAATGTATCTAACTTTTTAAAATCAGTAACTTTTTCTCTTATCTCTTCTCCATAAAAAATTTTTACTTTTGTATCTATATCTTTAAAATTACGTATTATAACATTTAAAGAATCATCATCGGATAAACTAAGTTCAATTAATACTTTAGCAATATATTGTAAATCTTCAATATTTTGTATTTGATTAATACTCTCCAAATACTCCATAAAAGCACGATACATCAAAAGTCCAGCTTTTACATCAGAATTATTTATACTCAATAATAATCTATCAATTTTATCCGTATTAAATATATTACTAATAAAATAATTAATCTCTTTATATGTTTTGTTGCACAACATTTGAAAAATAATATCCTTAATAGCTATCCCATCATTAGTATCAATAACCTGTTCATATTTTTCATATAATAATTCTTTCCATTTACGTAACTGTAAAACAGAAGATATTTCATCACTAATCACAATACTATTATCGACAAGTACTCTAGATAATAGTATTACATCACTATCTCTAACTAAATTTTTATTATTTAAAAAATCATCACATAAATCTTTATATTTTAAATAATTAATACATATAGTTTTAAATAACTTCATTTTATTTAAACCAATATTACTATTTAGTAAATTATAAAGATTATTAACATTTTCAATATAATCATTTTCTAAAATAGTTTTTAAAGCATTTTTTGATTTTTCTGAAGACATATACACATATCTTAAAATATTATATAAATCATCAACATCATACATTTCAATAAACTTAGTATACTTAAAAAAATCATCATATATTAATATTATTTTTTCATAACCTATTTTGCGTGCTAAAGCATCATATTTATTTTTTAACTTATCTGTTTTATTAATAAAACCATCATTATCAATAACTCGGTAAAAATATTCACGCATCTTATAATTATTATTTATAAGAGTTTTTGGTGTTTCATTTGAAACTGTATAATTATTTTCAAAAGCATACTCTATATCTCGAGTTAAAATATGACCAACAGCTAAATCAATTATTCTTTTAATTTCCTGCTTCTTTTCTTTATCATCTAAATTTCTTGTCTTAAGTAATTCTAAATGAATAGCTAAAGGATTAGCTCTAATAACATATGAAGATTTATCAGTTAATTGATATCCATAATTAAAAGCCTCTATTATATCTTCATCATATATATCTGAATGTGCTAAATCTATAATATAAGGATTTTTTGTTTTTATTAATAAATCAGATATTATTTCAGAATTACAACCACATAACTTATACTTTGAATTATTAGATATCTCATAACCAGATGATAAAACATAGATTAAATCTTTATAATTAATTTCACCTTTTATATTACTCATGATTTCATTAATTCTATTTAATTTATCATCATACTTCATATTTTTAGTACATTCTAAAGCATAATGGATAATATCATACGAGTTTATAATATAGTATGGAGATTTTTCACTATATCTATAACCATTTCTTATCGCAAATTTAATATCTCTAACAGATACAAAATCAGCATGATCAATTATTTCAGTAATTTGTTCAGCTTTTTGTTGAGCATTTAATTTTAAAGCTAACTTCAGTGCTAAATGAACAGCTTTACTATCTTTTTTTACATAATCTGGAGTACTTGAACTAAACTGATATCCTAAATTAACTGCAAACATAATTTCATCATGATATATATATTGTTTTCTACTATTTATTATTTGTGTAACTTTAATAGACCTTTCTTGTTCATTTAATTGTTCACATCTAATAAGTGCATATAGAGAAACAAGATAATCGCCTTTTAATATATCATCTAATTTATCTAATTCATAATGATTATTAATTAATTCATTTAATCTAAATTTTGCTTCATTAAGTGCTAACTTCTTTATTAAAGCTAATTTAGAATATCTTATAATATAATTACTATTTAAAAACTTTTTTAAATATAAAGATAAAAAATATGTACTACTTCTAATATAAATTGGAGATTCCTCTGTAATTTGATAACCACTATCAATAGCGCTCTCTATATCAGATGCATCTAGTCTAACAAATGAATAGTAATTAATTATATTACTTATAGTAGCTATATCAGATGTATTTTTAAGTGCTACATGAATAATATCTTTATTAGTTAAATACTCATATGGAGAATTATAATTAATAGAATAACCAAATTTAAATATAATTTTAAGTAATAATTTATTACACTTTTCATTTCTAATAAAATAATCTCCAATTTTATAAATTAATTTTTTATCATCATATCCTTGATTATTCATTATCTAACCTTCCCTATAATTTGT
Source organism: Roseburia sp. AF12-17LB (assembly GCA_963607615.1). Taxonomy (GTDB): domain Bacteria; phylum Bacillota_I; class Bacilli_A; order RF39; family UBA660; genus UBA5578. Next base: position 41,773 of record CAVDCT010000014.1, read on the forward strand.
TTATTTTATAATTTTTGCCATCTCTGTATTACTAATTAAGTCCTGAATACCTCTTTTTTCTTTAGTAAACATAATCATATTAGCAGAAAAGATTGCTAACACAAATTGTAATATTCCAACAATTGATATAATAATAAAATAGTACTTACTAGGTAAAAACCAAATACATATATTACTAAGTAGTAAATATCCTAAACCAACTACTACAATATTACGAATAAAAATTTGATGAATATGTAGTTTACCTTTATCAAAGCGTTCTACTTGTATTCCATTAATATAACTACCTATTGTTCTACCTTTCCATAAGAAAGGTAAAACTACAAAGTATAATAAAACAAATATTAAGTATATTATATTAACTACCTTTTGTTCTTTAGCTAACTTATAAAAGACAATACTATAATCTTTTATATATTTATCAAAAGTTATTTTATGTGAAGTATAATTTTCTAATACTTGATTTTGTTCTGCTTTAAGTTCATTTATATATTGATTAGCTGGAATTATACTATTAATAATATTAAATACTATTAATAATATTATAAAATCAACAATAAATGCTCTAGCCCTTTTTATTCTCATAATGATCCTCCATATATTTATCTAACAAACTAATTAATTCTTCCTTTTTAGTTGTTTTAAAAATAGCTACTTTTAATTCCTTACCTTGGGGTAATCCTTTTAAGTAGTATGCAGCGTGAGTTCTAATTTCTAACATTGCAACTTTATAAGGTTTAGTTTCTAATAAGTTATTCAGATGTTTTTTTATCATTAATATTTTCTCTTCTAAAGTAACTTTTTTAGGTTCAATACCATTTTCTAAATAATCAACACATTCCTTAATTAACCATGGATTACCTAAAACACCTCTACCAATCATAACTGCATCGCATCCTGTTTCATCGAGCATTCTTTTAGCATCATAACAACTAGTTATATCACCATTACCAATAACAGGTATAGATACAGCTTCTTTAACTTGTTTAATAATATCCCAATTAGCTTTACCACTATATCCTTGACTACGAGTACGAGGATGAACTGCAATAGCACTAGCTCCTGCTTTTTCAATTATTTTTGCAATCTCTACAGCATTAATACTTTTATCATCCCAACCACTTCTAATTTTAACAGTTACTGGAACACTTACACTATCAACAACGTGTGAAACAATTTCATATACTTTATCAGGATTTTTAAGTAATGCACTACCTGCTTGTGCGCGAAGTGCTACTTTAGGTACAGGACATCCCATATTAATATCAATAATATCAGGATGCATATTCTCTTCAATATATTTAGCAGAATAAGCAAAACTATCTAAATCACTTCCAAATATTTGTTGTGATATAGGTCTTTCATCATCAGTCATATAAAGCATATCTTTAGTCTTACTACTATCATACATAAGTGCTTTATCACTAACCATTTCTGCAACTATTAAACCACAGCCCATCTCTTTAATAATTTTTCGGTAAGCATTATTACATATACCAGCCATAGGAGCAAGCACAACTTGATTTTTAATCTCTACATTACCTATTTTCCACATTATTTCTCACCACTTATTCTATTATACTAAAAAATATACAAAAAAACACCTACTGGTGTTTAAAACATCTTATCTACATCTTTTGGAACTTTATCATTTATAACCGCATTAACAATTTTATCTTCTTGTGCTTTAGTAACATCCCTACCTGTCATCTTACTTAATTTTTGAATAACATGTCTAAGTGTATTTTCATTTTTTAAATCATTATCTTGTAACTCTTTAGCTAACTCTAAAATTGTATTTTTATCTACACTAGTCCTTTTTTCTATACGATTAAATAAATTATCTGAAAACGCCATATATACCTCCAATATATTATATGACTTTAACCAGAACTTGTGATTGAAGTATTATTCATTATCTATTTTATATAAACTATCTATACTATCTCCATATATTACAGTAGAATCATCCCATTTATCTTTATTATCTATATTATTAGATGTAAATATTATATCTAATTTTTCTTTTATTTGTTCTCTACTAAATGGTTTTGCTAAATAATCTACAAAACCCAATTCTTTATATTTTTCTCTTGCTCCTGCTAATGCATCTGCTGTTAGTGCTATAACCGGTGTGTTAAAATTTGGTAATTGTTGTAATTCTTTTAATGCTGATTCCCCACTCATTACTGGCATCATTATATCCATTAATATTAAATCATAAGTATATCCACTTTTTATCTTATCTACACATTGTTTTCCATCATATACTTCATCAATTATAAAATTAAAACTAGATAATGATTTTCTTGCTACTTTTATATTTAACTTATTATCATCCACTATTAATACTCTCATATTTAATAAATCTATATTTTTTTCTTTTGCTTTTAGTATAATATTAGATGTATTATACAAAGTTTCATCACTTTCTGGTTTATACATTTTACTTATTTTCTGTGGTAGATTAACAATAAATATAGAACCTTTTCCATACTGACTTTGAACATTAATCTTTCCACCCATCATCTCTACTAATCTTTTTGTAATTGCCAGTCCTAAGCCTGTTCCTTCAGTTGTAGTATTTCTTTCTATATCTAATCTTTCAAATTTAGTAAATAATTTATTAATATTTTCAGCCTTTATACCTCTTCCTGTATCTTTTACTGTTATAATTAAGTTACATATATTATTTTGATTAATACATTTAATATTTAAATCTATACTACCTTGTTCTGTATATTTAATCGCATTTGTTAATAAATTATTAATAATACCTTTAACATGTACTTTATCTCCAATAAGTTCATATGGTATATCTAACGCTATATCCATATTAAAATTAATAGGTTTATCTCCAATACGAGTTGAAGTTACTTTAACCATTGATGTAATTTCTGAAACAAAATTATAAGGTATATTAACAATCTCCATTTTGTCACTTTCAATTTTATTTATATCTAATATATTACCTACTATTTCAAGTAATGTCTGTGATGCATTCCTAATATCTTCAGAATCTTCAACAACTTCTTTAGGAACTTGTTCTTTATAAGTAGATATATCTTCACTTAATCCTACAATAGCATTTAAAGGAGTTCTTATCTCATGACTCATACTAGATAAAAAATCACTTTTAGCCCTATTTGCTTTTTCAGCTTGACTTTTAGCTATTTCTAATTCATTAATCATTTTCATATCAGGATTTTCAATAGTGAAATACATAATATAATTCATAAATGTCAAAGTAATAGAAATTATAATCAAATAAGGATCAAAACTGTATATAAAAAATAATAAAATTAACATAAAAATCATTGAATACATTGGTACAAAACGTTTATCTGCCTTCTTTATTTTCATAAGAGATACTAAAATTGAACCAAGAATAAATATTGCGCATAATATTCCAGTTGGGATCGTAGCAGAACCATTTACTGTATAGTTATCTCCACTAGTAAGCATAGTAACTTTTCCAAATATTACAAATAGTATACCAATTAAATCAACTAATATCGAAAAAATAAATAGATTTCTTATATATTTTTTATTATTTTTATAAGCAATTATATTAGTATATAAAAATAAGCAATTTGAAAAAATAATGAGTAGTATAAAATCTATTTTATTGAATAATATATTTATAAATGAACCATCAGTAGTTAATCCTTTTATAGCAGTTAATTGCAATATACTAACTAATACACTATCAATAACACTAGATATCAACATAATAGAATACACTTTATTTTCAACTAAATTAATTCGCCTTTTATAAAAATAAACAAAACATAGTAATATTGAAAAAAAGATAGAACAAATTGGTAATAAAACTCCTGACACCTAACATCACCCTATTATAATTATATCATCTATAATATAGAGCATCAAGATTTGAAATTTAACTTTTCATTTATTATAGCAAATAATTCAAATACCATAATGTTATTGAATTAACTTGAATTGTAAAAAAAAACGCAATTTACGTTTTAAAACCTTCTTTGAAAATCATTCATTTTCATTGTTTTTACTAGTTTTTTAGCATAAGCTACATGTCCAGCATTTTCCTTTGTTATATCAGTTATAGCTGCTATAGGTGCAAAAACATCTTCGGGTCTAATAATATCTTTTGGTCTATAATCAGCACTCAATTCTATTTCAGAATCATAACGTTGTACACCAGAAACTCTTTCCTTCAATTGATGCTCCCATGCATCTTGACTATTAGAAAATCCACGTAATAATTCTTCCCTAGTACATTTTCCATATTTTTCCATCATTAAATAATACCATGTGCCTAGTGTATCTCTAAGTTTAATTAAAGCTTCTTTTTCGGACATTTGTCTTATATCAATAGGATCATCTATTACGGTATGTATAACATTATTTTTACTCTTTTGTGTTGAATCATTTATATAATGAACTATAGGTACAACTAAAACATCTTTTTCTTGTACCATTTTATAAATTCCAGGCCACAAATTAATTAATAGTTCGTTTGGAGTTTTATTCCAAACACCTTCAGAGAATATAAGTACATCAACACCCAAGTCAATAGCTTTAGATACCTTAGGAATTACAGAACCACGACTTTCTTTTACTTTTCTATTCATTAAAATAGTTCCATTAAGCCATGCAGTTATACCATCAAACGTATTATAGAACTGTGGTAAACTAGCTAATAATATATATGAATGTCTATAAGATGCTAAAATAGAAGCTAATATATCATCTTTAAAAGAATGGTTAGAAATCCATATAACTGGTTTATCTGGTAAAATTACATTTTTATCATTTTCCTTACTATTATTATCTAATAAAAACTTTCTATTTTCAATTATTTGTTTACCATTTAAAAAATAAGTTCCAGCTTTCTTTATAAAAGGATTAATTTTACGTCTTAAGTTTACTCCTTTTTCTGATAAAACATTGTTTGGATCATTATCTAACAAATAATTTAATTTTGTAGCCAATATATAAAATAATAATGATGGAGCCTCTCCTGCTGTTAAATCATTTAAACCTTTTATAGATGTTCCATATTTTTCTATTATATACTGTATATATGATTCGCTAATTAGCCCCATACTACATCCCCCTCTTTTTGTGTATATTCTAACAAATTTATTTATATTAAGCAAATTAAAAGATGACAAGTTCAATTTTAATTGGTTGTATTATAAATAGTGTTGGTGAAAATTTTACCAATGCTATTTTTATTTAATAAA
>CAVDCT010000015.1:0-44524 GCA_963607615.1 Roseburia sp. AF12-17LB
ATATATAAATTAATATTTTTAAATTGTTGATAAGAACATGACTTATATGTATGTTTTAAAGAGAGTTATCGATTGGTGGAAGATAATAAATAATTATATAAGTTCCTATCTTAGAGAGAAATGTAAACATTTCCGGGTAATACTCGTTATTCTAATTAAGTATAAAAGGATGGTACCGTGCATTGCACTCCTTAAGGTTATCATTCTTTTTTTTGTTAGGAGGATTATAAATGCTAGTAAAACGACCGTGTTATACATATATTATAAATAAAAAAGAAAGAGAGGATATATATGAAATTAAGCAAATTAAATATTAAAAAAATAAATTTGAAAGATATTGATGATAATTATTCTGGTCAAGATATATTATTAAAATTAGGTGAGTTATATCAATTTGAAAGTGGTATATATGGTTATGGAAACATATGGACTAAATTAGAACGTAATGTTGAAAAGATTATTATAGATGAATTAGATAAAGCTGATTGTATACAAGTTGAATGGCCAAAACTTCAACCTAAAAAAATCTGGGAACAATCAAATCGTTGGAATCAATATACTAAAGATAATGATATAATGTTTACTATTAATAATAACTTTGGTGAATATGGTTTAGCACCTACTGCTGAAGAATGTGCTACTATATTTGGTTCTAATCGTTTATTATCTTATAAACAACTTCCAACAACATATTATCAAATAGGTGAAAAATTTCGTAAAGAAATACGTACTAGAGGATATCTTTTTAGGCCAAGGACATTTGTTATGATGGATGCTTATTCTTTCGATAAAAACGAAGAAGATATGCATAAAACATTTAGTAAAATGCATGATGTTTATATGAACATTTATAAAAGAATTGGTGTAAATATTATTTCAGTAATTAGCGATGGAGGTACTATGGGTGGAAGAGTATCTGAAGAATTCCAAGCTATTACAAAATTAGGCGAAGATATAATCCTTTATGATGAAGAAAACAATATTGGAATTAATAAAGAAGTTTTAGATTTTGAGGATAAAGAAACTTTTATAAAGAAACTTGGAAATATAAATTTAGATAAAATGCAAGAGGTTCATTCCGTTGAACTAGGAAATAATTTTGAGTTAGGAACAAAATATTCAGAAGCAATGAATTTATTCTATAAAGATGAAGATGGCAATGATAAACCTTATTATATGGGATGCTACGGTATTGGTCTTGGTAGGATAATAGCTACTACTATAGAAAATAATATAATTAGAAAAAATGATCAAGTAAAAGGTTTTTCACTTCCACTTTCTATCGCACCTTATAAAATACAAATTATATATAAAGAAGAACAAAAAGATAAAGCTTTTGAACTTTATCATAAATTATTAGATAACAATATTAATTGTATAATAGATGATCGTGAAGGATACTCTATTGGTAATAGAATCAATGACACTTATGTTTTAGGAACTCCATATTTAACTGTTATTGGTGATCGTTTTGATGGTGTTAATATCGAATTAGAAGAAACTAAAACAGGTAACAAAGAAACAATTGCTATTAGTGAAATAAATAATTATTTTACACAAAAAGAATCAATGTAGAAAACAATTAAGGATAGACACATTACAAAGTCTATCCTTTTTTATAATTTAAGTAATTCTAAATATTATATAATTCTTATTTTATATATTAATAGAATCAATAATCTCTTTATTACTTTTCTTTATCATTATATCTAATCCAGACACTTCCATAAGAATTTTACCTAATTCGCTATTTTTAGATATTTCATATTCACAATCACTATCATTGATTGTAATAGTCAACTTATCCAAATAATCAGTTAAATTGAATTGTTGATCTTTTTTTATTTCGTACTCTGGTTTAACAATTTCTTCTACAATGTTCAAAAGTGTATCTGGATTTTCAATTATAGGTGATGGGATTTCTATAGATATTAAATTTAAATTGCTATCCATAAAAGAACGCTTAAATTTAGCACTCAAAATTTTATCTTTAGTAATTTTTTCAATATTTTTTTGAAATAAGTCATTTGACATTGTAATATTAATAGAATTTTCAAATATACTACCAGTTGAATATTGTCCATTGTATTTATTTTCACTTATCTTAATTGTATTCATTATATTTCCTCCATTATTTTAATAATATAATATCATAAAAAAAAAAGTTATAACTATCTATTTTAATTTTTATTGCATTTTAACAGTATTTAGTGTAAAATCATATTAGGGTATAAAAGAGCGGGTTGGTGAATATGGATAAAAATAGTGAACTAAATACAGGCAGTATGGAAACAAATAATGTAATTATTCCAGTTGATAGTAACGCTTATGCTCAAGTTGGTACAACGTTAAATCAAAGTTCTACAATAAATAACTCAATAGTAGAACAATTAAATAATAATTCGGATTATACTATAGATGGTTACTCTAATGAACAGACTAACCTAAATAAAAGTATAAATAACTACACTGATGTCGTTGGTAAATATAATCAAGTTTCTAATGAAATTATTGATAATGGTGAAGGTGTTAGTTCTTTTGAAGATCAACTAAATAATAGTCAAGATCTAGTTGTTTACACACAACAGCCAAAAAAAGCACCAGAAATGCCAAATATGAATAATATGAATTATTCACCAGATCAACAATATAATTATGGAAGTAATGATTATAATGCCAATGGAATGAACTATACAAATAATCCAACTATGAACAATAATGCGTATCCAGATAATTATAATAATGGTTATACCGATAATTACAATATGGGTTATAACAACAATACCTATAATGATAACTATAACAATGGTTATAATAACAACATGAATAATTATAATAATTCCTATGACAATAATATGGGATATAATGATTATCAAAATATGAATTACAATAATGGTTATACTAATAATTACAATATGGGTTATAACAACAATACCTACAATGATAACTATAACAATGGTTATAATAACAACATGAATAATTATAATAATGGTTATACTAATAATTACAACATGGATTATAACAATAATCCAAATAACAGTGGTTATGTAGATACTAGTTACAATACCAATAATATGGGTAACTCTAATTTTAATAATAACAACAATAATGATGATATTGATACAACAGGTAAAAGTAGCAGTATAAAAACAAAGCATCGTAAAACAATTGGTCCTGATGAATTTGATAAGAAAATGAAGAAAAATATTCGACCATTTAATTTTATGTTAATTATTATTTATGTACTAATAATTGGAATAATTGGATATTTTGGATATCAATATTGGCTTACACGAAACGATTTCTATTTTGTTAAAGACAAGATGAATTTAGCGGAGGGTTCTAGTTTCCAAGAAAAAATATATGTAAAAGGTAAACTAGAAAACAATAAAGATTACGAATGGAAAAGTGATAATGATGGCATTATAACTGTAGATAGTGAAGGTAAGATCGTAGGAAAAGCTGAAGGTACTGCTAATATAAAAGTAACTAGTAAAAAAACTAAAACAACTAAAACAATTATTGTAAAAGTAATAGATGTTGAAGTTAAACAATTAACTACTAAAGATAAAGAAAAAGTAGTATATATAGGTAATTCTTATACTATTGTTCCATTAATAAATGGTCAAAGTAGCTTAACTATAGATTTAAAATGGGAAAATAGTAATGATAAGGTTGCTACAGTAGATGAAGATGGTGTCGTTACTCCTAAAAAAACAGGTAGTACTACTGTAACAATTTCTATACCTAATACAGAGTTTAAAACATCTATAATTATTATTGTTGCAGAAAAAAAATAAATACTTAAAGGGTGATTAATCACTCTTTTTTTATACTCTATCAAAAAAATAGCATGCTACCAACATACTATTTAAAACTTACTTACATTTAATTTTATTAAACATTTCTAATTCAGATAAATTATGAATAATAGGATATTCACTATCTTGATACTTATTATCTCGGTCCATTAAGGCTACATCAAGCCCTTTACGAAAAGCAATCTCCAATAAATTAGGATTATCATCAATAAAAATTGCCTCATCAGTATTTATCTTGTAATCATTAATTGGATAATCAAAGAATACTTCATCACTCTTTTTACATCCATAAATAGAAGAAATATATAATCTATCAAAATACTTATCTATACCATACTCTTTCATAATATCAATACAACAAGGCCAATTATCTGAAAGAAGCAATAAAGTATATTTTTTACTTAACTCTTCTAATTCTTCCTTTACACCATCATATAATCTATACTTATTAGAAGTATATACCATATCATATACAATATCATTAATTAATTCTTTAGTATAAGGATAATTTATCATATTAAAAAGTTGATTATAGAAATCAAAAAATAGTTCATACTCCTCTTCCCTATTAATCACTTTTCTAGATAATATATCATTTAACCTTTTAGTACATTCATCAAACTTTATCAAATCAATCTTTGGCATATCAACTAGTTCCATAAACTTAGGAGTGATAAACCAATGACCTGTTGTAGGATATGCCAATACTTTACCAAAATCTAATATAATATATTTAATTGAATCCATATAACACCTCTTTCTATTTATAAACAACAAATATAAATTTAAATATCTTTTATGGAATTATAAATATAAATATAAAGCACAAAGCTATAAAAATATAGATTAACCATAAAATAATTTCTTTTATAATAAAATTATGTAGTTTAGAAATACCATCTACTAATAAAACAATACCAGTGAAAACAGTAGGTACAATATATCTAAAATCCATAGTACAAAGATATGGATATTTAATATTAAATGAATAATAACTAATGATATTTACTATCCAATTAATTAGTAAAAGATTTCTTATAAATGATTTATTTTTTCTATCAAACAAGTATTTAATTATATAAATTAATGATAATATTATTAATATGAAATTAATTAACAACATACTAAGCTGAATAACATTTGCACTCCCATATGAATATTCACCAAATATTGAGCATTTTACAATATAAGCGAAAATATTATAATCACCCGGAATTACACAGAAAATAGAACCAAATATTTGTGAAAAAGATATTAATAAAAATCTTTCAAAAATAGAATAATTACCTGTATAAAGAAAATCTCCTGGTGCTGGTATGGTATTGTTACCAAATAATATATAACAGCGAACTTGATACCATAAACCAATAGGTAAGGAAATAATACCAAAAACAATAATTTTATATACTAATTGTAGCAATAACTTTTTATTATGTGCATAATAATCAATAAATTTCTTTATAAAAGTATAAAGTATTGGTATAGCCATAATAGCGCCACTCAATTTTGTCATAACACATAATCCTGTTATTAAGCCTAAAATAATAGAATTCTTCCAACTATCATTTTCATACCATTTAATCAAATACCAAAGAATTAAGAATTGCAAAAAGATAGTTAAACAATCATTATTAATACTACCAGATAAAATAATAAATGTTGGATAAACTGCTACAAAAGCATTAATTAATATTTTATATTTATCATTAAGTTTTAATTTATTTGTTATTTTATATACAGCCAACATAATTAATGATGAAAAAATTGCAGTTAATACTTGAATTCCTTCAAGACTACGTTCTAATGGAATATTAAATATATCATTAATTTTCAGCCAACCCGCAGCTAATGAATGAAAAAATGGTGGATGATACATTTGCCATTCGTTAGTATTTGGTAAATGTCCTTCACTATAAAGTGTATATATATATTTTAAATGTCCTTCACTATCAAGCCATTCAACATCATGCTGTCTAGTAACTATCGGTGTATATACTATATACATTGTTCTCAATATTACACCAATTATTATAATAAGATATATCAAATTTTTAGTATTATATTTAGTTGACCTCATTGAATAAATTAAATATATTATTGAACATAAAATTATAAAAATCAATGATAAAAGTCTTATATTATTTGAAATTAGTGGTTCTATCATATAGACTACTAACTCAAAAATAATTAAACCTAAAATAAATAACAAAGTATGATTATTATGTAAAAAATTTAAGAATTTATTTTTCATCTACTTTTCCTTAGATTCTTCATGATATTCTTTTTCTGTATTAACATTCCAAATATTTTTCTTATCCTTTTTATTATTTATAATATTTTTTACAGTTTCAAAAGATGTAACCATAGAATGATCCATATTATTATACCTATGCTGACCATTTCTACCTACACAATATAAATTATCATACTTATTAATATATTCTATCAATTTATCTATTTCTTCATATGTATCAAAATAAGCTGGATATGCTTTCTTTATTTTTTCTCGATGTGCATCAATAACATCTTCCTTATTAATTATACCCATTTTAACTAATTCATCTGTTGCAAACGCAATACACTCTTTATCCGTCTTCTCCCAAAATTCGTCTCCTTCATTACAAAAATATTCTAATCCTAGCCATACAGTATCTTCTGGTTGTTTAACCATATATGGGCTCCAATTATTAAATATTTGTATACGTCCTATTTTTACATCAGATTCCTGTATATATATCCAACAATCTGGAATTATATTATTTAATGTTTTCATTTTAGTCGTATTTTTTAAATTCAACTTCTTAACTAATAATCCTACAGTTACAAAATCACGATATGGCAATCCTTCAGCTATTCTTTTTATATCTTTTGGTAATTTTCCATTCATACCTAAAACAAGACTTTTAAGAGGCATTGATGATATAAATATATCCCCTTTTATCTCTTCTTTTTCTCCTTTTATATTACAAACAACTGATACTATTTTATTATTTTCATAATTAATAGACTCTACCCCATGATTATAGAGAACTTTACCTCCTAATTTTTCAAACTCATGTGCTACAGTCTCCCATAATTGACCTGGACCATATTTAGGATAAATAAATTCTTCTATTAACGACGTTTCTTTCTTTTTATTTATATGTAACATATCTTTAAGAACTGCTACAATCGACAATCCTTTAACTCGTTGACTTCCCCAATCAGCTGATATCTCGCTAGGATGTCTTCCCCATAATTTTTCCGTATATTTTTCAAAAAACATACTATATAATTTCTTACCAAAACGATTAATATAAAAGTTTTCTAATGATGTTTCTTCTTTTTTTATTATCATACTTTTCAAATAACTACTACCACTTTGAATTGTTCTTATCATTCCCATATTAGTAAATGTTTGCAACTTTAAACTTATTGGGTAATCAAAAAACTTCTTCAAATAGTAAATACGTGATACTCTATTTCTAACAAGCATAACTCTATCTTCAACCTCAGGATCTGGTCCACCATCTTCTAAATGTTTTTCTCTACCCAATACTTTATCATCATAAGCATCACTACCTTGTAAAGGCATCATTTTCATCCAAAAATCCATAACTTCAGGAACTTTAGAAAAAAATCTATGCCCACCTATATCCATTCGATTACCTTTATATTGTACAGTTTTAGATATACCACCAATACAATTACTTTCTTCAAGAATAACAACATCATACTCTTTACTTTTATCCAATAATTCATATCCAGCAGTTAATCCTGCAGGACCCGCACCAATTATAATTACTTTCTTTTTTTTCATATACATCACATTATTATTATATCATAATTATTATTAAAATAAATTTAATTTATACCAAATAAAAAGACCACAAAAATGGTCACAATTTATTTTATAAAGAAATATAGCAAAACAATTATTCCTAATACAATTCTATAATATCCAAATACTTTAAAATCATGTTTTCTAATATAATTCATTAAGAATCTTATAACTAAAATACTAACAATAAAAGAAACTAAACAACCTACACCTAAAATTATTAATTCATTAGCATTAAAGACAAAGCCAACTTTCATAATATATTTTAATAATTTTAAAAGAGAAGCTCCAGCCATAACAGGAATTGCTAAAAAGAAAGTAAATTTAGAAGCTGTACTTCGCTCTAAACCAACAGCTAATCCACCAAGAATAGTTGAACCACTTCTACTAGTACCTGGAACTAAAGATAATAATTGAAAAGCACCTACACTAACAGCTTGTTTATATGTTATATCACTTAATTTTTTAGTATCACGACTACCAATATTTTTTGATTCAATAACAATAAAAGCAATACCATACACTATAAGCGCTAAAGCAACTACTATACCATTATATAAATGTTCATCTAACCAATCATCAAATAAAATACCAATAATAGCTGCCGGAATACATGCTACTAATATTTTACCCCATAAATTTAATGTTTCTTTTGTATCCTCTTTAGTTTTTCCAAAACCCCAAGGGCATATAGTCTTAAAATATATAATTACAACAGCCAAAATAGCACCTAATTGAATTACAACTTCAAACAATTTATAAAACTCTTCGCTAACATTTAGATGAATAAATTCATCTAACAAAATCATATGACCCGTTGAAGATATTGGTAACCATTCTGTTATACCTTCAACTATACCAAATAAGATTGCTTTTAATATTTCGATAAAATCCATTTAAATCACCTAAATAATTATATCTTATTTTTAATAAATTTAAAACCATTTTAATACAATTAATTAGGTGATTTATGAAAAAGATATTTTTTTATATCCTTGGTTGCCTTTTTATAATAATAGGAACTATTTTTATAATAAGTTATTTAAATTTACTTGATGTTGGGTATAAATTTAGTGAATATGTTTATTTTATTATTAGAAGACCAGAATGTTTAATAACATTTCTAGGAATAATAATAATATTTTTAAATAATCTGGGAGGAAAAAAATGAACTATATTTATAATATACATTTAAATTTTAATAAAATGTATTTTGATTTTTATGAATGGAATGATAATGATGAAATAATTCATATAAAAAAAATTCCTATCATTCGTACGAATACCAATACTTTTAAAACAATAATAAGCCATAAAATTAAATTAGAGCAAAAATATTTAGAAAATATAGAAAAGAAAACAGAGATATCAAATAAAGACTATAAATTAAATTGTCTAATTATAACAGACACTAAAAATGTTGTAGCGCTAAAATTTGATAATTGTGGAACTAAAATAATGATGTCATCTTTTAATTTAGAAGATGAATATAATATTTTACATAATAGTAATAAATTAAAAGAAACAAATATATGTTTCAAAACTATTAAAAAAAGTAATTATATATTTGAAACACGACAAGAAATAGATCAAAAAGAATATTTATTAAAGAATATTTCTATATTACCATTTGATACTTTAAAATACATTTATTATGAATGTTTTAACAAAGAAGAAAATGACCATAAAATAATGAAAAAAAATATTATTAATCTAATACATCAAAATAATTTTATTCTAAACAATAAAATATATAATATTTTAAAACCTATATCTACTAATTAAATGTTATAATAATTAAGAGGTGTAGTATGAAAGAAGTAGTAACAATTACAGATTACGATCATAAAGGTCGTGGAATAGCACGAATTAACAATAAAATTGTATTTATACCAAATACTATAATTGATGAAATAGTAGAAATAGAAATAATTAAAGAAAAGAAAAAATATATGGAAGCTAAAGTCTTATCATTTATTAAAAAAAGCCCTATAAGAGTTGAAAATAAATGTCCTTATTATCCGAAATGTGGAGGTTGTGATCTTTTACATCTTCCATATGATATACAATTACAATATAAAGAAAATAAAGTTAAAAATATCATCAATAAATATACTAAAGAAGAAATAGAAATTAATAGTATAGTTCCTAGTGACAAACAATTCAATTATCGAAATAAAGTCACTTTACAAGTAGATAGAAATAAAATGGGGTTTTATGAAAAAGAAAGCAATAATATTATAGAAATAAAAAAATGTCTACTACTAGATGATAAATTAAATGATTACTTAAAAAAAATTAATAATACAACACAACAAATAGTTCTTAGAACAAATAGTAATGAAGTTTTATATAATAACAACTATACTATTATTAAAGAAATAGGTAAATATAAATACCTAGTATCTTTAGAATCTTTTTTTCAAGTAAATGACAATGTAACTTATAAAATGTATGAACAAATAAAACATTATTGTCAAGCTACTAAAAATGACTTTATTTTAGATTTATATTGTGGTACTGGTACTATAGGTATATATTTAAGTGATGTATGTAAAGAAGTACTAGGAATAGAAATAAATAAACAAGCTATTAAAGATGCAAATAAAAATAAAAAATTAAACAAAATAAATAATATTGAATTTATTGCTAATGACGTAAGTAAAGTAATAAATAAAATAGAATTTAAACCAACAATTATAGTTGTAGATCCACCTAGGGCTGGACTTGATGAAAAAACTATTAAAGAAATTATTAAATTTAATCCACATACTTTAATTTATACTTCATGCGATCCTATGACATTAGCACGTGACTTAAATATTTTAAAATATTATTTTAAAATTGATGAAATAACACCATTTGATATGTTTCCTAATACTTATCATGTTGAATGCGTATGTCGTCTATCAAGGAAGTAGGTAAATTATGAAAAGTTACAATTTATTATTTGAAGAACCATTCACTAAATCACAAGAAATAGATGATACATTCGCTAAACTTGCTAATGAAAAAGGATTAAAAGAAGCTACTAGCTATTTAAAACAAATAGGTGCAACAACTTTAGATATAGATAACTTTGATATAATGTATTGTATAAATCAATTTACTGATGATACCAATAGTCTAGAGAAAAAAGAAACATTCATTAAATCCATATCGGATTTAAAAGAGTACGTTAAAAAGGTTGAAATAGTAAACAATGATAAATTAAATCTACCACAAGTTATAATTGAAACAATAGAAGGTACTATAAAAGCAATTCAGTTTTCAAATATTAATTCTAATATAAAAGAAGTTATACCTTTTATAGACACGTCTGAGCGTCTAGGAAAATGCTTTTATCTTGCATATATAATATGTTTGAATTTAGGTATTCCTAATAATATTGTTACAGGATATACCTATGGTTATACAGATAAATCTCAATATCTTCATAGTTGGATTGAAACAGAATTAAAAGGAGAAACTGTAGTAATAGATGGTACTCTTAATGTTATAATGAATAAAGAAGGATATTATAAAATGAGACATGTTGAAGTATTAACTAAAATTTCTAATGAAACATTAATAAACGATATCGAAAAATATTTAAGTAAAGTTGGAAAAATAAGCCTTGAAGTATATTACTTATTTAGAAATGAAATTATAGAAGAATTCAAAAAAAATGAAACATTATTTACTCCTCAAAAGCATTAATATAACAAAAAAGAAATTTTATCAGAAATTTCTTTTTTTATTTATACTAGAAAAATCATATAGTTATTGTATATAAACTAAAAATATAGTAACCATAATTAATTATCATTATAATAATTTATATATATTTAAAATAACATATGTATCCCAAGAATTAGTAAAATAATGCCACCTAATATTTGTGCCCTTTGTTTATATTTCTCACCAAATAATTGCCCTATCCTAGTACCAATAATTGATAAAATAAAAGTTATAATAAAAATAATAATTCCAGAAGAAAGAATATTGATATCCAATAGTGAAAAAGTCATTCCAACTGTTAATGCATCAATACTTGTAGCAATAGAAGGTACTATCATGCGCTTAAAAGATATACTATCATCTATATTACTATCATCACTAGTAAAAGCTTCTTTAATCATATTAAATCCTAATAAAAGTAATAATATACAAGCAATAATATGATTATATACTTTTATTTCTTCACCTAAACATCCACCAAAATAATACCCTATCAAAGGCATAATAAACTGAAAAGTTGCAAAATAAAGAGCTATTACAAAAGCTTTATACCAACTCATCTTTTGCATACATAATCCTTTACATATAGCAACAGAACAAGCATCCATACCTAACCCAATACTTATAAAAATCAACTCAATTATTGTCATATATCTCCTTATAATAATATTAAAAAATTAATAATAATTAAATAAATAAACCACAATAAATATAAAATTAGAAATATATATTTTTTATATAACTTTCCTATACATTTAACTAATAAAATTAAAATAACAAAATTAAATAGCAGTGTTATAAAACTAACAAAAAATATTTTATAAAAGAAAAATAAAAAAATCCAAATAACAATTAATAGATAATGTAATTGATAAAGATACTGATCATCTAATGATATAATTTTCACTTTACTTCTTATTCTTGATAAACCCAATAACATTAACAAAGAAATAATAATAAACATCAATCTAGATGGCATAAAACTATAATTCATAAAATTAAAGCTATATAAATTACTTAAAATACTAGTTCCTATTACAACAATCAATGGAAAAATAATTCTTATCAGTTTATTTGCTAAAATTTTCATTACTATCCCTCTATAATATATATGTTATAAAATAATAATATATGATCAAGTTTACTAGCACTCAATATTGACAAGTGCTAAAATATATGTTAACATTAATATGTAACTCAGAAAGAAGGCATTATATATGAAAAAAAAGCAATTTAAAGCTGAGTCTAAAAAATTATTAGACTTAATGATTAACTCAATATATACAAATAAAGATATTTTTTTAAGAGAACTTATTTCAAACTCAAGTGATGCTATTAATAAATTACACTATAGATCACTTACTGATAAAAGTATTAAAATTGACAAAGATAACTTTGCTATTGAAATAAGCATTGATAAAGATAATAAAACAATTACAGTATCAGATAACGGTTGTGGTATGAATGAGGAAGAACTAGAAATAAATTTAGGTACTATAGCTAAAAGTGATACTCTAGACTTTAAAGAAAAAAATGACTCTAAAAATATGGATATTATAGGTCAATTTGGTGTAGGTTTTTATTCTGCATTTATGGTAAGTGATAAAATTACAGTAATTACTAAACCATATGGAAGTAAAAAAGCATTCAAATGGGAATCTAGTGGTGCCGATGGATATGATATAACAGAATGTGATAAAGAAAACTTCGGTACTGATATTACTTTACATATTAAAGAGGATACGGAAAATGAAAAATATAGTGAATATTTAGATACATATAAAATAAAAGAACTTGTAAAGAAATATTCAGATTATATTAGATACCCTATAAATATGGACATTGAAAAAGAGCAATTGAAAGAAGGCTCTGAAGATGAATATGAAACTATTACTGAAAAAGAAACAGTTAATAGTATGATTCCTTTATGGAAAAAGAATAAAAACGAAATTAAAGATGAAGAATATAATGAATTTTATAAAAATAATTTTCATGATTATAGCGATCCAATCAAAACAATACATACTTCTGTTGAAGGTTTATGTAGTTATAACGCTTTACTATTTATACCTTCACATACTCCATATGATTTTTATACTAAAGAATATGAAAAAGGATTACAACTATACTCTAATGGTGTGTTAATAATGGATAAATGTGAAGATTTACTACCTGATTACTTTAGTTTCGTAAAAGGCCTTGTAGATAGTAGTGATTTATCTTTAAATATATCTCGTGAAATTTTACAACAAGATCATCAAGTAAGATTAATTGCTAAAAACATAGAAAAGAAAATAAAAAAAGAATTAGAAGAAATGCGTGATAATGATCGTGAAACTTACGAAAAATTCTATCAAGCATTTGGAATGCAGTTAAAATATAGTGTTTATAATAACTTTGGAATGCATAAAGATATACTAAAAGATTTATTATTATTCTATTCTTCTAAAGAGAAAAAATTAATAACATTAAAAGAATATATTGATACTATGAAAGAAGGACAAGATAAGATTTACTATGCTTGTGGAGAAACAAATGATAAAATAGATCTTATGCCACAAATTGAACAATTCAAAGAAAAAGATTTTGATGTATTATATTTAACAGAATATGTTGATGAATTTACTGTTCAGGCAATGATGGACTATGATGGAAAATCATTTGCAAATATTTCAAGTGAAAATTTAAATCTTGAAAATGAAGAGGACAAAAAGAAACTTGACAAAGAAAATGAAGATAATAAAGAAATGTTTGAAGTTATGAAAAAAACATTAAATGAAAGTGTTCATGATGTAAAGTTTACAAATCGTTTAAAAAAACATCCAGTTTGTTTGACAACTGAAGGTCCTATTTCAATTGAGATGGAAAAGCTAATGAAATCAATGCCAACAGAAGAAAAGATAAAAGCATCTGCAGTCTTAGAAATAAATGAATCACATCCAATTGCTAAAAAAATTAAAGATTTATATAAAGAAGACAAGAAGAAATTAGAAGAGTATACAAAGGTACTTTATGCACAAGCTAGATTAATAGAGGGACTACCTCTTGATAATCCTACAGAAATAAGTAATATAATATGTGATATGATTTCTAAATAAGCTAGTATATACTAGCTTTTCTTATACGTAAACTTTACACTATAAAAAAATTATTAAATCAATACTATGTTTAAATAAAAAACTGTATGTTATAATTACCTTGATAGGTGGTGGAATATGTCTTTAATATCATTATATACAGAAAAATATGGAAGAGCATTTGCTAAACAAGTAATAGAAAGTTATATGAAGCAACAAAAAATATCATCTGTAGATGAACTTCTAAAAACGAATCCAACAGCAGATGACTTTGCACATAATAGTCAATTACTCAATATCATTCGAACACATGGTTATTTCATCCTAGATGAAAAAGAATACCAAGATATCTTAAATGAACTCAAAGAAGAGGAAACAAAGAGAAAAAAATTAAATACTGATAAATTACAAACAACGCAGGTCAATGGTCACGAAATAGTAACTTATACCGACGAGAAAACAAATGAAAAGATAACTATGGATAATACAGTTTCAAATCGTAGTATTGTAAATCAAATGAAAGATATTCAAAAAGAACATAAACAATTTGAACAAAAAAATACTGATAATACACTAAATCTTATTAATTATATGAAAGATAATATTAAAATAACACCTAGTACTAAATCTTCAACTGATATAAAAAATGAAGATATAAATGATGAAAATATAGAATTAATAAAAGCTATAAAAGATTTTGAAAATAAAATTGGTCATAATGTAGAGGTTGATTTTAATAACAAAATAATATATGATAATGGTATGATATACTCTATCGAAAAGCGAGGAGATAAATATCAAATTCTATCACAGACTAATAATGAAGAAAATCAAAATAAAGGACCACAATTAGTAAAAAAGAAAAGCAACTATAATAGAGCTGCTTAAATAGAAAAGGGGTAAAATATGAATAATAATACAAATAATGGTGCAGGAATAAATCAACAACCAGCACAAAATATGTCTAATCCTAATATAGCTCAAAACCCACAAGTACGTCCTATGCAAAGTGTTAATCCCATGCCACAACAACAGGTTAGTAGTCCACAAAGAATGCAACAACCTATGTATCAAAACGTACCTAACCAAGCTATACAGCCTAATATGCAACAACCAATAAATCAAAATACTATGCCTAATCAGCCTACACAACATCCGCCTATTGCTAATCAGCAAATGAACAGAATGCCAAATAGCCCACAAATGCAAAGCGTACCAAATAACAACCCTATCAATCAACAAAACATCCAACAAACCAGCACACCACAATCAATACCAAATACACCAGTTCAAAATATACCAATTCAACCACAAACAGCAGCTCCAGTTCAGCCAATGCAACAAGTAGCAGCGCAAGATATTGTTATAAACAATAATAGTTCTAATCCTCAATCACAAGTTACTCCATCTGTAATTGAAGAAACTACACAAGAGAAAATACAAGAAACAACTGATAATAGTGATGTTGCTGATATAACTTTTGATTATAATTCTATTTATGGTATTCCACAGGATAAAAATGAAATAAGAGAACAAGAAGAAAAAGAAAAGCCAATATTTACAGCACAAGAAATAGTTATTGAAAATCGTGATCTTGAAGGAAGAAAAGCAGATGATATAGTACCAGAATTTAATATTAATGCACTAGATGCTAATACAACAGAAAGTGATTCTAAATTAACAGATAATGTTTTAAATGATAGACAACAAGACAAAGCTGATACTCGTAGAAAGATATTATTTATTGCTGTTTTAGTAGCACTTCTAGTAATAAGTGTTGGATTCATCTTCCCTATTATATCTGGTAATAAATTTTAATAAAAAACATCTAAATAAGCTCTATACTGAGTTTGATTAGATGTTTTTTTAATATTATTTTTCTACTTTTACAAATTTAGTTTTATCTATAAACTTGTTATCTAGAGCATTCTTTAATACATTGCGTAATTCCTCTTTAGAAGAATACCATTTTATTAATTCAATCATTTCTTCTAAACTACACCACTTATAATCAATGCTTTCTTCATTCATCGTAATATTCTTATCACTAGTATATGATATATACATTTCTTCTATACAATGTTCTCCTAATGAATCATATAAATATATCCAATTTAATTTTTGAATTTTATTTAGTGAGAGCCCTGTTTCTTCAACAACTTCTCTTTTTACTGTATCCTCTAAAGTAATATCTTCATCTTCGACAGAACCAGTAACTACATACCAAAATGACTCATGAAATTCTGGATCAAGGTTGCTTCCCTTTAACAAAAGAAATTGATTATTTTCGGTTACAATAAATGTCAAAATCTTATTTACTTTAAATAATTGCTTCAAATAAATATTTCTAATACCCCTACTAAATTCTTTTTGACCAATTAGTTTAAATTCATCCTTAACTAAATTATTAATCGAATATACATTATCAGGATGAACTGTACTTATCGCATACTTATATCCACTATTAATACAATATTCGTCTAAAATCTTTAACATTTGATATTGTAATCCATTGCCAACATATTTAGGATTTACAAACATGGGTCCATAATCAACAACTTCTTTATAATCAAGATTTATTTCAAATTTAGATAAGTCTTTTTCTGTACTAGGAATTAACATCATCGAGCATACTGGATCTTTATCTAAATAATATATCCAAATAATCGCACCATCATTTAAAAGATATTCTAAATCATTTTTAGTAAAATCACCTAGCCATTCAGGATAATCCATACTATTTTTTACATAACCTCTAAAAAGTAAATAATTATCAATATCTATATTTTTATTTTCATATTCTAATTTATTTATATCTATCATAGTATCCTCCAAACTAGAAATATTCAAACTTATATATTTATTAACGTCTAGTTTCTAACTATATATATTAAAGTCATATAACTTAATTACAATAGCATTCGCTACCAACACTAATTTATAAAAAAGCACAGATGGTATATATCCCTTAACGAGATAATCGGCACACCTGCACTTCTATTAGAAATATATAATAAAACAGCAACAAAAACAAGCATTATTCAAAAAACACAGGATCCTAAAACCTCCACTTTAACCTTTCGTTGAATATTTTAGTTGTACATTACTCAAAAAACACAGGATCCTAAAACACTATTTTCAGAGGAATTATACTATCAGCTGTTGTACATTACTCAAAAAACACAGGATCCTAAAACACGATTATTTTTTTCTATATATTTATTTATGTTGTACATTACTCAAAAAACACAGGATCCTAAAACAATCTGATAACGACAATACCTACGAAGTGTGTTGTACATTACTCAAAAAACACAGGATCCTAAAACACTGGAAATTTTATGTCTTTTAAATTTAAAGTTGTACATTACTCAAAAAACACAGGATCCTAAAACTCTGTTAATTTTGAAGCATCTAAACAATTGTTGTACATTACTCAAAAAACACAGGATCCTAAAACATTTATAATGATAATTTAAAAATATTTCAGTTGTACATTACTCAAAAAACACAGGATCCTAAAACACCTTTGCTACTTAAATATTTAGTTACTAGTTGTACATTACTCAAAAAACACAGGATCCTAAAACATTTTTAATATAGATATTTTAGGAAGTGAGTTGTACATTACTCAAAAAACACAGGATCCTAAAACACTAAACCTTGAATTTTAGATAAAGGAATAGTTGTACATTACTCAAAAAACACAGGATCCTAAAACGTAAACGGAATAACAATTAATAAAATTTCAGTTGTACATTACTCAAAAAACACAGGATCCTAAAACATATTAATTGAGGGTGATACAAAAACTATAGTTGTACATTACTCAAAAAACACAGGATCCTAAAACATATTAATTGAGGGTGATACAAAAACTATAGTTGTACATTACTCAAAAAACACAGGATCCTAAAACATGGAGTACGTTAGTGAAGAAGTAACAAGAGTTGTACATTACTCAAAAAACACAGGATCCTAAAACAAAGGTTTAGATGAAGTTGCAGGTACAGGTGTTGTACATTACTCAAAAAACACAGGATCCTAAAACTTTTATATTTATTTTTATCAAATCGTATAAGTTGTACATTACTCAAAAAACACAGGATCCTAAAACTTTAAATTAGCTTGTTCTAACTTTAATATCTGTTGTACATTACTCAAAAAACACAGGATCCTAAAACATTATCTTATCCGAGACCGTTTCTAACATCGTTGTACATTACTCAAAAAACACAGGATCCTAAAACGCTACATCATAGCCTTCTATATAATTCATGGTTGTACATTACTCAAAAAACACAGGATCCTAAAACCTATAAATATTATATCATATAAATTTAATAATTCAAATTAGAAGATAAAAAAGATTTGATAGTATTGTCATTACCATAATATTTTATATCAATATTTCGTTGATAAAAACAATTAATTAGTTTAGCAAAAATTATAGAATTCTTATCATAAGTACAAATTTTATCTAATGACATAATTTGTAAAAATTTATTATTTATCTCACACTCTAATTCCACTTTTTCAATAGGTATTGGCCAGTATCTATACATATTCTCGATTACTAAGTCTATATTTAAATTTTTTAATGTATTAAAACAACAGATAACATTATAATCATAGATGTCTAGATGACTATTAATATCAAATAAAACCACATTATTTCTTTCAGGTAATTTAATTAAACTTGAATCATAAATAATTAAATAGTTATCTTTTGTATTCATTATAATAAAATTAATCATTTCCTCAATAGATAACATTTCTATATTTATATCTTGTTCTAATAATAAGTTATAAAATAAGTTATTAAGATCATCAGTTAAACTGTTATTATTAATACCTAACTCTGTATTTAGCATTTCTATAATATCAAATACCTTTTCACTTAATTTATTCTTTTCATTTTCATCTATATTTCTTATTTTTAACAATAGATAATCATTTAATAAAGTATTCTTTTTAAATTGTTTTGAATTCTTATAAAATTCATAATCACAAAAATTGTAAATCTTAAAATTTTTAGTTATAATATCCCCATTAATTGTACTACATTTAGAATAAATTATTTTTAGGAAAGTATAATAACTTTTATAATTGTCTATAAATACTTTGTTATGCATTTTTAGTTTTATAACATCATTGTTATAACATAAATTCATACATCTTCACCTCCAAATATTACTAATTCATTTCCACCTACTATTGTTTCAAACTTATTTTTTATACCACTTAAATATATCATATCACTGAATTGTTTTTCAGTTATTTTAAACATAATTATATGTCCTTTATCTGGTACTATAGTTTTTACTTTATTACACAATTGTAAATAAGAACTTTCATTTTGCAATACTTTAGTATAAACTGAATATTGAATCATATAAAACCCTAATTTCATAATATTTTTTCTAAATAATGTATATATCTTTCTATCCTCATCATTTATCATTGGTAAATCATATATGATTATTGCTCTCATTTGTCTATAATTACTAATCATAATAATTTAGGAAATCTAATTTTATCAATATTTCCATTTTCCATAAATGACATGATATTCTGAACATAAAATTGAATACTTATTCCAATTTTTATCTTCTGTTTATTAAAATATATTTCATTATTTAAAATCTCTATTATCTTTCTTTTTAATTGAGGAGTTAAATATTCTTCCTCATTATCACATAAAATTTTATAAATAAAATAATCTACTATAGGTCTATATGGTTCTATTAAATCATCAGATAAATTAAAATAATTATACTCACTTTTATGATTTATTCCTAATTGTGTTATATATCCCAATGATACTATCTCTTGCGATATTTTTGAACGAATTATTTGATATACAAAATTTAAACAATAGTTAATAACATCATCATTAAAGCGTTTAAATTCATCAGAAAAAAGTTCTTTAAAATAAGTTCTAGATGCTAATCCTTCACGATTTGTTTTATCATTGTCTTTTATCTCTGTTATATATTTATTAAGTATTTCTAATTTATTATTTTTATTTAATTTTTTAAGTGTATATATTTGATTTTTAATTTTATTTTCAACAATAATATTCCATAAATATTGTTTTTCTTTATCAGACCACTCTATTTGTTGTTTTAATTTTTTAGGAGCCCTAGAATGTTTTTGAAGCGGTAATAATGTTCCAATTGGATTATGAGAGCAGTCTGTAAAAATAACACTTATACCCTTCTCACATAATTTAGATAATATCTTTAATGATATTAAACTCATTGGATCATCAAATATAATAATGCTTACTTCATCTAAATTTATACTAAACTCATTATTGTCATAATTAACAACAATACTATTTAAATCTAAATTAATTCTTCTTGCTTTCTCTATTAATATAGTTCTAAAAGCCATAAATAACAAAAAAAGAGGCAAATGCCTCTTTCGGTTTCCGAATTAATCGTTATAATAGAAAACCTGTGTTTTTTGAGTAGTGTACAACTTATAGTTATAACAACTACATATTAAATATATCTTATTTTAATGAATATGTCAAGCGTTCTTTTTTGTTTCCTAATACATCTATATCATAAATAGTAAATGATTTATCACTACTTGTTAATGATTCATCATTTTTTAAAAGCAATATATTATGTGTCTTATGAAAACAACTATAAAATCCATTTATAATAAAACCTTTTTTCTTTATAACGCTAATATAATTACCATTAAATATAGTAGTAATATATTCAACATTATAATCTTTTAAATAAACCTCTCTCATTTTTTTATAATAATAATCTTCTCTATTAATTTTTTTATGATTAAGATCAACACTAACTGAATATACTGGCAAAAATGCAAATTTATTATGGTCAATATCATAATAGATTTCAGTACAGTATTGTTTTAAGCTATCTAAACCAATTAAAGTTTTATCTTTTTTATTTATATTATTCTTTTCTATAAAATAAGGATTATTAATAGTAGAATAATATCTTAATTTTAATACCATTGGACTATTAGGATTATCTGAAGCTTTAATACCATGTTTTAAATAATTAAATTCTTTTATTTCTTGAAAATCTTCATTATGATTTCTATCATAGCAATAATTTTTAAATGGATTACCTTTTTGATCTTTATACTGATTAAAAATATCTTTTAATTTATTATATAGTTTAGGATTATTATCTTTAATCATCAAATGTACTTTATTAGAATCATCATTAAAATATTCATCAAGTTTTTTAGTATCTTCTTCATAAATATTGCTTATTTGCGATACCTTATACAATTGATTATTTATATTAATAATCTTACTTATATTAGCATCGGATAATTGTCCTTGAGCTGATTTATTCACTTGTGAAGATATATATATTTTATCATCACTATCTATCTTTTTTATATCATTAATATATTTATCAAGATTAACATTTTCTAAATATCTAGCTAAAGATTTCTTTTTATTATCATCAATTCTATATGTTTTTTCAATTAGCCAGTATTTCTCATCATTTTGTGAATTAATAATTATTTCACCAATATTTGTATCTACAATTGAGGCAACAATACTAGCATCAACAGCATGATGAAATTTTCCAATATCTCTATCTTTTTTTAAATTATAATTATCTCTTATTTTATGAGTTATCTGACCTGGTGTAGATAAAGTTTTAATAGTTTTACTATACTTATCATCTAAATAATAATTAAACATCTTAATTTGATTAATTAGTTCTTTAGTAGCATATGCAGTATCTCTTAAATTTCTGTTAATAAATCTAGTACTATACTTATCTAAATTTTCTTCAAATAAAAAATTAGCTTTTTTCTTTTCAGAAAAGTTTTTATTATCAATAATACGTTTTTTAAATTCTTCATAATCACTAGATTTTTTCCAATCATAAGGTGTTTTATTAGACTTTGAATCATTACATGCTCTACATGATAATGTTTTATTATTATAAGAATCATCTGCTGATTGAGATAAAGGAAGTATATGTTCCACTTCTATTTTATTATCTAAAACATCTTTCAAATTGATTTTTTGTGAATTACAGTATGGACAATATCCATTTATTTCTTCATACAACATCACTTTAGTAATTAAAGCTTCTGTAACTTTATATCCATTACTTTCTATTAAAGCAGTAGCTCTTTTTCTTAAATCTTCACGTATTTTCTGCTCTGCATTTATTTCTTTTATTCTTTCCTTGCCATTAACCTCTTTTTCAGATTCAATAGATATACAATATGGTAAAGATTTTTTCTCTTTTATAATAGCATTAATAACCTTTATAGACTGTCTTAATGTCTTTTTTACTTGTGGTGATGCTATCAAATCATCAATAAACTTATCAGATAATTTAACACTTCCATTAGCACTAACATAATTTTTTGCACATTCTTCTTTAAATGCTTTATCATAATTAAACTTTTTCCTTACTTGTTGATAATTTAATCCAGTAGCTAACATATCATTAATAGACTTTACTAAAGCTTTTTCTGACAAAGAATGATATCCACTATATTTTGCTTTTATAGTTTCATATATTTTCTTAATTAATTCAATATCTTCATTATTGATATATTTTTTAAACTCTTTATCTTTTTTTAGCATGTCAATCAACATAATACTACTAGGAACAACATTTATATAATACATCATTATATTATAAAGATTAAAATCTTCCAACCATTTAGGCTTTGCATATCCATTCTTTTTAATAGTTCTAATTATGGTACGATAGGCATCTAAAGTTGACATTTCAACTTTTTTATCTTTATCTTGACGATAGCCTGTTGCATTTTCAATAGATAAATTAAATAATTCCTTGAACATTTTCTCCAATTTTAATGTTGAATCACAATTAAAGCAATAATCAATTATTGATTGTATACCTAAATCACTTAATTTATATCCATTATCCACTTCTCTAAATAAATCCATATTTAATGTATCACTTATATCATTAAAAGTAATATTAGTAAAATCATTAATCAGATTAAATTTTTGTGCATAAATATTTGCAATAGGTGCGCATTTTTCATTTAGATACAATACGTTACATCTTCCAATTAGTTCTTCAAAAAGATATTTTTCATATGAAGAATTTTGTTCTTTATTTTTACTATACATAATGACATCTTCTTCATTTTTAAATCTTCCGAATGGCGTCAAGGATTTTTCACTACCTGGTCCTTGCCAGAATTCTCTTTTCCTAGAAAAAATATTAATTAAATTATCACTAATTTTTTTTAATTTGGGATAATACTTAATTTGACAATTTAATATATCAGTTAATTCTCTTTTCAAATCTTTAGTTTTAACAGTTTCATTTTGTGCACGAATCTTTCCATTGTTCTTTAGCAAGTTATAGTAATATGTACATGGGTAATTTCCATCCAAATCAACAAAGTTAACTTCTTCATCATCAAATGGTATATATCCTCGATGTGACATAAAATATTTCACAATATTAATAATATCTTGTTTAGATATTTGTTCCTTTAAGCCCTTAACACGCTTAAATAGTAATTCTTTATCAATGCATGGTTTATCATTAAATCCAATACTTCTAAATAATTTAATAGAGTCGTTAACCCTATTTCTTTGTCTTTTTAATCTACGACGCACACTACGAGCTCCACGTCTAGTTTGAGCATCATCACTAGGATTAAATAAACGAACACCACATTTTTCTATTTTTTTATTATCTAAATCTACTATAGACCATCCAACATTATTTACACCTAGGTCCAAGCCTATTACATAATTTGATTGTTTCATACTTTCACCTCACATCATCTACTAATACTATACCATAGAATTGACAATATTTACCATTAATTTCTATGCAAAGAAAAAAGCATAGCTTTGCTATACTATATAATTAATTTTTGCCCTACTGATAAAACATTACTAGTTAAATTATTTTTATCCTCTAATTCTTTAACAGTTATATTATGCATACGTGCTATAGAATATAAAGTGTCTCCTGCTTTTACAATATAATAATTATCATTACTAGAAGGTATAATTAATTCTTGCCCTATAATCAATAAATTATCATTTAAGTTATTAGCATTTTTTAAATCATTTACTGATACATTATATTTTTTAGCTATGCTATAAAATGTATCTCCTAATTTAACTACATAAGTATTCGGATTACTTGTATTAGTATTACCATTATTTGTAGTTGTAATATTATTAGGTTCTTTTAAAACTAGTTTCTGTCCTATATATAAATTATTACTAGTTAGGTTATTGAGTTTCTTTAATTCTAATACACTCATATTATTTTTATTAGCTATAGAATATAAAGTATCTCCTGCTTTAACTACATAATATTCTCCTGTACTAGTAGTTACTGGTAGTTTAAGTCGTTGTCCTATTGATAATTCATCACTCTTTAAATTGTTTAAACGTTTAATTTCTGACACAGTTGTATTATATCGAGATGCTATAGAGTATAATGAATCACCAGCTTTTACTATATACAAGTTTTCTGTTAATACATTTCCTTCAATATAATTTAAAATACCTTGTACGGCAGCTTCAGCATATTTTTGCCAATTGTTTTTTAATTGTGATACATCATCATTTTTACTATCTAAAAATCCATATTCAATTGTTACGCTTTCTGTGTCCCCAGTATTACGTTGCATAAAATAGTAGTCATTGTTAGGATTTACCATAGAGCGGCGTTGATATGCACCTCTAATATTTTGACCAGCTTTGGATAATTGCTCAAGAATATCATTTGCCAATGTATCGTTATTGCGTAGTGCATAGATTACTTCAGCACCATCGCCACCTGGTGATGACCCTAGTGGTTATTTAATATATTCTATTTCTTTTTTTATATAATTTTCTTGAAAATCTTTCCACATTTGAAGTTCTCTTTTAAATTCTGAATCATCTACAAATCTTGGTTTCAAAGATTTAATTTCGTCATCTTCAAAATTAGAAATTATTTTTCTAAATGAATGTTCAACAATCATTTTTTTTAGCATAACACTTGTCTTATAATCAACATTCCATCTTGGTTTAACTTTTACACCAACTTGTGTATATAATATTTTCCTTGGTGATATTGGAAATAATATATTACAGTTCTTTTTACCCCAGCCGCCACCAAAGTCATATTCATTTTTATTATTATAGTTTAAACAAATTACAGGATCATCACTTGTAGGTAATGTAACTTTGTCATCTACTGTAATAATTCCCCATTTATGATTATGCAAAACTTTGGATGTATTTTTTAACATATGCATCATAATCCACAAATAGAATTGTTTGCCAAATATAGTTTCAATTTTAAATAATTCATTGTCATTATCACATTTGCCAACATCAGTAATTTTTATTGGAAACAAATCATTTGTTACTTCTGCTTTTTGATTATTTATTGTTTTTATAAATTCATCTGTTGATATAGAAGATATTTCTTCACACTTTTCTTCAAAAATTGGTACACAATCCTTTTTTGCTAAATCTAATATTTTTATTATAAAAGCAGGAGAACGTACAATATGGCAAGCTAAGAAATCAATCAAACAATGCCATTCATCAATCGATATTCTTTCATCATTTATAGCATGCTCTAAAGCAGGTTTTGCAGGTGTTTCATACTTTGTATTAAACCAATCCTCTATATCATCAACTTCCACACCATTTTTTAATCTAACAAACATACTATCATACTTACAAATTGATGATATATATTTTTCTTTCCAATAAGGTACTTTTTTAGATGGAACAAGTAATTCTGCCACATTAACTTTTCCTTTTTCATTTTTCCATGAATTCAAATACATCCTAGATAAAAAATGATTGTCTCGTTTTAATCCCATACAGAGATACTTCCTTTCTTTATTACTACTTCTTTATTTTACCACATCTACCATAGGGATTTCTAATTGGATTTTTATCAAAATATTTAAAAGTGTAATCATCAAGTATTTTATATTTAAATTTAATTGTTATATTTCTATCTTCATCCGCTTCTATTCTATCTATTATGGTAAATAGCAAGTCTCTATTTGGTTTTTCTATATTTAATAATTCTTTAATCTTTTTTGCATAATTTGGTATTTTATTAGAATTATTTTTTCTTTTTAAAATTTCAAGTTCTATTTCTTCTAATTTATCTTTTAATGTTCTCATTTTTTGTTCATAAGGGGATACTATCATCTTATATGAATCTAAAGAAATATTACCATCAATTCTATCTTGATAAACTATCTGAATATTAGAAGATAATTTTAAAATATCTTTTTCTATATCTTTCTTTATGTCATCAAGTGATTTAGTACCTGAATTAGTTCTATTAACTATTTCTTCATTTAATTCCTTAATACTCAATCCTTTAAATAAATCAGACAATAGTTTATTTAATTCTTCTAATACTTCTTCTTCAAAATAATCATATGGAAAGAAATGAGCCTTGCATCTACCTCTAATTGGGTCTCTTGCATATCTATTACAATTAATAGTCCAATAGTCATGATTCTTTCTATATATTACACCTAATCTATTTCCACACTCTTTGCAATAAATTAATCCCTCCAATAATCTAGTTGGTCTTTTTGTTCTTACATCAACTTTTCGGTTATGATTATCTCTTTTCTTATTAATTATTCTAAATGTCTCTTTATCTACTAATGGTTCATGAGTATTTTCTACTATAACCCATAGGCTTTGATCTAGTGTTATCTTCTTTTTAGATTTATAACTAATGTTAGTTTGAGTATGTTGTACCATATCACCTGTGTACATTCTATTTTGTAATATTTTTTTAACTGAATGTATTGTCCATATATTTTTTTCTTTTACTCTTGAAGATATTGGTAAGTTCTTATAAGCACTTGGTGTTGGTGCCCCTATTTTAGTAAAACGAGTTGCTATTTCAGATATACCTATATCATTTGCTCTCCATTCAAACATTTGCTTAACATAAGGGGCTGTATTAGGGTCTATAATTAGATGTCCTTTATCTTCTGGGTCTCTCATATAACCATAACATGGCTTACTACCTATAAATTTACCATCTTTTCTTTTAGAATCTAATACATTTCTTATCTTCAATGAGTTTTGCTTACTATAATAGTCATTACAAGCAATAATAAATGTTGATGAATCATTACTTGCTTGATTTTTCATACTATCGTAATTTTCAACAATTGATATAAATCTTACTTTGTTTTCAGGAAAATAAGTTTCAATATAATATCCAGTCATTACATGATCTCGACCTAATCTAGATAAATCTTTTACTACTACAAGATTAATCTTTTTATTTTTTATATCTTCAATCATTCTAATAAATCCTGGTCTATCATAGTTAGTTCCTGAATAACCATCATCTACATACTCATCTATTAAATTAAATCCATTTTTTAAACAATAGTCTCTTAATATTTCTTTTTGATTAGTAACACTTTCACTATCTGACTCATATTTTTTATCTTTATCTTCTTGAGAAAGTCTAATATAAATACCTGCATTATAATTCATATTTGTTAAGTAACTATAATTCATCTTCTACCTCCTCATTTTATAGCACTTAACTTTCTTCGAGACAAGTGCATCTTACCATGATAAATAAAAATAAGCAAATCATTAGAATTATTTTTCTTCCATAATTTGCTTTAATAAATAATTTAATATTAATTCTTTAAAAATTTCCTTTTTATCTTCTTTCATACTTAAATTTATGTCTACCATAAAAGGATTATTCACTAGAATCACCATCCTTAAATGGTTTAAGTAATTCTTCTAGTTCAGCTAATTCTTCTTCTGTTAATGGAACTGATTCACATCTTTTACCATTCCAAGTTTCTACTCCATCATAATCAACACCAATAACTGGACCATCAGCACTAATAAAATCATAATTTTCTATTTTGGTTACTGTTACATAATTGTGTATTGTTTTATTCTTATCAGAATAAGAATTTAAATATCCTTTTAAATATACATTTTTACCCAATAAAAAAAGCTCTTTATTATTTACATAAAGATCTTTATAAACTCTTAAACTAGCATAAACTATATTACTATTTTCATTAGGTGAATACTTCTTACAAGTTAGTCCTAATGTAATATATCTATTATTAATTATAATATTATTTACCTCACCAGATAATAATATTTCATTATAAATCATAAACAAAACCTCCTGTTTAATTATATATATAATTTTTTATATATTAATTATCTTTTAATTTATTTATTATACATGCATATCTATTCATATAATTAATGCACAATACTGCATACTAACCTGAATCATCTTACATATCATTCACATATATTTTTCTTTGAATTAAGTCATCATTTTTAACTCTTTCAACATTAATATATCCTTTTTCTTTTAATCTCTTTAAAGAATAATTAATTGTTCTTATTTTAACAAAAGATAAATTAGATAATACTTTATTAGTAGCAAAACAATAACCATTTAATCTACTAAGATTATAAATATTACCAAATAAAAAACAGTCTGATTTAGTCAAACTGTTATCTTTCATTAATTCTCTTGGAATAATAATAAAATCTTTTTTCAAATACTTTTTCCTCCTTTCTCTAAAATCCCAAAAACATCAATTTTTAATTGGTATTTTTCTATCAGGATAAGACGATGGTACCGTAACACTAATTTTGCTAAGTAAAATCAATGTTTCTTATGGTACCAAACTTATTTTGCACTTGCAAAATTTATCCCAAATAGGTGAATTATCTTTAATAAGATATTTAAAAATAGGCAAATAAAAAATCCCAATACATAAAATATTGAGATTTTGTTGGGATGTTTAAACCTTATCCATCTTGTATATATTTATCACCTATTGTATCAAGTTTAACAGAAAGTTTTTTATTGTGCAAGTTTCATTTTTTCTCTTTTTTTGTCATATTTTTTACTTATTATAGCAACTTTATCATAAAAAATTTTATTTGTCCATTCATTTTAAATGGTACTTTAACCTTTAATTTAAAAGTGATTTATACTTCACTTTATCATCAATTTGCCCTTTTACTACAAAGAAATAAAAAAACAGAAAAAAGTGCAAAAATATGCACCTTTTTTGAAAAATCACTAAAAAAATTTTTTTATTTTTTTTATAAATATTCCTTAAATATCTCTTTAATATAACTATTATTTATCCAAAAACAATGTTTAGTATATTCAGTAGCGCCGGTTAATTTATCAGCTACTGGCAATTTAAATGTATCTTTTGAATCTCTACCATGAGGTCTTACATGGCATACTCTATTTTCACTTGAGCCAACAAAATTAGTTTTTCTTTTTCCATCTTTGATATACCTTACTATATTCCCTGTTTTAATTGTATTATATGTTTTCTTCCACATATCCATAATCCAAGTTTGAATATCCATTTCTGGCATATTCCATATTTTTATATCTTTAAAAACATATTCTCCATTTTCACATTTAAAGATAAAGAACATATATTTTGTTGTTTCAAATTGTTCTTTTAAATCAGATGTTTCCCAGTCTTGTTCAACTATATCAGTAAATTCAAATGCTGGAAATGAAATACATTCTTTTATTCTACCATTTTCTTCTATTCTAATAGTCTTTGGAACTATATTAGCTTTTTGAAATTCATCTGTTTTATCCAATTCACTTTTAACATTAAACATTCTATTTATCAACATACTATTAATACTTTTAGCAGTTGATTCAACTCCAAACTCTTTCATTAATTCTTTTTGAGTTTTTCCTTTATATTTAGTTATAACTCCATTAACAAATTCATTAAATGAATCAGTAGTATTCTTTAATACTTTTTCAACATCAGAATAATTACCTATATATTTTCTTACTAACTGAGTCATATAAGAATTTTTAAAGCAAAATGCTCTTTGCATAGCTGGAATATCACTAAATGGTTGTTTTCTTGTGGATAAAGCATTAGCACCTTTTGAACAAGCTCCAAGATACATTGTATCTGCTTCTGATATTTCATGTGCTTTACCTTCTCTAATTTTTTTAATAATTAAATTCCAATCTTCTTCTATTTGTTTTAAATCTTCATTTTTTGAAAGTTCTAATAACTTTTCATGAGTTATCTTTAAATCTTTCTTATCTTTTCCTGCTTCCCATAAATACCATAAAAGTTGAATCTTATTATTTTTATACCAAAAATGACTACTTCTAAATTCATTTTTATATTCAGTTTCATAATCAATTATATTTAAAACAAGTCTTTCCTTAGCAGACAATTCATTCTTTTTAATTCTTTTATATGGAGTAACTTTTAATTCAATACCAGCAGGCATAAAATCAGGTTCAGAATCACTATTATTATCCATACCAAAAAGATACTTCTCTATTAGTTGTCCAAATCCACCTTTATTAGCTTCTTTATCTTCTATTGTTACTAATTCTTCATTTAAAATATCATTTAAAGATTTACCAATTGTAGATTTAGCAATAAGTTCAATTTCTTGTCTATCATATAATCTACCTTTTTTCATAAAATTCTCCTTTCGATCTTGTTTTAATTAAAAATTTAGTTTAAAATATAAGTATAAGGTTGATCTTTTTAAGTCAATATTATATAATAATATAGTCAAATGTTAATCTTTTCAATCAAATATATTATAATATATTTAGTGAATATAAACAATGTCAGGAGGTATAAAATCATGAAAAAAACTGTAGTAGAGCTATTTGCTGGTGTTGGTGGATTTAGATGTGGTTTAAATAAAGTTGAACTTATAAACGATAAAGTTAAAGAAAATGGAAATTGGAAATTTGTATGGGCTAATCAATGGGAACCTGCAACAAAGACTCAAGAAGCATTTGATTGTTACATTAAAAGATTTGGAAATAAAGACGCAAGTAATGTTGATATATTCCAAGTTAATAAAAAAGAAATTCCTAATCATACACTTTTAGTTGGTGGATTCCCTTGTCAAGATTATTCGGTTGCTCAAACTCTTTCAAATAGTAAAGGTATTGAAGGCAAAAAAGGAGTTTTATGGTGGGCAATTAATGACATTTTAAAAGCTAAAAAACCACCTTTTGTTTTATTAGAAAATGTTGATAGATTATTATTATCTCCTGCTAAACAAAGAGGTAGAGATTTTGGTATTATACTAAGAAGTTTTTTAGATAATGGTTATGCTGTTCAATGGAGAGTTATAAATGCCGGTGAATATGGTTTACCACAAAAAAGAAGAAGAGTATTTATATTTGCTTATCATAAATCTACTAAGTATTATAAATCATTATCAAAGAGTAATCCTAAAGATATAATTTTTAAAGATGGAATGTTTGTTAAACAATTTCCTATTAAAGATATAGAATTAGAATTTAATACAACTAATTTATCGAAAGATTCATATAAAGATTTGGTTGAAGTAAGTGATAAGTTTAAGGCACAATTCTATAATGCTGGAATTATGATGAATGGTAAAGTATATACTTCAAAAGTATCAGCAGATTGTGATAAAGTTTTCCCATTAAAGAAAATTATTCAACACGAAGAAATTGATAAAAAGTTCTTCTTAAGTGATGAAGCTTACAAAAAGTTTGAATATCTAAAAGGTAACAAACGAATACCAAGAGTTAAACCTAATGGAGAAGAATATTTCTATACAGAGGGTGCTATGCCATGTCCTGATAACTTAGAAGCTCCAGCTAGAACAATGTTAACTAGTGAGGGTGGAATAAGTAGAACTACTCATATAGTTGAAGATTATAAAACTAAGAAGATTAGATTATTAACTCCAATTGAATGTGAACGAATAAATTGTTTTCCAGATAACTGGACTAATACAGGTATGACTGATAAAAAAAGAAATTTCATGATGGGTAATGCCTTAGTAGTTGGTATAATTGAAAAAATTGGAAACGAATTAGAAAACATAATAGAAAATGAAAAAAACTAGGCTCCTAGTTTTTTTCTTTTATAAATTGGACAGTATAATTATCTATTATACTTTTATAATCAATTTTATATTTAACTAAACATTCATTTATTAATTGTTCATTAATACTTGGTGTACTTATGATGGCATTACAAAACAATCTAATATTTTCAAACAATTTGTTTATACTTTCCTCAGTAATAATTCTAAAGTTATCATTTGGGCTTGCAAGTCTACTAAAAATATTACTTTTATGTACTATTATTGGATAAAATGTATTGTTTTCCCCATATTTTTCTTTAGCCCAATTATCTGACATACATAATTGTCCACAATATTCCTTACTAATTGTCTCTGTTTGAGATTCATTTTTACACTCAATAATCATATAACTTGTATCATTTAAATACCATATATTATCTGGACCTTCACCAAATTCAGAATCTGGCATAGAAACCTCAAAACCTAAAAGCTCACCAACAGCATTAATAGCTTTTTCAAAGTCTTTATACGTACTTTCACTAAAAATCAAATTAGAAAAATTAGTTTCAAATGCATATAGATACAACTGCATATCTTTCTTATATTTTTCTCTATACAATCTCATAATTTTAGAAGATTGAATTGTTTTATTTAATTTTCTTTGCTTTACATCAAAGCCATTCAATGGTAAATATAAATCCCTATTATATTGTTTAGCTGACAATAAGATTTTTTGGGATTCTACTTCATCAACAAAACATTTATATTTCGCTAAATAGAGCATTAGATATCCTTTTCTTTGCTCATTATCTTCATTATTGACCAATTTTTGAATCATGTTAAAACATTCTTGATAGTTTCCCTTTAAAGCTGTATTAAATGCTTTATTCAATTCCAAATCTTCTTCTTTATAGCTTAATGAATTGGAAATAATAACCTCACTTAAGGCTTTATTCATAACTGTAATCCAATCTGAATCTTTATTTAAGCAAAGATTAAAAGTATCCATTATATTTTCCAATGGCTCATTTTTTAGTTGATCAGCAATTTGTTCAGATAATGAATATTGTATACTTGTAGAAAAACTAAATGATTCTAATGCATTACCATTATATATTATATTTAACAATTGCTTTCCCATAATTACAACTGCACAGTCATCTTGATTAGATCTAATTCCTCTTCCCATGCCTTGCTCAATTTTTTGAATTTTATCTATATTTGATTTTGAGGTATCTCGTAATAATGATTCAGTTATCTGTTCAAATAAGCTTTTAGCGTTTGG
Organism: Roseburia sp. AF12-17LB; assembly: GCA_963607615.1. Classification (GTDB taxonomy): domain Bacteria; phylum Bacillota_I; class Bacilli_A; order RF39; family UBA660; genus UBA5578. The sequence continues at coordinate 33,608 of CAVDCT010000015.1, forward strand.
TAACCCATCTATTACTAAATAGGAGCACAATTTACCCTTTAAATCGATACCATCATATCTGTTAACTAATATATCAAGACCAGTAGTGTAATTTTTTATATCTTCAATATTTCCTTTATTGAAAATGTGATTTGCAACATCATTCCAATATTCAGCTCTTCTATTTGATGGTACGATTACTACTATTCTTTTATCAAGTGATACTTTTTTTAGGTATTGTTTCAAATCATCATCAGTAATACGAGGATTAATAGCTTGAGGAAATAGTATCATTCTATTACCTATATCTAAGGCTTGAGATGGAGTAATAATTTTATCAATATTATTCTTATCCAAATTAAATGAATTAATAAGTTTACCATCATCTTTTAAAGTTGCACTTATAAATATTCTTCGTTTTGCATTATTAAATGCAGACACTTTATATATAGGCAAGCAATCAGGACTAATTTCTATTGCATTATATGATATAGAAATATTGCAGTATTGAATAATATCATTTAAAAAAGAAAATGGAAAAAAAATATCATTATATACCTCATCATATTGATATTTATTAATATACTCTAATATTTTTTTATATTTATTTTTTATCTCCCAAAATGGTACGAGCATAGGATTAGATTCCATTATTTTGTCTTCAATATTAATTGCATTAATATGATTTTGTCTCTGAAGTTCCTTTTTAAACAGACTAAAAATATCGTCATATAATCGAGAATGTTTATCACGCATTATTTTGATAATAAATTGTTGTTCTGCAGTATCCAAACATGCATGAACATCATCAATAATAATATTATCAATATGATTTCTTTCATCAAATACTGTTCTTCCATTAATTAGTTTTTGAATTGAGATAACCAATATTGCTTTATTTTTTAAAAAGTCAATGTCTTGCTCATTTTCTACAACTTTTATTCCTAAATCTTTTGCTTCATCTTTAACTTGTTGGATTAAAAAATTATCCCTAACAACATAAACAGCATTTCCTTTTCGTTCATTTAAACAACTTTGTAATATCAACAATGCAACTGTAGTTTTTCCACTACCAGTGTTCATCTTTATTATATTATCTCTATTATTTCTTAATTCGAACCATTGATTTAATACTTCACCTTGCACATTTCTCAAATATCCATTATACTTTTCTGATTTATTTGGTAAAGAAGAAAAAATAGCTAAAGGATTAATAATATCACTTTTCTTTTCAATAGTTAATTTGCTTAAATCTATCATTAATATCACTCCTAAATAACATTAATTAATTTTAATTTCCATTTGATTAATAAAATTATCTAAATTATCTAAAATTTCATCATATAAAACAATTTGAATATGTGCATATGAATAATTTAAATCTCTTAATGCCTTTCGTAATTTAAGTTGAACTAAATCTTCTGACATTCCTGTTTTTTCACAATATTTTTGTATATTATCTTTATTCATTAAATATTCCTTACTTCCCATAACTAACATTCCTGTAGCTGATTCTGCACCCTTTATTAATTCACCATGCTCTTTAGCATATGGTAATAACATTAAATAATTATTTACTTGTGATATAGCTGTACTTAATTTTGAGGTAGGAACAATATTATCATGTGATTCATCTAATCTAAATAAATATTCATCTGATTTTTTTAATTCAACAATATCTAAGAATCCATATCTATTTATAGTTAAAATATCTAGTTTACTATCCTTATTTCTCAAAGCTGATTCAATTTGCAGTAATTCCTCTGGTTTTTGCTGTTTAATAGATCCAAATAACAAATATGTTCCGTACATTTCAAAATATCTTTGCCATGCAAATTCTTTTCCAATTGAGTCCCTATCGATTTGAAGTTTCTTTTCAACGCCTCTTTTTTTAACTAACAAATCTCTACCAATCTGCACTATATCCTTTAATCTATCTTTATTAATATCAGTTACATCTCTCAACGAAATTTTTATATCACCTTCTCTAATTAACTGTGGTATTAGTTTAGCTACAGTGTTTCTATCTCTTTCCGTCAATTCAATTGTCTCAACACCTTCAGCAATAGTACTTACTAAATTTGTAAATTCATTTGAAGATATTCTTTCTTTTTTTGCAAGTTTCTCCATACTTTTTCTTAATCTTTTTGTTTTTTCAGATGGCTTTACCACTTCTTCTTTAAATGAATTAGTATAAACAATTACTGTATTTATTGATTCATCATATACCATATCACCATCACCTGGCTTAAAAATCAATTTAACATTATTATCTATTTTTTCTTTTAATTCTTTTACTCCATCAACGTCAAATAATCTTAATAACTCATCTTTAAATATTGTAGTTATTTTTGTTTTTTCTAAATCTAAAAAATAATGAGTTCTACAAAAACTTTTTTCATCTTCTATTTTTGGACCATTCTTAAATAATACGACTACTTGTTTTTTGTTTGAATCATATTCATATTTAACAGATTTACTCATAAAACTACACCTCACTTCAAAAAAATAAGCAGTATCCATCTTAAAATAAGACGATACTGCTATCTTATATATAGCATTATACCATATTTTGGTAATTTAATATATATATTTCTCGAAGAAAGTTAATTTACCACAAGAGCCTTCACCACCTCCTGCATTTATGTGATTAGATATCACTAACACATCCTTATAATTTCCAAAAGCCGTCTTAGCCTTATTAACTCGCTCAGTTGGTGTTAAAGTAATATCCGTATCTCTAGTCATAACTACAGGTATACCTAACTTCTTAAATCTATCATACATATACTGAGAAATCTTCAAAGTATAATCCTTTTCCGTAATACCATTTCCTATCGCACCAGGATCTGCTCCACCATGTCCCGGATCAATAACAATCCCTCTTATATTATTATTCATGAAATCCACCTCGTAATATTTTATGCCTATAACAAAAATAAGTGATATTTAACTAACATAGTTATAAAATATTTAATATTATAAATCACATTCATAACTTATTTTTAATTATTAAATCAATAATAAGCATTTATTCTATTCAACATAAAGTATCTTTTTAGTTAAATAACACTTAAAAACATTATATTTACATTCTATTTACTCACTACTTATTTATATATTTTATAAGGAATAATCACATTACATGTTTCTACAAAGTGTGACATTTAACAACACAATACGTCAAAAATTGTACACTTTACTTTTAATAATATTTAGCAAAGCATTAATATTCTGTATATTTAAACTTTCAAAAAAAACAATAACCATTTTCCTTTTATATATAAAGAATTATCAATTTAATTTTTTATAGATATAGATATTAAGTTAACACAGCATTAACATTTTTTAGTATTAATCAATCTAAATCAGCTATTAAAAGCATTAAATAAAATCCCCATTTCCGTATTAAGAAATGAGGACTATATTATAATTATTATATTAATTTTGTATTTCTGTACTATTACTATCAGCTTTTCCCATCTTTAATAATAGTCTTTGTTTAATACTATCTAATTCTTCCTTACGCAAATCATCTTTAACCGTCGATTGCAACTTATCCAAGGTATATAGTATTTTCTCTGATTCACTTAATATTTTTCTTTTTGCACACATTATTTATTACTCCTTTCCAGCTTTTTCTTCAAACTGGTCTAGTCTGTTTGTTATTTCATCTAAATTTATTGACGTCATATCATTTTGAGTAGAATAAGCAAACATAATTTTTCTTCCTTCTTGTAGCATTTCAATATATTTACTCTTTTTTATTAGATTCTTATCAAAAGCTTCATCAATTAATTTCAAGAATAACTGATAACGTTCTTTCAAAGTAATTTCATGTGTATATAATATTTTTTGCACATCTGAAATATCGAAAGATGATATTGTTTCATTTTTATACGTATCAATCATTAATTTATTTTGTTTATTATACTTATCACGATCAATCATATATATTGGAATATTAAAATAATGTGCTGCTCTTTTAGATTCTGAACTAATATATCCATCAAAGCATACAATACAATCTGGTTGTAAGCGATGATTATATTCGACTAGCTCGCTACTATTCAAATCTAATTCTAATGTGTTATAACTAGAACTTACAGCTTGTAATACATCTGGCAACATAAACTCATTAATGTTACTATTAGGTTCTAAATTAATACCACTATTTTCGACAACTATATCTCTTCTACTCATTAATTTCAAAGATAGATCTGTTATATTATTGAATCCGTAGTATACAGCATTTTTCTCACCATGACCTATACATCCCATATAAGTATTACTAATCATATTAGTAGTTAATGTATTACCTAAATCTAATTTATTCCACATATCTGGATTATTAATTATAGTACCAGCTGCACATTCGAAATCATTATCATTATCAGGTAACTTACTAACTAACAATTTAAACTCAATTCCTTCTAAATTAACTACATCTATTTTAGTTTGTGATGTCATATAATTACCTTTAATATCAGTCATATGCGAAGCATCAACACCAATAATTGTAGAATATTTTATACCTTCAGAATCTTTGAAATTAGCTTTAAATAAACTATTTCTCAATATTTTACTATAATATTGTTTTAGTTTTTCTTCTATATCACTCAAAGAAGTTTTTATATTATCTATATCAAAATCTTTAAAACGTTTCTTCAAACTCTCTGCATCATCGGTAGTATAAATTTCTCTAATAATTTCAATAATAGCTTCTTCCTCTACAGTTATAGCATTATCTTTAACTATATAATTCTTCATAAAATCTTGATAATGCAAACCATATACCTTAAATAATCTATTAGCATCCTTTAGTGAAGTGTTAAATAATTTTTCTAACAAACCATCTCTAACTACATTCAAACTATTAGAATTTAGTTTTTCTTCAATAATACTATTACGATAACTATCATAATTTGCTAAATCAATAATATTTTCAATATTATATTTATTCTTTTGTCCTAATATCTCTTTCAAATTAAATAACTCATTTTCATTTAAAGCGGCATTATCACTTACCAAAGCATATATAAGTGATTTAGATGTTTCATAATTTAAAAGAGCCAATTGTAAAAGTTTATCATTGTATATAGGTAATCTTTTTAAATAAGAAATCCACTGTTGTAATAAAACATCATTATTATTAATAGCATTTATTATAACTTTATAAGCTCCACTATTATATCTAAGAACTGATGTAATAACATCATAACCATATTGTTGGATAACAATATTATCTAGTAATTTACTACATAAAGATGGATTATCCAAACTTAGTTCAGGACGGACTTTAAGTAGTTTGTTAAACTGTTCTGCTAACGAAATTGTATGTTCATTCTCAAATCCTAATTTTTTAAGTAAAATCAAATATTTTAAACTCTCATCATTTTCAAGAAAATAATCATATAATAAACTTCCCATTGTACGAATACTTAAAAGTTCATCCGTTTTAGTTCGTAGATATCCAAATAATTTACTATCACTCTTAATATCTTCTCCACATAATTTAATAATATCTAAAAAATCATTACTATTAAATAAACCAATCATATATGAGAATGTAGTATCTAAACAACATGCAATATCTGTATTAGCAAAATGTTTTAACAAAACAGGATTATTTTCAAAGTCATCTAATGTGAATAAACGATTATAAAATTTATACTTAATATCTTCTGGTGTATCTTCAAGTAGGAATAAGGATGGATAAGCTGCCTTAAAATGTTTTGGCATATTTTCATCATAAAGAATTTCACCTTTAATAATATTTAAATAAATTAAACAATCTACCTGTGATAAAAATTCTTCTTTTGTTATTCCATCTTTAAACTCAACCTTACTAAACCCTAACTTTTCGTTAACTTTATCTAAATATACATTATATGCAAGTAAAGTAGATAATCCTTCTTCATTACCAAACAATGTTTTAACATATGATATTAAATTTTCGATTTTTCTATTTGCCTTTTGAACAGTTCCCTCTTCTGTTGTTTGATCGTAGTTATTAACAAGAATTATTGGCATATAATTAAAGAATAATTCAATATCTAATCCTTCAAAATATTTTTTATGTTCTGGATGTTCAATTATATAATTAGCATCAATTTCACGATTATAAAACATCTTATGTAAGTCTTTTGGAGCTTTATAACCTATAAAAACATTAGGATATTTCTCTTTCATTGATTTAGATAAATTAGATGAATATTTTATATTAGCTTTAATAATTAATTCATAAAGTTTATCATTTATTTTATTTATAATATCTTCGTTCGTATCATTACCACCGAATTGTAATGGAGCAATATATGCTGTTTGAGATAATTTTTCATATGAACTAAATAAAACTTCAAAAACATCGGCATAATCAGTAATAATTTTAATTGTTTCCTCAAAACCTAACTTTTCTTCTAAAAATTTATATACATTTTCAAAACGATAATAAAAACCATCATCCGTTTTACTAATTTTAACTGATAACGGACTAAAAATAGTGCTTAACTTTTTACCAATTAAATAAGATATACAATTAAAATTATCTCTTATAAAAATTGGACTCAAAGATTTTGTATAAAAGACTTTTTGAAACTCATCTGGTGCTTTCTCATCAACAAAAAGTTCTGGATTTAGTTCTCTAAACTCTCCTGTTATAGCGCGATAGTCAGCAATTCTATTAGTATAATTCCAATCTGTTGGTCCATAAACAATCATCCTACGAATAGCCTCATAAAACTCTTCTTTTGTATAAGGTCGTTCAATATAATTACCATCTTTATCATATGGTTTCTTTGTAAAGATTGTTCGATCTTTATCATGTTCATTAGCACCATAATGTATATACATATCATACATTAACCTTAACATTTCGCAATCATTATTTGTAAAGAAATGTCCACACTCATCATCAAAATTAACAATGTTATCTAAACCATAAGTTTCAATAAATGATAAAACATTTTTTTCAATCAAGACATTAAATGGTATAGGTAAATCTAATAAATAGCTAGGATCTCTACCATCTAATTCCTCTATCATTTTATCAGCATGATCATCTCCTAATTTTTTATACAAGTAATCTTTAACTGAAGTATATTGAAATATTACTTTATATTGTTCAGCACTCAATGTAACTGACTTCCAACTAGAAGATTCAACCGTTTTATCCAAAATCTTATCAACAACTGTTTTAAAATAAGCATTTTTTTCATCTATTGGTTTAGAACTTCGATAAGCGATTGATATCATATTGTATATTTCATTTGGCTCATCTACTAGTGCTAAAAGTCCATGATATTCTTCCATAAATTTCTTTAATTCTTCTGAAGTAATTTGTTCTTTATTATAATAATCATTTTTTAAACACAAACTTAGATCTTTTTCTTTAACTTGATCCCAAATCATAACAAGATCATTTATTTTTAAATAACCACTATTAAAATCACTTCTTAAATTTTCTGGAACACTAGGATCTTCTAAAACACAATTAGAATATACTTTTTTCATCATATCAGTATAATCTCTTGGTCTCATATCAGCAATAACAAAACGATACAATTCTTCGTTAATATTATCTGCAGTTTCACTTATATCTTTAATTGTTCCTATAAGTTCAAAGCCCTTTAAATCAATCAAATCCCAATCCAAGCTTTTAGAACGCTCTACTCCAAAACGTTCAACCACATTCTTATGTACTTCTGTTAAGCAAGAAACTGGTACTTTATCTTCTAAATTATATTCTGTATATTCTTGAAAAGTCAGGGTGTTATTATAAATCTTATTCAAGACATGCTCTGGCATATCTAATTTCTTTCTAAATAGTTGATTTTTCTTAAATCTGTACTTCATTCTACCACCCTGAACTCATTATAACATATTTAATACGTAGTTGTGTAAAAGAAAAGTACATATTTATCATATTTATTAGAATTTATTAGTATATTATCTAAAAAATAATATCTAATAGATAATATATTATTAATAAACTATAATATATACTATGAAAAATATGTATTAAACAATATTTATATTTGATTCAAATTAATAATTCAGTTTCAAATAAAAAGCGATTTATTTATTAGGAATAATTAACTTTTGATTTATAGATAAATTAGTATTTTTTAAATTATTTAAATTCATTATATCTTTAACACTAACATCATATTTATTAGCAATACTATATAAATTATCTCCTTTTTTCACTACATACTCTATATTATTACTATTAGGAACTTTAAGTATTTGCCCTATTGATAAACTATTACTAGTTAAATTGTTTAACTTCTTAAGTTCATCTACAGATATATTATATTTACGTGCTATTGAGTATAAAGTATCACCATTCACTACTTTGTACGTATTATTACTTGTTGTTCCATTTTCAATAATTAGTACTTGTCCTATTGACAAGTTATTACTGGTTAGGTTATTTAACTTCTTAAGTTCATCTACAGTTGTATTATATTTATTAGCTATAGAATACAGATTATCTCCAGCAACCACTTTATAAGTATTACTACCTGTTGGTATATCTTTATTTACTCTTAATCTTTGACCTACTGATAATATATTACTAGTTAGATTATTTAATTCTTTTAATTCGTTAGCACTCATATTATATTTAAGTGCTACTGAATATAGGCTATCACCTTTTTGAACAGTATAATAAGTATTTGTATCTTTTATAGTACTAGGTATTGATTTAATAATTAATTTTTGTCCTATAGATAAACTATTACTAGTTAAATTATTAAGTTTTTTAATATCATCTACTGTAGTATTAAATTTACGTGCTATTGAATATAAATTATCTCCACTTTTTACAATATAATAATCATTAGCTAATCCTAGATAACTTTTTAAAGTATTTGCTACTACATTAATCAGATCTTCAATTCTTCCATTTAGATAATTATTATCACTAGTAATATCTCCATACCTAATGATAATAGATTCATTATTAGGAAGATTTCTAATAATATAATCATAATCTAAATTAGTATTAGTGCTATCTCTCCTTTGATAATATTTACTAACAGTAAATTCATTTTCTTCCAAGTTTGTAGCTAATCTACTAGCTAAATTATCAGTCCTATTAAGACCATATATAATTTCTATATCATCACTACCTAAACCATTAGATACAATAATACTATTAGAATTATTATTGATTAAACTTTTGATTGCATTCACTCTTTCAGTATCACTCATATTTTTATCACTCGTTCTAACTAATGTATTATTAATACCCATTTCTTTTAATTTGTCACTTAATAATTTAGCAAACCTTAAATTATATTCTTTTTCACTTTCACCATTATAACTTTTTCCAGTTTCAGTTCCACCTAATTCTGGATTTATTATTACTTGATAATTCATATTATCACCCATTATAAATTATGTTTATAACAGAAAAAAGTTCTTATATGAACTTTTTAATTAATTTATAGTGCCATTCCATAAATATTGATTACAATTCTTCCATCTACTATGTCAGCTGAAGCTTTATAATCTGTTCCTGTTATATTAACTTTACTACCATCTGTTTTCAAAGTATATTGCTTCAAATTACCAGATTTGCCTATATTAACTACTAATGTTATTATACCCTTACAGGTTTGATTTTTAGAACATTCACCATCACCATCACTAACACTAATAACTTTAATTATTAAATCATTTACTGTCATTTCTTCTTTACTACCATAAATATAAAAGGTTGTAGGATGACTATTTATTACTGAGAATTTTAACGTAGCTTTACTACCATTAGGAGCTACTACAGTAATAGTTGTATTTCCTATAGCAATTGGTTTTACTGTACCATCACTAGAAACTGTAGCCACTTTGGTATTAGTACTAGAATATTTTAAACCACTATAACTAGCATTGCTTGGAGAAATATTCAATACCTCTTTCATATTAAAGATATATCCGACTGGTATTTCCATACCTTGATAAAAACTATCAATGGATATTTTAGATATCTGTACTGTTTTAGCTGTTACAGTAATTTTATAAGTTGCTTTTTTATTACCATCTGCTGTTGTTGCACTTATAGTAGCACTACCTGCTTTAACGCCTGTAACAACACCACTGTTAGATACAGTAGCCACATTAGTATTACTACTTTTCCAAGTTACTTTTTTATTAGATGCATTACTAGGATTTATCGTTGCTTTTAATGTTATTTTACTACCTGCCACTACAGTTTTAGCACCTGATATAGAAATAGATTTAACTGGTATCGATTTAGCTAGTGATTTATTACTTGCTTTATTATTAACAACATTACTTACTGGTGTCGTATTTTGATTACTTACTGGCGCCGCATTTTGATTACTTACTATATTACTTTCTTCTTCATGAGTTGCTGTTTCACTAAAAATATTAGAATTTGATTCTTTAACATCTTCTTTTTTACTATCTTTAGAATCTGATAAAAAATAAATAGATAAGAGCACTCCTGCAATAATAAAAATTACTAGATACCCTTTTAAAGCTTTCTTACTAGATAATTGATTTGGATTGTTTTCTTGATTATTGAAACCATTATCAAAATCATTATTATTTCCTGTATTATTATAACTACCTATATCATTATTTTAATTACCATTACTATTATTGTTATAACCACTTATATTATTGTTATAATTACCATTGTAGTTATTATTATAATTTCCGTTATAATTATTATCTTGCATAATTAATTCTCCTCTACTTACCTTACTAATCAGATGTTATCAAATTAAAACAATATTTACAACTATAAAATATCATTTAAATACTCAATCAACAAAACTTTACAACAATATAACTATAGAACAAAGGCCAAAATAAATTTTGATATCCTTATCTAAATCAAATATACTTGTTCTTAATAAACAACTATCTACTTCTTTTAACCATTCATATTGTTTTGTTAATTCTGGT
>CAVDCT010000016.1:0-35511 GCA_963607615.1 Roseburia sp. AF12-17LB
AAAAAAATGCAGACTGTGTCTTTTTTAGACTGTCTACATTTATTTTATCACTTCATATATTGTGCTTTTTCATTATAAAGATCGATGAACATTTGTTTATCAAATTCAAAATCTACATCTACTAATTCCATTTCGTATTTAGCATTTTTTCCTTTTCTGTATTCACATACATATCCATCTTCTAAATTTTTAAGTTTGTCTTTATTTAAAATGGTTCCGGGGTCTTTACAACCACTAATATTTATTGAAAAAAAACATATTAAAATAGTTAATATTATCTTTTTCAACATTTCCACCTCTTTTATAAATTAATTATATCATAAAAACTATTTATTTAATAATTGAAAAATCATGTGAATATTTATAAAAAATAATGTGTAATAAAACGTAATAAATTATTAATAAACTAGAATATATTTATATTATTAAATTATATAAAAATGGTATAATGGAATTAACATAAAAATAATATAGTATATTTAATGATAAATACTACAGAATAATAAACGTAAGATAAGATACAATTAAATTTGAAAGAAGTGATAATGTGATAAATAATAAGAAAGTTATAGGAATATTATTGAGTATGATAATAGTTATGTTTTTATTGTTAGTTATTTATTTAAATAGTTATACAAAAACAAATAATAATAATAGTAATAATGACTTAAAACCAACTATTATTAATATTATATCTAATTCTAATCCATTATCTAATATTGAAAGTAATATAACTGATACAACATCAAATATATCAATAACATCTAATAGTGTTAATTCTAATAAAACAGTAGTTACTAAATCTAATATAACTTCTAATAAGCCATCTAATAAGACATCTAATAAAGCTACCACCACAACATCAAATAAAAAAGTTGTTTCAAATTCTAACACTACAAAGCCATTAACTACTAGTCAAAAGGTAGATAATAAGTTAAAACAAATGACATTAGATGAAAAGATAGGTCAAATGTTAATTATTACTTTTACTGGTACATCAATGAATACAAATTTAAAAAATGATTTAACAAAATATAAACCAGGTGGAGTAATTTTATTTGCTAATAATCTTAGTAATTATAATACTTCTATTAATTTAGTTAAAAATATACAAAGTACAGGTGAGATACCCTTATTTATTTCTATAGATCAAGAGGGTGGAAAGGTACAAAGATTAACTAGTATCACTGGTAAACCTGCAACTGTTATACCTCCGATGTATTCAGTAGGTAAAATGAATGATACATCTTTAGCATATAATATAGGGGCTGTTATAGCTGAAGAATTAAGAGTATTTGGAATTAATATGGATTTTGCTCCTGATATAGATATTTTAACTACAGATGATTCTACTGTAATTGGTACAAGAAGTTTTGGAACCAATCCAACTTTAGTATCTAATATGGGAGTTGCAGTTGCTAATGGTTTAAAATCTAAAGGTGTTATACCAGTTTATAAACATTTCCCAGGTCATGGAAGTACAACAACTGATTCTCATTATGATTTACCTGTTTTAACTAAAACTAAATCTCAGTTATATGATTTTGATTTAATACCATTTCAAAAAGCTATTAAAAATGGAGCACAGGTAATAATGATTGGTCATTTGGCAATTCCAAATATTACTGGTGATAAAACGCCAGCATCACTATCTAAAACACTTATAACCAATATATTAAAAAATGAAATGGGGTATAAAGGATTAGTTGTAACAGACGCTTTAAATATGAATGCTGTTTCTAAAAATTATACAGAAAAACAAATTTATGAAATGGCTATTAATGCAGGTGTTGATATTTTATTAATGCCAAAAAGCGCTGGAAGTGCTGTAAAGTATATAAAACAAAGTATCAGTGAAGGTACAATTAAAGAAAGTCAAATTAATGAATCTGTAAGAAAGATTTTAACTTTAAAGTATTCTAGTCTTAAAACAGATTTCTTATCAACTAGTTATTTAGGAAGTGCTGCACATAAAACAGTTGTTAATAAAGTAAAATAAATATGACTATTAATATAAATTAATTATTAATAGTTTTTTTGTAAAAAAATATTTTTCTATTATTATTTTTATAAATATGATAGAATAGATGTATATTTAAAGGAGTATTTATGAATATAGAAAAAGAAATAGAAGAAATAAAAACTAGAAATAAAAGAGTTGAATTAGATAAAGCTTTGGAAACAAGTTGGACAAGAAAAATTTGTATTATGGTATTAACTTATATAGTTGTTGTTATATATTCTTATGTTACAAAGAATGTTGATAATATTTTATTGAGTTCTTTAGTTCCTGTAATTGGCTTTACTTTATCAACACTATCTTTAAAATTTATTAGGAATTTGTGGCAAAAATAATGGTATAAATTATAAACAATTTAATATAATTTAAATACTTACACTAATAAAAATTAGTGTTATTTTGTTTTGTTAGTAATGGGGGATATAATGAATATAATAGAAAATATGCCTTATGATAAAAATATCTTATATGATGATTCTTATCAGTATAATGAATTGAGGCAACGGATTTATATGCAAAAAGCATATATGAGTGTAAATAATCAAAATCAATATTTCTTTAAATCGTGTGTATTAAATGATCATGAATTAATATGTCAAGGATATATTTATTTTTATTTGAATAAGGAAAATAAAGCTAGTGATTTTATTGGTGCTTATATAAAACCAGAGTATCGTAATGATGGAATAGCATCTTTATTAGTTTCTACTTGGATTCAATTTTGTTTAAATAATGGTTATAACTTTTTGGGAACTAATAAGGCTCAAAGAAAACCTTTTTTGTTGTATTTGTTAAAGACATATGGATTTGAGATCATGGATAGTACAATTTATCAAATGAATCCAAATGTAATAGATATATGTAAGTCAGAGATAGATAATACTAAGTATTTATTATTTAAGAATCCTAAACAAAAAATAAGTTTCTTGCGTGGTAACATAGCTAAAGGTGATAATTATAGTGTAATAGATAGCTTAAGTAATGGGATTCATTATTTAGATAGTGTAATTTTATCAAAAACATATTCATTAATTAATGAATATAAAGCTAATGAAAAATCAATTTTGGTATTAAAAAGGTATAAAAGATAGAAAACTATTTATTATATTGTGTTTTATTATTAATTGTAGTACATTATAACTGGTGATTAGATGAAAGTATATCATACATTAGAACCAATATATGATAATAATTCTAAAGTATTAATTTTGGGTAGTATGCCATCTATTAAATCAAGAGAGATTGGTTTTTATTATTCTCACCCACAGAATAGATTTTGGAAAACTTTATCAAGCGTATATAAAGAATATGTAGGAAATACAATAGAAGAAAGAAAAAACTTTTTATTAAGACATCATATAGCATTATTTGATGTTTTAAAAAGTTGCGATATTTCTTCATCAAGTGATAGTTCTATAAAAAATCCTGTACCAAATGATTTATCTTTAATATTATTAAATTCTAATATAAAAGCTATATTTACAACTGGTAAAAAAGCTCATCAGTTATATAAAAAATATTGTTATCCTATAACTTTGATTGAAGATATATGTCTACCTAGTACCTCACCAGCTAATTGCCCTAAAGGAATAGAAGATAAACTTATAGAAAGTTATAGTAATATAAAAGATATTACAGATAAATAGGCTTAAATTTTGTAATAGAAGATAATATAAATTTATATGAAGCTTTGTTGAGATTAGTAATGGAATAGCCGTTTTCATTAAATGAAATAAAAAGCGAAAATAAATGAATCTTCGCTATTTTTGTTATGACATTAAGTATTGATTGTGAATAGTAATGTAAAGTTTATTTTTACGATTGATTTTTCAAAAATATTACTTGCTTTTTTTTGAGATAAAATATATATAGAATTATACTACAAAAAGTGCACATTTATTGTTTATTGTATAGTTCTAGAGAAGAAGGGAAAGTGAGTAGATAAATTATGGGTGAACAAAATAATATGGTTAATAATCAATCTAATGAATGTAAGTGCAAAAAGAAAAGTGGTTTATCAGTAGTCTTAGTTATTATTGCTTTAGCGGCTGGAGTTACTATTGGGTATTTTGAAAATAATATTTTATCAATAAATAGTAAAGAGGAAAAAACTGAAGAAAAATCTAATGAATTAAAGCAAGAAAGCTCTAATGTTGTTGAAGAATCCAATACTAATGTAGAAAGCACATCTAATGTAACAAGTAATACTACACAACAGAATACTCCAACAACAAAAACATATACATACCAAGATGTTAAAGGGGTATATCAATATAAAGGAGATACTTATTATGGGTATTTGATTTTATTAGAAAATGGAGTATATGAAAATGAAGGACGCGTTATTAATGGCGGAGGTGCCACTACATTTGGAAATTATATAATTGATAATGGTACAATTAAATTAAATCAGATATTTCAATTAGCTGAGGGTATGGCAGTAGAAACTAGAACCTCAAATTTAAAAATTAATTCTAAAAACTCTATTACAGGAAATGGTGAGGTATATACTAGAATTAGTGCAGAAGAAGAAGCTAAAAAGTTAAAATCAATTAATTGGAAAGAGGAATTAAATAAATATCTTGAAGCATTAGGAGAAGGTATTTAATAAAATAGTTAATTTGATATTTCCTAATGACTATTAACAATCTAATTTTGTTGATAGTCTTTTTATTTTTTATAGCTTATGTCATAGGTACTAGGACCTTTGATACAATTTCCATCGATATCAAATCTAGAAGCATGACATGGACAGTCCCATGTTTTTTCAACTTCATTAAATATTAAACTACATCCCATATGAGGACACTTATTATAAACTATATGTTCCCCATCTTTATCAGTATAAATAGCTAATTTTTTCCCATTAATTGTTTTAAATTTAATTTTATTATTATACCATTCTTTATTTTTACTAATTTTACTTTTATAAAAACCACTAATATTATTAAATAAATTGATAGGATATTGTTTGGCTTTAGCAAAGTTAAATTTTCTATTTGGATTAAAAAGCTCTTCGTAAGAATTTTTTTTATTTTGTATTAGATCACTAATAACAATACCTGCAATAGTTCCGTTTGTCATTCCACAAGTGTTATATCCAGTACCTATAAATAGTGATTTTTCGTCATTTATATATCCAATAAATGGTAATTTATCAGCTGTCATTAAATCATCATTTGACCAAATATACATTGGATCTAATTTTAATTTATTAGCACCTTTTATTGCCTTATTAAAATTATTTTTTTCATTCAATTTATTACATATTGTATGAGAACCATTTAAATATAAAATATAGCTACTATTCTTATCTTTATGATATCTAATTGATTCACATGGATATGATGATGTAATATATGTTTTACTTTTAGGATCATCAGTAGGTGTTGCTGTTATATATGATTTTTCAATATATGTTTTTATTGGCATAAAAAATGGTAGTATAAAGAAAGGATAGTGATTAGCTATAACAATTTTTTTTGCTTTTATTTTATATTTATTAGTGGTTTCAACAATAAATCCATCTTTTGCATTGTTAATTTTTATAGCCTTAGTATTTTCATATATATCTATTTTATTTTTTAAACATATATCTTTTAGTGCATAAAGATATTTAATTGGATGAAATACAGCTGTATCTTGTACGCTGATAGCATACTTACATTTTAAATTTGGTTCGATACTTTTATGCTCTTGAACGTCGATTCCCATTTGTTCTAGTAATTTTTTTTCATTTTTAATTCTCTTTATTTCTTCGTTATTATTAGTAAAAAGATAAGATTGTACCCATTCAAAATTACATTTAATATTATTAGTATTAATTACTTGATTTACATGTTGAATAGCTTCTAATTGTGATTTTAAGTATAAATTAGCTTCATCTATAGAAAAAGTATTTTTGATAGATGTATAGATATTTTCTTGAAGATAGTTTAATTTTCCTGTAGTTTTTGAACTAACTCCATGACCAATAAGGTTCTGATCTATTAATACTACTTTAAGATTACTATTAATTAATTGGTATGCAGTAGTCATACCAGTTATTCCACCACCGATAATTAATATATCGGTATTAACATTTTTATTTAATTCAACAACATGATTATCTTTTTCACCATCTAGCCAAAGACTCATTTTTTTCATTGATATCACCTATATTATTATGTTCAAAAGTATTATCAATTAAACAATATTTATATGATATAATTTTCATAGGTGATTATATGTTTGAAGGTAAAAAAGTAATTATTTTTGATCTTGATGGAACATTAATTGATTCTATAAATATATGGAATATAGTGGATCAAGAGTTAATTAAATATTATACAGGTAAACTTATATCGAAAGATATAATTGGTGAGCAACGTGATTATATTTTATCAACTACAACAAATCCTAATATTTATCAGGCTTATTTTGAATATTTAAAAAAGGTGTATGATATATCTTCATCAGTTGATGAAATAAGACTTAAAAGAAAGGAATTTACTGATCGTTATATAAAAGAAAGCGTCCGTTTTAAAGAAGGTGCTACAGAGTTATTACATACTTTAAAAAATAAAGGTTATAAGATAGCTCTTGCTACAACAACTACTAAATATTGTGTAGATATTTATAATAATGAAAATCCATATACATCAATTATAGACTTTGATTATATTTTTGCTCTTATTTTGACTGTAGAAGACGTTCAATATAAGAAGCCAAATCCAGAAATTCATGAAAAGATAATGAGTTATTTTGGTGTTAGCCCAAAAGAATGCTTAATATTTGAAGATAGTATTCAAGGAGTAGAAGCTGCCAATAAGGCTAATATTGAGGTAGTTTGTGTATCTTCGAATGATAATTTAGAAAATAAAAAATTAAAAAAAATATCAGATTATTTTGTGTATTCTTTAAAAGATATTATATATTAGAAAAAGTTATGTAAATATTGCAAATAATTAGATACATATATTTACAAAAAAGATAAAAAATGTTACAATCTATTGTGTATTTTTAGGAGGCAGTATATATGAAAAAAACAAAAAATATTTGTAGTATTGGCCCATCAACTCAAACTTGGGAAGCTTTTAAAGGACTTGTAGAAGCTGGTATGAATGTAGCTCGTATCAATTTTTCACATGCTACAATGGAAGAAAGAAAGCTAGATGAAAGTTTAATTAAGAGAGCAAATGAAGAATTAGGTGCTAATATAGCTACACTATATGATACTAAAGGACCAGATTTAAGAACTTGTACATTTGTTGGAGACTATATTGAATTAGTAGAGGGAAATACTATTAGAATTGTTGAAGAGGATTTAGGAGATCAAGGAACAGCAGAGAAGATTTCGTTTAACTATAGAAATATCATTAAAGATTTACATGAAGGATCTGTTGTATTACTTGATGATGGATTTTACAAGTTAGTTGTTGAATCTACAGATGATGAAGATGGTGGCAGTGCTACTTGTCGTATTATGAATGGTGGTAAAATTAAATCACGTCGTGGAGTGTGTATTCCAGGTATTAACTTAGATGTTCAATATGTATCTGCACAAGATAGAGAAGATATTAAATATGCATGTGATATGGATGGTGATTATTTAGCTATATCATTTGTTAATACAGCAGATAATGTTAATGAAGTAAAAGCTCTTTGTGCTGAATTTGGTAAACCAAATATGCCTATTATTTCTAAAGTTGAAACTCAATATGCTATGGATAATTTACCAGAAATTGTTGAGGCATCTGATTATATTATGATTGCTCGTGGAGATTTAAGTGTTGAAACAGGTATGGAAAATTTACCATTATATCAACAAATGATGATTGATGAATGTCATAAACAAGGTAAAGGTTGTATTATGGCTACTCAAATGATGACATCAATGAAGAAAAATATTCGTCCAACTAATGCTGAAGTTACTGATGTTGCCAATGCAGTTCTTCGTGGTTGTGATGCAGTAATGACAAGTGATGAAACTACTATGGGTGATTATCCAGTTGAAACAGTACAAGCTATGGCAAGTATTTGTAATAAGGTTGAAAAACTTACTAAATATGAATTAGGAGATTTTAAATTAAAAGGTAGTGCAATACATAATACGATTGCTAAATGTGTTGTAGAGGCTTCAAGGGATTTACCAATTAAGGCTATAGTAGTTTCTACAGCAACTGGTAAAACAGCAGAAGATGTATCTTCTTTAAGACCAGAGTCATTAATACTTGCTATAACACCTAATCCTAAAGTTGCTAAAGGTTTAGCTCTTAAATGGGGTGTATATAGTAAAGTTGTAGATAATGGAGTAGATACCGATAGTATCGTTGAAGCAGGAATAGAAGCAGCTAAGGAAATGTTTAATCTACAAAGTGGAGATTTAGTAGCTGTAGTAGGTGGGTTCCCAGATGATGCTCATACAAACTTTATGAAGATTGAAGAAATATAAGAATCAAAAGATTCTTTTTTTCTTGTATTTTTATATCATAAATGATAATATATATAACTATATTAATGAGGTGTTATATATGGTAAATATAGAAAGAGAGTCAGAAACAGAATTAATTGATAGATTAATAAATATACTTGCTTGTAAACAATTTAATTATCAAACAAAACTTAATGATTTAGCTCAAAAAAGGAGAATAGAAACAATTTTACTAAAATATCCAGGAAACGTATTAAAGAGTATAATAGAATTAAGTTCTGATGAGATAAGTGAACTACTATCAATTTTTTTATCAAAAAAATATGATATAAAAGAAATTGATATAAATAAATATTGGATTATTGAAGCAGAATCTAAAATATCATTAAAGGAAAGTATAAGATATAAAGAGGCTAAAAGATTATTTGAAAAATTGATTGATAAATTACAACAATATTTGGACTATATAAAAGATTTTAATATATCTGAAGAAGAGAATAATGAATATTTAAGTGTAGTTACAACTATAAATGAAAATTTAAAACAAAATTATCCTATTTTTGATTTATCATCGTTATTTAGTATTCTTACAACTAGTGAGACTCTTTGTGAAAATGATATATATAATTTTTTAATTGCCATATCTGTTAATAATATTAAAGTTATGACTTCAGATATAAAATCTAAAAATGTTACCATTACATTTTCACGAGATGTAAAAACCTATATAAACACATTATTAGAAGATAGAATTAATGTTAAAGAGACAGAACAATCTAAAATTGATTTAAGTAATCCAGGTTTAGTTAAATTACAAAAATTAATAACATTAATAGATAAAGATGATACATCTATAATGGATGTTTATCCAGATATAATTTCTGAAACTTTAAAATATTTCTGGGATGATGACAAGATTAATTATGAGATAGAAAAATTAGAATTACCTTTGACAGTTATGAGTGGTAAAAAAAGAGGATTAGCTCTTGATATCGATCCAGAAGAATTGTCATTAATTACAGAATTTAAAAATAAATTATTGATAGAAGAGAATAAACAACGTCAAGATTATGAAGATAAAATAAAATATAAGCAAGAACTTATAGCAAATGATATCGCGATGTATAAATTTATTTTAACAAAATTAAAAATGTCTAGTAAGGCATTAATAGATATTGAAGATTTTTATACTATTATTAGTATGCTTAAAGAAAATAATAAATCATATGATTATATAATAAATGTTATTAATATGTTGAATGCACAAAATTTGCGAAAATGTTGTCGTGATCTTGATATATTAGATTCATCTGATAGAAAGATTAGTATGAAGAATATCACAGATAATAAAGATGTATCAATCGAAGAAATTAAAAAAGTAAAAAATTTATTAAAAAAACATGGTTTTAATTATGATTCTTTTCCTCAAAAATTAATTGATGAGTTATTAAAGAATACACCATATAAACATATTAAAGAAATAGTAGAATTTATTGGTAAAAAAGAGGAATTACATTTCCTTAAAGAATATACAAAAGATTTAGGTAATGAACCAATTAATAGAAAAATTCATGATATTAAATGTAGTCAAATATGTTTTATATTAGCTTATTCTAATGTAGAAATATTGAAAAATTTTATTGATATTTCAAAAAGAGATGGTATATCATTGATAGATATATTTGCAATACCAAAAGTTTTTTCTAGTAAAAGTAATGAATCACTAAGTGGTACATATGAAAATTTTATTATTAATGAAAAATTTATAAAAGATGAATACTCAGTTATATTACCAGATATAATGAATAGATGTCCTGTTGTATTAGGTACCGATAGTACTTTATTTAGAAAGAATATTGAATTGACTGAAATTTATGGTATGAGTATTTTACGTGATACTAAAGGTTCATTACCATCTCCATTAGCGCTTGCATCAGAATCCTTTGAATATAATATGGATCGCTATATAGAAGCTCAAGATTTTGATTATATTGAATGTTTTAGAAGCCAGCTTGAAACTAATGCTTCTATAATATTACGTATTAAATATTTGCAGTTGAAAGGAATTGATTTTAAACAAGGGGGATTCTTTGATACTAAACATTATTTTAGTAAAGAAATTGATGCATATTTAAGTGATTTAACAATTGAAAATATAGCGGTTGCTATAAATGATCCATTAATTAAATGGTTAGATACAATTAATGAGGAAAAGGATAATAAAAGAAGAAAAATTCAATATATTTTAGGAGGAATATATATTTCTAGATTAAAAGTATTGAAGTATTATAGTACATTGCTTATAAATCATTTTAAGAATAAAATTGAGGCTTTATTTTATAGTGTTGTTAAAGATAGTTATTTAACTAAAGAAGAATTTGAAACTTTAAAATCTATTATATATAAAGGAGATGAAAAATAGCGATGGAATTTTTATTAGATTGTGGAATTTCAGAAGAAAGTGTAAAAAAAGCTGTAGTTAATAATTCAGAGCAAACAATATTGGATGCTGAATGGAATATGGATAGAGTGGTTTCATCTATTAATTATTTAAATGAGATTGGTATTAAACAAATAGATAAAATTCTTATTAATCGTTTTGATATTCTTTTACGTGGAAGAAATAATTTAGAAAAATTATTTAGTAAATTAGAATTAAAAAAGGTAATTAATTTAATTAATAAAGACATTAAATATATTTATTATTTAGATATATATTAAGAGGTTAAGCCTCTTTTTATATGTTATAAAAGTGAATTAGAAAGAGAAAATAATGTAAGTATTAATATCATGTTTAAATGTATCTAAAAATGTATGAAATAAATAGAAGTTATTTAAGAATTGGACAAAGAAATAGGGTGACGACCGCCCGATATTGGTCTATGGAGAAACAAAGTTTCATTGAGGCAAAAAAACTTATTGAGAGATAAGTGTGTTAAAATTTATTTTGAATTTTGTTCTTATAAGTAATATTGTAAAAATTTAACTTATAGTGTATTATATAAATAGTAGAATATAATTGAGGGGATAATATGTATAAAGAATTTGAAGTTTATAAATTTGCTATTAAAACACTAAATGATGTATTGGTTTCTGTGAATGAATGTCAATTTGATGCACTTAATTATTATCAAGAAAAAGTTTCAAAAATAAAGAATGATAAAGTATTAACATTAGATGAAAAAGATGTTATGGTTGAAAAATATTTACATAGTGTATCTGGAGTTCATTCTCTTTTAGAAGAAAATAATAAGGCTATTAATGTTATTAATGAACAAATAGAAGTTTTAAGAAACAATGTTGACAAACTTTTTGAAATATCTAAGTATCCAATTATAAAAAAAGATCTTAATAAACTTACTAAGAATTTACATGATATTTTAGCAAAAGAATGTAAAAAAATATTTGATTTAGCTGAAGAAGTAGATTATATATTAAATGAACAATCTTATGACTTTAGTGATAGTAAAACTATAGTAGCATCTTCTTTGGAAAGTTTATATAATTTAGCAGATAAAATTAATAGTATGTTACAAGGTATTGTTTTTGATGATAAACAAAGTGCTAGTTCAATAAAAAAATTAATTGAGAAAAATGTTTCTACAGAAACTAAAAGAATTAATTTTATAAGTTCTCTAGCGACAGAAATGATGAATATTGATTATGATACTTTAATAGAAACAAATAAATTAGAAGAACTATGTACTAATATTGATGAAGAGATTAGAATATCTAATGATAAAATTAGTGAA
This sequence comes from Roseburia sp. AF12-17LB, assembly GCA_963607615.1. GTDB lineage: Bacteria > Bacillota_I > Bacilli_A > RF39 > UBA660 > UBA5578. The sequence continues at coordinate 12,185 of CAVDCT010000016.1, forward strand.
TTACAAGATATTTTACAAGATGATATTGACTCTCAAACATTTATTTTATCAATTGGTTTATTTATAGAAGTTTTAGAAGAAAAAATAGATGAATTAAATAGGGTTTTAAATCAATTGAACTATATAATAAATATATCTAATATATCTAAAAAAACAAATATTAATGATGAAGCAATTGATGATGATAATAAAAATGATTTAGTAGATGCTATTGATGAAGAAACTAAAAGAATATTGTTATTTGGTCAAAAAGTTAGTGAAACATTAGAAAATTTGAAAAAACAAAATAGTAGTTCTAAAGAGATTGTTAGATGTTTATCTAATTTATATTTTGAAGAACATAAACGTGTTGATGAAATAGCAGAAAAAACTGAAAAAAGTTTTTTCAATAAAAATATTCTTAATAAAGAAAAAGAATTGGATACTATTGATTATAAGAAATATTGCTCTATTTTAAATAAGAGTTTTTGGGAAGCTAGACAGAAGGCTTCTATGGAAAATATAAAATACCCAAGTGCTTTGTATGAGAGAACTGTTAAAGAATATCAAAATGAATTATTAATTGATAATTACAATGTTAGTCTAGAAGATGTTGAAAGTATTATTGAAGAATATAAAGAAAAATATGCTGATGACATATATATGGATAAAATATATGAAAATGCTTTATATCAATTAAGAGATGAGACTTCAGCATCTGTACAAGAGTTATGTGATGAAACATATGGGCTTAGTACTCTAGATCGTCGTGCTTATGCTCTTTTACAGGAAGATTTAATTAAAGTAATAAGAGAAATAGGTATTGTAAAAAAAGAACAATTTGATAGTGATTCTTTAGCAATTAGTGAGTATCATAAATCATTTAGATTAAATAAGTTAGTAGAACGTAAATATATGATTGAGCGTTTATTACATATAATAGATAAACGTTCTAGAACATTAGAGTAGTAAATGAAGAGGACTCTCTTTTAATTAATTTTATAAAATAATGATTAGTACTATCTGAGTAGTATATTAAACTATTAGTTATACTAAAATTAATAGTTTTTTAAATTGATGTTATGATTGAAAAATATTAATATTTAGTGTAATATATATAATAGAAGAATATAAGAAAAAGGGGATATTATGCATAAGGAAAATAGTGTATATGATTATATTATTAATAGTATAAATAATATAATAACGAATGGAATTAGTTATTATGTTGATAAAGATATCGATAAAATTAATCGTTTAATGGATATATATGATTATGTAAATGGTGATGTAGAATCAGTTATTGCTATTGATAATGATATTAATTGTGAAGAAGAAGTTGTAGATGATAAAATAGAAGAGTGTACTCAGTTAGATAATATAATAAAAGTCAATGATCAGGTAGTAGAACAAGTAAAAAGATTAACTGATGACTTTATGAGTAAAATGACTGATATTAAGATTAATATTTTAAATCTTGAAAATGATTTATCCCTTTATTACGATAGTATGCCAGATGATATTGGCAAAAATATGAAAATTCCATCAATAGTAAGTGATGAAAATGTTTATGTAATAACAGATAACTCTTTAGCCGAAAGTGATGAAGAAATTAAACTTGATGATGAAGTATTAAGGGTAAATACTGTTAAAGTAAAAGATTTGAATATTGATAGTAATTCTACAGAAATTAGTGATTATTTAGATATAGATGAAACTATAGTTGAAGAAAATGGAATAAATGCTGTTGAAACTGATACTAGCGACTTATCAAAAGAAAACAATGATTTATCTTCTGATGTTGTAATGTTAGAAAATGAAGACACTGAAAAGATAGAAGATGATAGTACTTTTGATTTAGATAAAGAGGAATTATCACATAGTGTAGAGTCTATTGATGATATTGAACTAAATGATAAGCCAAGAAAACATTCTATTTTAGATTTATTTAGAAAGAAAAATGGGTGATAAAATGGAACGTGAAACAATAACTATTACTGATAGTAATGGTAAAGATATTGAATATGAACTTGTAACTGTTATCGAGAATGAGAAAACAAATATTAAGTATTTAGTATATAAAGATCTAATAGATGATGAAGATAGTGATGATGTTGATTTATATATTTCTCGTGTGATAATAGAAAATGGTGAAGAAATTATCGAAGAAATTGAAGATGAAAATGAATGGCAACAGGTTGCTAAAGTTTTAGATGATATGTTTAAAGAAATAAGTGAATAATAAAAAAGATAGTAATAACTATCATTTTTTTATGCATTTTTCATATATACCGCAACAGTCGCATTATCTTTACCATTTCTAATATTATTAAATTGTATACCTTTAGGAATAGTATCATTTTGCTTATTATATACTGCTTCATTTATTATTTTTTGAGCTATATCCTTGCTATTATTTTTATCAACAATAAATTTAATTTTTTCATCAGATAAGCAATCTGTTACACCATCAGTTAATAATAATAAACCAGAATATATATTGTTATTTAATTTTAATATTGTAGGTTTAGTATTATAAGCATGACCAATACATTTTGTTATTAAACTATTTTGGCAATGAAATCTTAATTCATCCTTTGTTAATTTACCTTGTTCATAGTAATACCATACAATAGAGTCATCTTTTGTTAATTGCTTTATTTCATTGTTAATAATTGCATATGCTCTAGAATCTCCGATATTAGCGATTATAGTATCTTTATTAGTGACAATAGCACATGTTAATGTTGTACCACATTTAGATTTATTATATTCATGAGAATATAAAATATTATTTATATTTATAATTGTTTTGTAAAGTTTTTGTGCTGTAATAACCGTTGAGTTAAATGTATTTATTTTTTCATGAATAAACCAATATTCTAATGATTTAATAACAAAGTTAGATGCAAATTCTCCTTTAGAACAACCTCCAACACCATCAGCTACAGCTAATAGCTTTATATTTTTATTATCAGGATGTTTTAATGTAATAGCACAATCTTCATTTTTTTCTCTTACTAGACCAATATCAGATATTGCTGTTAAAATATCATTATGTACTTTTTTTAAAAGATGTAACATATCTTATATCACCTCTAAATAATGTTATCTATACTAGCATTTATGATATATTTTGTCAATTGTTGATGAAGTGTATAGATTGTATTCTATTTATAGTTTTACTATCTAATTTTGTTATAACTACTTTTTTATAATTACTAGATGCATGTATTACATATGTTTCTTTGCCAATATTTTTAAGTAACAACATAACATGACCATCAAGATATAATATAGCAGGTATATTTATTTTTTTTACTATTTTATATTTTTCTATATAGTTCATATTATTTGTATATATTCTTCTTGTTCCAACTATTTGTTGTTGTTTACTAGTATCTCTAGGTAATAAATAACCAAATACTTTATATATATTAGAGATAAAACCAGAACAATCTATACCATTATTCATTCCACCCCAACCGTAATTAGTATTTAGATATTTTAAGGCTTGAATATAAAGCATATGGTTAGAATACTGTAAATAACCTTTATTTATTTTATTATTATCTAGTTCAATTACTTGTTCTTCTAGTTTGTTATTAGAATCTTTATTAGGAATTATAACTTTAGTAGTATGTTCTAACTCTTCATATATTGGTAATTTTATCCCCATATCAAGGTATTTATTATCTTTAGTATATATTTTATCAATAGTAATAATAAAGTTCTTAGGATTAACATATTTATTAAATGTAGATGTATCAATAATACAAACATTATCTTTATGTACCCAACAATAATAATTGTAAGTTTTTATAAAATACCATAATTTATCTTTACTAATATGAATAATATATATAGGTAGCGCTATATTAAGTTCTAAAGCCTGATTTCGATCAAAATAATAATCCTCTTTTTTACTGTATAAAACTATATCACTTGGTAAATATTTACCATTACATCTATTAATAATGATACCCTTATTAATAGTATATCTTGTATTTAAATTTCTATTATCAAATATTATATCTATAATTTTAGAATCAATTAACTTGTGATTATAATAATACTCTTTATGTTGAAACTCTAATAATTCTTTTAAATTATTATCATTAATAAATTCTATATTTGACATATCATATATATATTTTAGGTTTATTAGATTTAAATTATATTTATTAATAATCCACCTCCATAATTCGACAATATATTTATATGGTTAGTATTATTATATTCAAGTCACAAATAAAATTGTTGACTTTTTTATGGTCTCATGGTAAATTACCTTGAGCTAAATGATAGAAGGAAGATGAAAATGAAAGAACGGACGGATAATTTAGTTAAGTCCATAAAAGAAGTATTATTAAATAAAAATACTAGTTATGATGAAAAAATACATGTAAAACGGCGTATAAATGATTTAATTGCATTAACTGATAGTAAAGATGCAGAGGCATATGTTTTTTTAGGTAAAATTAATGTATTGTTAGAAAATATTGATGAAGCAATTGATAATTTTAATATGTCTATTACAATAAATTCTTCTTTAGCATTACCACATTATGAATTATTTAAAATTTATGTGAAACGTACTAACTATGAAGAAGCATTACAACAAATAAAACTTTATGAAATAAAAAGTGATATAAATTGTGATATATATATAAATTTATTAAATAGATATTTATATAATAGAAGAGATTATATTAACCAAAGTACTAGTTTTTTAGGTATAAATAATGTACCTAAAGCAATATCATTAAATTACAATTTAATGATAGATTCTATTAATAGACAAGATTATATTAAGGCATTAAAACATGTTAGTGTTTGTATCAAACTAATAAAGAAAAGAAAGCATGATATTGATTTAACCATATTACAACAAATATTAACTGATCTTAAAGATATGTATTATGAAAATGAAAAAAAGAATAAAATTAAAGAATTAGAAGAGTGCTATCACAATTCTGATAATTATGGAGTAAGTTATTATATATTAAAGAAATTATTGAAATTAGATTCAGATAATATAAATACAATAATTCTTTTAATAGAAAATTCGATTTTATTATTTGATTATAACACAGCCGAACAATGTTTAAAACTGGCTGAAACTAAAATATTAATTCCTAACAAACGCTTAGAATATTTGAAGCTAAAAATTGAATGTTTAAAATCACCAATGTATGTAACAAGTAATAATAATATAGATTTACAAAAAATGTTTGAAACAACTAATAATATTAGAATAATTGAAGAAGAATCAATAAAGGAAAATATTGAAATAGCAATTAATTATGGTTACCATTTGTTTGAACAAACAACTAATTCGGACTATTTATATATTGTGGCTAAGATTATGTATAATAATGGGTATTATCAAGATGCTTTAAAACTATTTAAGTACTATATATCAATAGGTACTATTTATTTAAAACAATCTTATTGTTATTTATTCTTTATTAATAAATTATTTCAAAATGAAGAAGAGGCTAGTTATTATGCATCTTTAGCATATGATTTATCATCTTTTATAGGTATTGATATAGAACTTCGTGATTATGAGAAAAAGTTATTTTGCTATGTAGATAATTTTTCAGATCATAGTATTGTAGAGATAGAAAAAAACATATTATATGATAGTTTAAATTTAGATACAAAAACAAAATGTATAAGTCAATAAAAGTAATATATAAAAAAGATAATAATGCTCAATTTTATATGTAAATTGACATAATATGACTATGAATGTGCTATAATAAAATTGGTGATATCATGAAAGTAAAGACTATATTTGAATATTTAGCACTGACATTTGGTATTATTTTAGCGGCATTGTCATTAGAGTCATTTTTAGTCCCTAATTTGATTTTAGATGGTGGAGTAACAGGTGTATCTATGATTTTAAGTCAGCTAACTCCTTTGCCACTTAGTTTATTTATCTTGATATTAAACATTCCTTTTGTATATATAGGATATAAAAATTTAGGAAAGAGATTCTTGATAAAAGCTATATATAGCATGATTATGTTTTCAATAGTTTTATCATTATTCCATAATATACCTGAATTTACAGAAGATATATTACTTGCAACTGTTTTTGGAGGCTTATTTTTAGGATTAGGAGTAGGACTTGTTATTCGATTTGGTGGTTGTTTAGATGGAACTGAATCAGTAGCTATGGTTTTAAGTCGTAAAACAAGTTTGTCTGTTGGACAAGTAGTATTAATTTTTAATTTATTTATTTATACTTTAGCTGGTTTTATATTTGGATTTGATCGTGCTTTGTATTCATTATTAACTTATTTTATAACTTTTAAAGTAATTGATATGGTAGCTGAAGGTTTAGAACAAGCAAAAGCTGCAATGATAATTACTGATAAAAGTGCTCAATTAGCTCAAAATATTTATAATAAACTAGGACGTACTGTGACTATAATGGATGGAAAGGGACTAATAAGTGGAGAAAAGTTAGTAATGTATTGTGTTATTACTAGAATTGAAATACCAGAATTAAAAAGAATAATAGCAGATGAAGATAAATCAGCATTTGTTACAATAACAGATATTTCAGAAATAATAGGTAGTCATATTAAGAAAAATGAAGTACAAGAAAAAATTGTCAATATTTATTAATTGACAATTTTTTATTAAAAAGGTTAGTGTTTTAGGTAGCCTTTTATAAACTCTTAAATGTTGTTATAACCTCTATTTATAAGCGCTTATAATATTTTTATAATTTCTTATATTTTTGCTTTCAAAAGTAGTAAATTAGTAGTAAAAAATACTATGACATGCATAGTATCAGAGTATAATTTTATGGGCGAGACTAGTTGTGTAGCAATTAAAGTCTAAGGTATAGTATTACCCTTATTATGTAGCATGAAGCATGTATCAAGATTATTTTGATAGAAATACAATATGTACTAATTTATTTAATTGTTGTTCATATTATTTTCTATTTAGTCAATTTTATGTTTTTAGGTTTAATCATTTGATAATGAAATTCAGTTTCTCCAGATTTTTTAAATCCTAATCTTTCATATAAGTTTCCAACTGGATTTTGCTTAAAATATTGTATTTCAATATTAGTATCAGAGTACTTTTCTAGTATATTTTTTAATATTTTAGTACCAATTCCTTTACCTTGATATTCAGGAATAATACAAATATTTCCTATTTCATAATTGCCATTTTCTAGACTTTCTCCGTTATAGAATCCTATATCTTTATTATCACATTGTATTATATAAGCATTATCTTTTACTTGATTTATAAAATTTTCAAAGTATTTTTGTTGAGTTTCCTCATCCCATTCACCCCAGCATTCTTCTACATATTTTTTATATGCATTTCTTTTCACTTCATAAACAAATTGATAATCATTAATAGTGTATTTTCTTAATGTTATAGATTCAATCATTATTTTACCTCCTATATTTTTTACAAATGTATCATATTATAAAAATCGGTATATTTCTATAATTTGAAATTTATTTATAAAGTAGTAAATTAGTAGTAGAATATGCTTGAAATTCATAATAAGTGCTATAAAATAAAAATTTATTTTTTTGTAATTAATACTAGTAGAAGTTTAAAAGATAAAGAATATCATAGTATTATGTATAAAAAATTTGACAATCAAAACTTCAAGTGTTAATATAAGCATCATTTAAAAGGGGTGTATATATGAATAAATATGAAGAGACGTATAAAAGAATACAAAAAGATTCATCTATTGAAAATGAATTAATTGCTAAAGAAATAGTACAAAATTTGGAAAAAGAATATAGTAATGTTTTATCTTTAACTGAGTTATGGAAAGATAAAAGTTATATGGAAAAATTGTTTCTTTTATTGAGTTCACCTTTAAAATTTTTGGTTATTGCTGAATTAAATAAAAAAGATTTAACTGGTAATAAAAAATATCAATATAGTTTAAATGCGGAATTACAATTGATAATCGCTAACATATGCTATTCTAATGAGTATAGGACTGTTAAAAATTTTGAAGATTTACAATCATTAATTAATGCTCAAGTTTTTATAGATCATTTTATTTTAAATACTCATGTAGGAGTGATAAAGGTATTTAAAACTTCACATATATTTCCAAATCTTAAAGATTATACTAGATATGGAGAGTGTCATTATCAATGTCATCGTTTAATATTAAATGAATCAGGAGTTAGTGCCAGTACTGCTTTAATTGATAGACCATTAGGGGGAAAACATTATCATTCATTTATTAATTATAATGACTATATTATTGATTTATCCCATAATGCAGTTATGACTAGAGAACATTATTTAAAAGCATTTAAACCAGAGATATTAAATACTGTTTATGGTTGTGAATTAGAGGAAGAGGAACAGAGAATTAATAATAAAAAAAGTTTAGGAAAAGATAAGGAATTATTGCTTCGTTTAGCGCTAGATAAGCAAGTAAAGTAGTTATTTCTTATCTTTTTTGCTATAATATAAAAAGAGGTGATGACTATGGAAAATAAAGTAGTATTAGTTACTGGTTCTAGTAAAGGAATAGGTGCTACAACAATTAAAGAATTTGCAAAAAATGGATATAATGTTGTAATTAATTATAATAATAGTGTAAATGAAGCGTCGGAATTAGAAGAATATATTTTAGAAGAATATGACGTTAAGGCCTTAAAAATAAAATGTGATATTACTAAAGAAAATGAAGTTCAAGATATGGTAAAAACAATAATTGACAAATTTGGACATATTGATGTTTTAGTAAATAATGCTGGGATTGCTATAGATACATTAGTAGAAGAAAAAACAATTGATGACTTTAATAAAACTATAAATACAAATTTGATAGGACCATTTATTTGTTCTAGAGAATGTTATAAATATATGGATGAAAATAGTTCTATTATTATGATAACTTCAACAAATGGAATTGATACATATTATCCATATAGTTTAGATTATGATGCATCAAAAGCGGGACTAATATCATTAATGCATAATCTTGCAGTTGAATATAGTCCTAAAGTTAGAGTTAATGCGGTAGCACCTGGTTGGGTTAATACTGAAATGAACAAGAATCTTGATGAAGAATATATTGAGGAAGAATGTAAAAATATTTTATTAAAACGATTTGCAGAACCCGAAGAGATAGCAAGTGTGATATGTTTTTTAGCTAGTGATAAGGCTAGTTTTATTAATAACGAGGTTATAAGAGTGGACGGAGGACAAAGATGTTAGATGAAATTAAAATTAGTGATAAGATAAAAAATATCACAAGTGAAGTGGAATTAGAATTAGAAGATAAATTTAAAGAGATTGATGATATATGTAATCAAAATAGTTTAAAAATATTAAATGCCTTTAAAAAGTATCATGTATCTACAGTTCATTTTTCATCTACTACAGGATATGGATATGATGATTTAGGAAGAGATACTATTGAGAAAATATTTGCTCAAGTATTAGGTGCTGAAGATGCACTTGTTAGAAGTCAATTTATTTCTGGTAGTCATGCTTTATCAGTAGCACTTTTCTCATTTTTAAGACCTGAAGATTTAATGCTTAGTATTACAGGTACCCCTTATGATACTTTACATGAAGTAATTGGTATTAAAGATAATAATAGTTCATTAAAATCATTTGGTATTAAATATGATCAAATAGATTTAAAGGATAATGATTTTGATTATGATAAAATAAAAGAATTTTTAATTAGTAATAAAGTTAAACTAATTGAAATACAACGTTCTAAAGGTTATTCTACTAGAAAGAGTATTGTTATAGAAAAAGTAGCTAAAGTAATTAAGTTTATTAAAGATATTGATCCAGATATTATAATAATGATAGACAATTGTTATTGTGAGTTAGTAAGTACTATAGAACCAACTGAAGTTGGAGCTGATATTATTGTTGGATCATTAATCAAAAATTTAGGTGGAGGTATAGCACCTAATGGTGCTTATATAGCAGGTCGTCATGATTTAGTTGAACTAGCAGGAGAACGTTTGACACTACCTGGTGAAGGAAGGGAAGTTGGACCTAGTTTAGGAATAAATAAAGCTATTTTGCAAGGATTATTTATGGCACCTAATGCAGTAGCTAGTAGTCTTAAAATAGCTGTTTTAACTAGTCGAATACTTGAAAAACTTGGATACGATGTAGAACCTAAATGGAACGAAGAAAGAGCTGATATTGTTCAAAATATAATATTTGGTAATGAACAAGATTTAGTAAAGTATTGTCAAGGAATTCAATTAGCATCGCCAATAGACTCTTTTGCTTTACCAGAACCATGGGATATGCCAGGATATGATGATAAAGTAGTTATGGCGGCAGGTGCATTTACACAAGGGTCATCTATAGAGTTATCTTGTGATGGACCTATTAGAGAACCATATATTGCTTATCAGCAAGGAGGATTAACATATCAATATGGACGTATTGGAGTAATGAATGCGGTAGAAAGGTTAATAAATAATTAAATTAGGTGGGGGAATATGTTTTTTGTTAATTATAATGATGAAATAAGAGGAATGTTAAAAAAAGTTATAGATAAGTATTATCTTAAAGGATTTAGTATTAATGAAAGTATAGATTTTGTTCGAGAGGCTTTATATAATTTAGAAGTATCTGATAAAAAAATAGATATCCAGACTCGAGAAAGTTGGATTTCGTGCGCATATTTAGATACTCTTTATATGGCTATATATAAACATAAAGAAAGTATGATGAAAATTGAGGATGTAGATCTTTTAAATCGACTTTGTCAAATTAATAATAAAAATGATTTACTAGCAGAAGTTAGTTGCGATCCTGATTTTTTTTCAAAATTAATATTTAATAGTTATGAATTCAATTCTTTAACTAATCTTGGCAAAATTATATTAGTTAAATCATTAACTAATATGGAACGTAATTGGATAATTTCTAAAAATGTTATGCATATGATGGATTTAAATACTTATGGCAAAGAAATAACAATTGATGATTTAGTATTAGATATTGAAACACAAATTAAAGACCAAGATAAATTATTGGATATTGAGTTTGAAGATGGAATTCTTTTAAATATTAGTGGATTTATTAGTAATATGATAAGGTTTGATAGAGGTAATGGCATCAAGTTATTATTAGATGTAGGTAAAATAGATTATGCTGTTTCTAAATATTTGGAAAAAATGAATATTCTTGATGATGACGTTTTAGATCATATAGATTATTATGAAAATTATTCTTTAGATGATATAGCTTATCGATTAACATATGATATGACCTTTTTACAGACTGCTTTAGTTAATCTTATTTCTCTTTATATACATAAATCATATAATGGTATAGAATTAAATAATGATTTATTAAATAATAATGCAGTTAAAAAGTTAGAAAAAAAATTTAATGCAAAATAAAATAGTATCATGTATACTATTTTTTTGTTTTAATATATTTTTTCTCTGGGGATAGGTCAAATTCAATTTTACCTGTTTTTTTATCAACATTTTTTACTTTTAGCTCTATCTTATCCATAATATGCAAACTAGTATTCTCATCTTGATTAATTAGCATCATATTAACATCATCATAAATATATCCTTTATTTTTAAGCCTTTCCATACTTATTTTACCAGATATAAATTCATCTGTTTTAATAGTAATTCCATTTCTGCTTATATAAATAATATATCCAGTAAAAGTTTCTGTAATATGTTGTTCAACATATTCTGCCAATTTATAGCTTGTTACATCCCGTTCTACTTTATCAGCAATTCTTTCTTTAGTATTAGCATTTGTACATATTGCTTTTAATTTTTCTATTTGAGAATTAGTATCAATATTTATTATATTATCACGTAATTGTCTTAAAACACGATGCGTTGCTAAATCAGGATAACGTCTGATTGGTGATGTAAAATGTGTATAATATTCAAGTGCTAGACCAAAATGACCAATATTATCTGTAGAGTAATAAGCTCTACGCATTGTCTTTATTAATAATTCAGTATATATGTTTTCCGTATCTAAAGCTTTGATTCTATTAACAATATCTTGAATTACATGTGGACTACTAATATTATTAGGAATAAAAATATTTAAATCTAATAAATCTACAAGTTCTTTTAATTGCCCAATATTTGGTTCTGGATGATTTCGATAAATTCCAGGCATATTTAAATAGTAATAGAATGATGAAACTGTTTCATTAGCTGCTAACATAAAATTCTCAATCATTCTTTCTGCTTTACCTCTTTTGCGTTTAGAAATACCAGTGGCAATACCATTATTATCTTCAAATTGAATATCATTATCACCTAATGATATATATCCGCGTTCAAATTTTCGTTTATTTAATATTTCGGATAACTCCAACATTAATGATAGATCAGTCAGAAATGGTTCATACTCTGGATCAATTATATTATTTTGAAATATATCATTAATTTTTTCATAAGTCATTTTCATTTTTGAATTGATTATTGTATCAACCAATTTATAGTCTATAATTTGTCCATCTTTTGAAATTTCCATGATACATGAAAAAGCTAATCTATCTGTATGAGGGTTTAAAGAACAAATACCATTAGATAATACTTTAGGTAACATAGGAATAACAAGATTATAAGGATAAACACTTGTTGAACGTTTTCTAGCTTCTAAATCAAGAATGCTATCTTCTGAAACATAATAACTTACATCAGCTATATGTACCCCTAATAAGAAGTTACCATTATCTAACTTTTTAATACTAACTGCATCATCAATATCTTTTGTTTTTTCTCCATCAATTGTAAATATTGTCTCTTGACGTAGATCTAATCCACCATTTGAACATCTAGTTTGTATTTCTTCTTCAGTAACAGCTTGACTTATTTGATATGCTTGTTTATATGCTTCTTTAGAGAAGTTAATTTGTACACCATTTATACTAGCTATTGTTTTGATATCTAATTTAGAATCTTTTACATGACTTACTAAATCAACTATTTGCCCATTATAGTAATTGTTACATTTCTCAAGACTTAATTTGATTACAACTCTACTTCCATTAGTTAAAGTGGATAATTGTTCACTTGGAATATGAACATTAATACGTCCTAACCAATTATATGGTTTAAATTCTCCATCAATGTAATCAAAAATAAATCCGTTATCATTTCTTTTTAAAATTTTATCAACACTATAAAAATTTTCTCCTTCTAATCTGAATTTATTTCTTTTAATTACGACAATATCACCCATAAGAGCACCATTTAAAAGATTAGGTGATAATGTAATATGATTTTTTCCAACAACAACATAAGTTGTATTTTTCGCATTACATTTTATTTCACCGATTGCTAAATTATTATATTTCGAAAATAATTGATATTCTTGATCTTCACTTAAATATAAAAATCCATTTAATTCAAGATTTTCTAAAATATCATTAAGTTCAACCAGTTTAATTCCATTAGGAATAGCGATATATTCTACTATTTGTGAATATGTTACACTATCATTCATTTTTTGAATATAATCTATTATTGCTTCTTCGATATTAGTTAATTGAACCATTTAAAAACACCTCTGCTTTTAATATATAATAAAATAAGTTATAAAGTAAAGTATAAATATTTATTTTTTTGTAGCGAGGTAAGTTTAATATACAAAAGTAATTAATTATTTTTATATTATATTTTGGTTCATTGAAACTTATGATATAATATAATAGATAAAAAGGGAGAGAATTGATATGAATTATTTGCGTATTTTTAGTAATTATATTGAAGAGTTAACTGGTATTAATCAGGAGTATATATTTCTCATTATTTTATCCTGTATTTCTATTTTAGTTATAAAATTAATATTATTTTGTTTAAGACGTATATTTCAACTTACCAATAGTAAAAATGGATATATGTTATATCAAAAATGTCGATTATTATTTATGCTTGTTAATATTGTTATAATATTTATTTTATGGGATAGTTACTTAGATAATATTATAACTATTATTAGTTTTATTTCTGCTGCTTTGACTTTAGCACTTAGAGAAGTTATATTTAATTTTTTTGCTGGTATATATATAAAAATAAAAAAACCTTTTACAATTGATGATCGAATTGAATTTCTTGAAACAAAAGGTGATGTTGTAGGAATTAATACTTTGGATTTCGAAATATTAGAAGTTGGTGATTATATTAATGGAGATCAGAGTACAGGAAAAATTATCAATGTTCCCAATTCAGTAGCACTTGTTCATCCAATAAAAAACTATGACAAAAATTTTAAATATATATGGGCAGAAATTACTGTAAAAACTACTTTAGATGTAGATGCGGATGAAGTAAAAAAAATGTTATATGAAATAATAAATAGTAATGAAGTAGTAAAAAGAATACCTGAAAAGATGAGAAGAAATATGGATAATATTGGAATTGAACAAAGAATATATTTTAATAAGTTAGAACCAATAATATATATGCGTGTTGTTGATAGTCATATTGAATTTTATATAAGATATTTGGTTCATCCAAAAAAGAATCGTTTTGTTGAAGATGATATTTGGTCAAAAATATTGACACTTCATCATGAAGGAAAAATAACACTATATGTTGAATAACATATAGTTTTTTTGTATAATTAAGTAGTAGGTGATATGATGGATATTGATATGAATAAAATAGAAAATAACTTCATTAAATATAGTAAAAATAATATATATCTTACTGGAGAACAAATAGATATATTAAACAATTATAATATTGATTATAATTCGTGTTTAAGTATTAATGAATTGATATATTTAATTGAAAGGAATAAAAATGATGATAATTATGACGATTTAGATTGGGTAGAAATGAATCTCTCAGAATTTAATTATTATCATAATGTTAACAAATGAGTAAAAAGAAATGGATTGTAGTAATTATAAACAGTTTAATATTCATATTATTGGCTACATTATATAAATTAGATAGTATAAAATATTTTGATGACTTTTTTTACAATGAAATTATTTTTATTAAGAATTCACAAGTAACAACGATATTCAAATTATTTACTATGATTGGTGGAATAATAGGAAATATTATTCTAATTAATTTTATATTAATAATAAATAAGAAAAAAGGGCTTTATTTATTGCTAGATATTGGTTTAATAATTTTATTAAATACAATTTTTAAAAATATTTTTATGCGTGAACGTCCTATTGGTATAAATATAATATTAGAAAAAGGTTATAGTTTTCCAAGTGGTCATTCAATGACCGCTGTAGCAGCTTATGGGTTAATTATATATTATTTGTATCATTCTAGATATAAAAAACATACGAAGATAGCTTTTATTATATTAGCAAGCATTACTATGCTTCTTATACCAATAAGTCGAGTATATCTTGGAGTACATTATTTTAGTGATATAATTGCGGGATCTTGCTTAGCTATTATATGGTTAATGTTTTATACTGAATATTTGAAAAGAAAAGGCATCTAAAAATAATCTGTTGCTACTATAAAAAAGATTGGAATATTAGGTTAAAAGGATGTAGTTACTATTCAAAGCTAGAACCCAAATCTAGTTTTTTTATGTATTAGGAAAGTGCATTTTTTATGAAGTCTATTTACAAATATATGTTTGCATTAAATTGATATATTTATCAAGAGGTGATTCCATTGGATAAACAACTAAAAGGATATGTATTTAGAATATATTCAAATCAAAGTCAAAACAATTAATCGATAAAAGCTTTGGGGTCAATAGGTTTATTTATAACTACTTCTTAGAAAAAAGTAAACAAGAAAAAATGAATGTCTATGAATTTATCAAAACGATACCAGAATTAACAAAACAATATGAATGGTTAAAAGAAGTAGATAGTTGTTTATTAAGAACAAGTATATTTGATTTAGATAATGCTTATCAAAAATATTTTAAAAAATGTGGAGAAGAAGCAAGATTTAAAAGTAAAAATAAAAGCAGAAACAACTATATAACAAATAATATTATGAATAAATATAAGAACACAACATATGAAAGTATCAAACTGGATTTATAAAAAAGAACCATCACTTTACCAAAAATAAAAGAAATAGAAATTGGAGGATACTGAAAACTAAAGGAGATAAAAGGAAGAATTATTAGTGCGACTATATATAAAGAAGCAAATAAATATTATGTTGATACATGGAAAACATTAATAACAAGAATATTAGATTATAAAAATAACTATTTTGCATAGGTAACGGATTTTAAAATTCCAACAACAAATAATTTATCAGAAAGAAGTCTAAGAAGTTCCAAAACTAAAATGAAAATATCAGGACAATTTCAAAATATAGAAAGAGCTCAAGATTATAGTAGGATAAAAAGTTATATATAAACAGTTTATTGAAATAATGTAAATGTATATGAAGCTTTGTTGAGATTAGTAATGGAAGAGCTATTTTCATTAAATGAAATAAAAAGCGAAAATAAATGAATCTTCGCTATTTTTGTTATGACATTAAGTATTGATTGTGAATAGTAATGTAAAGTTTATTTTTACGATTGATTTTTCAAAAATATTACTTGCTTTTTTTTGAGATAAAATATATATAGAATTATACTACAAAAAGTGCACATTTATTGTTTATTGTATAGTTCTAGAGAAGAAGGGAAAGTGAGTAGATAAATTATGGGTGAACAAAATAATATGGTTAATAATCAATCTAATGAATGTAAGTGCAAAAAGAAAAGTGGTTTATCAGTAGTCTTAGTTATTATTGCTTTAGCGGCTGGAGTTACTATTGGGTATTTTGAAAATAATATTTTATCAATAAATAGTAAAGAGGAAAAAACTGAAGAAAAATCTAATGAATTAAAGCAAGAAAGCTCTAATGTTGTTGAAGAATCCAATACTAATGTAGAAAGCACATCTAATGTAACAAGTAAATCATATACAATAAATGATATAGTAGGAACTTTTGAAGCAGGGAATGCTAAATTATTTTTATCTAGTAAAGGAATATTTAGTCAAGAATATAAGCAGGGATGCGGTATTTATGAAGGAAATTATTTATTAGATGAAAATGCAATTACACTATATCCAATTACATTTTTCACTTGTGAACTTTCAACAACTGAAATAGTTAAAGATAAGGAAATTAAGATTGAAATTATTTCGAAAGATGAATTAAGTGTTGATGGTACAACATATAAAAGAATAGATTCTAAAAATTTTGATGATAGCGCAAGTGGGTTAAGATATTTATTTAAAACTGCTATAGAATCGTTACCTAGTGAATAATGTTAATAATATAATATTTATAATGATAAGTTTTAATAGCTTATCATTATTTTGTAAGTTGTAATAATTTTAATTATTTGTTAAAATATGCACTAATCGGTGATAAATATGGCAAAAAGACATATCAAATATGAATATGAAGGAAAATTATATACGGTACCTGAATTAGCTGAGTTAGCTAATATAGGAAAATCTGAAATGTATAAACGTTTAGCTAAAATGAGCGTAACGGATGCTGTTAACTATGTAGCACCTAAAAAAAATTCGTCTAGAACTAAATTATATTCATATTGTGGAACTTTAGTATCTGTAGCTCAATTTAGTAAGATAATAAATAAAAGTACTGATACTATATATAAGTATATAAAACGTGGAATGAGTTTGGAAGAAATAGAAAATTATATTAATAATAGAATTCCAACTAACAATCGAATACCTAAAAAGTATAATTGGTGTGGTCAAGATTTGACTGTTTTAGAAATTGCATCTTTAACTCAAATTGATTCTAGTAATTTATATCGTAGATTACAAGAAGGATATGATATAAATGAAGCAATAGAAATTATTCAGAATAATCAAACTAAAAAATATCCTTATAAAGGTACTTTTTGTAGTAGAGCACAAATATTAAAAAGTGATAATAATATTTCTCCTTATAAATTATATATGATGTTAAAAAGTGACGTGAAATATACAGAAGAGGAAGTGAAATTTATTATTTCCCTATGTATTAAAAGTGAAAAATATATGGTGGGAAATAAATCTTTATTTCAATATTGTATAGATAATCAATATAATTATTCAATTATTTATTATTTAATTAAACATTGCAATTACTCAATTGATAATGCTATTTCCCATTATTTAAATTGTGGTCAAGGTGATCCTTCGCACGGGAAATATCTTGTGGGAAATATTTTGTTAAATCATTTTTGTATAAAAGACTGTTTAGATATTAGTTATATTAGACGATTATTACAAGATGGATATAACGTTAATCAGGCAATAAAAAGACATTGCTTTAATCGTAATCAGACATATGCAACTCGTAAACAAAGATTAAGGTTGTGTGCTATAAACGAAGTTTGGGAAATATCTACAACTGATATTAAACAACTAATAGAGAAACATTATTCACTATCTGAAAAAGACTTATTATTTATGAAACAGTGTAATAATAAAGCTTGGGAAATAATTAAGGATTATGATTTATATCGATTATCTTATTATTTAGAACGTTCAGAATATGATATTCAAGTTAAACAATTTTTATTAACTAATGACTTATCAATAGATAATATGTTAAATTTATTATCTGATATTTATGATAATTTTGTTCCTCTAAGTGAAAAAACATTAGTTAAATATAAATGGAAAAAATAGCTATCTTTCTTTAGGTGGCTTTTCATATATGAATATATTATACTATATGCTATAATTGAGAAGATACTGCATATTAATTAATGATTTAAGTATAATTATAGTAGTTATAATGAGTAAATAGGAGATAAATAATATGATAAAATTTGATTTTAAAACATTTAATAATATGACACTAGATGATTATAATTTAGATAAGATTAAGGATAAGTTTTTGCTAGAAAATAAAATGTCTGGTTGGTATAATTTAGATAATATTGATACTACTGATATTAAAAAATGTGCAAAAACAATAAGGAATAAAGCTGATGTATTTATTGTTATAGGAATAGGTGGTTCATATTTAGGTGCAAAGGCAGTTATTGAAGCCTTAACTCCATATTTTTGCAAAGATGAAGTAGAGGTTATTTTTGCTGGAACAGACTTATCGACTGATTATTTATCAGATTTATTGGATTATATTAATGATAAAAGTGTTTATGTTAATGTTATATCTAAAAGTGGAACAACATTAGAACCAATGTTAGCCTTTGATATTTTACTAAAATTTATGATGGATAAATATCCTGATTTTAATGAACGAATAATTGTTACAACAGATAAAGAAAAGGGAGAGTTGTTGTTATTAGCACGCAAATATAAATTTAAGTGTTTTGAAATACCAGCGAATATCGGAGGAAGGTATTCTGTATTAACACCAGTAGGTTTATTACCTATTGCTGTTGCTAACATAGATATAGATAAATTAATTGAAGGTAGTAAATATGCTAAAGAAAATTTAGAAGATTGTTATAAATATACAATGATAAGAGATATAATGTATAAAAATAATAAGTTTATAGAATCAATTGATGTATATGAACCTAAATTATATTATTTTACAGAATGGTTAAAACAATTATTTGCTGAATCCCAAGGAAAAGATAATAAGGGAATTTTACCTATTTCAACAGTTAATACTCGAGATTTACATTCTTTAGGACAGTATTTTCAAGAGGGAAAATCTATTAGTTTTTCAACAATAATTTTTTCTAACAGTGCAAAAGAAATTTATATTGAAAAATATGATAAGACATTGAATGAAATTAATAGAATTGCTATGGATAGTGTTGCTTTAGCCCATTTAAATAAACTTAGTACAAATATTATAGAATTAGATAGAATTGATGAAGAAAATATTGGGTATTTAATTTTCTTCTTTGAAATGAGTGCTATGTTAGGTAGTTACTTATTGAATGTTAATTATTATGATCAGCCAGGTGTAAACCAGTATAAAGATATTATGAAATGTAAACTAGATACAAAACATAATTAATTTAGAAATAGTTTACTTTATGGCTAATTAATAAAAGCCAAAATATATAATTATATTTCTCAGTTTGACATGAACTAATATATATGATAGGATAGAAAATGCTTTGCAAGAAAGGGAAGAAAAATGAGGTGAGTATTGTGAAAGCAAAAACCAAAACAATCTTAATATCAGGATTAGCGATATTAGATTGTGTGTTTGGTGGTCTTGTTATTAGTAGTTCTGTTAACAGTAGAAAACAAGAGAGTTTTTCTAGTGTTAAAGCTAGTGGTAATTATGTTATTGCTGAGGAATTATTCAGTTTAAATGATGGAGCATCAACAATATTAGAGAAAAAAGAAGAAGATGTTCAAAAGGCATTGCAAGAACAACAAACTAAAACAACAGTAAAAGAAGAAACAGAAGAAAAAGTAAAAGAAAAAGAAGAGGTAAAACCACAGGAAAAGATTGTATATAAAGGAATGACAATTACAGAATTAAGCGCTAAATTAAATCGTTCTTTAAAGAGCGATTTAAGTGGTAAAGGAAACTTAATTGCTACATATTCTTTATCTAAAGGTGTTGATCCTTATGTAGCAACTGCAATTATGTTACATGAAACAGGTTGTGAATGGGGATGTAGTAGTTTAGTAAAAAAATGTAATAATGTTGGTGGTCAAAAAGGTAGTGGCTGCGGATCATATGCATCATTTTCTAGTTTGAATATAGGAATAAAAAAATTTATTGATAATTTAGCAAAAAATTATTATGCAAAGGGATTAAATACACCTGAAAAGATGAACGCTAAATATGCTGAAAGTAGAACATGGAGTTCTAAAGTTAATAGTTATATAAATAAGATAAAGAATAATTAAAAAAACGATATTAATTTATCGTTTTTTTAGTTATATTTCTTGTGTCACTCTTTTTATATTTTAAAGCTAATTGCTTTGAATTTTCAATAATTTCACTATTAGAATTATCGCAACTTAAAGCCTTTTTAGATAATAAATACTCTAATCTTATATTGTTTTTTTCTGATAGTTGCATTCCTATAATTTGATTAGTAAAGTCTAATATTTTTCCTTTATAAAAAATTGATAAATTATCCCATCCTGAATTAAGTATTTTTTTCATTGTTCTAGCTTCATATATTAGGCTATCATTAATAAGTAAATTTAATTTATCAGCTTCTCTACTATTGAATTCGTTATACAGCTGTAAAGATTTAGCTTGCATATAATATTGCATTATATTTATAGTATTATTGTAATCTAAATCATTAATATTAGGTAGCATTAAAATTCCAGCTTTACAAGGAATAACAAAATCTTTTATTGTATAGGATTTTTTTAATATTAATTTTTGTTTTTGTAATTTAAAAGAATGATATATCATACATTCACCATTACTGAATATTCTTTTTATAACTGAACTATTAATAATATTAACATTATTAGCAGTAAATAATGGCATTTTCATTTTTGGCATTTCTGAATTATAAACATGATTCCAAAAATTTAGCATAATATCAGTATCCTCTTTAATGGTTTTTAGTGTTGGATATTCTATAGATGATTCCGTTTCTAATAATGGCATATCAGCATAAATATCAACAAGTTGTTGTATTAATTCTAGTAGTTCTTGGCTAGGATTTGTTAAACCTAAACTGATAAATTTTGAGCACTTATAAGTATTTTTTTTGTTTATAAATAAATCATTTTGTATATTATATATATTATTTATCATATTTGTTATATTTGCATAATCCGTAGCTGTTTTAGCTTGTATTAAGGCCTTTTTAGCTAGAATTAACTCTTCTTTTAATTCTTTTCTCATTGCATGTACCTCCATATGGTTATTTTACTTTAACATTATTAAAAGTTTATGTCAACATATTTACTGTAATTAATAAATTTTGTATAATTAAATAGGTGATAGAATGAATTTCTTTAGTAAAAAGCAAAAAATTAGTACAGAAGTTATGACTCATCTTATTTTCGAAACGACAAAAATTGAATCAACTAATATTTTTTCTTTATTAGATAAAGTTGGTATAGTATATGATGAAACAGAAGTTCAATTGACTGTAATAGCTATTAATTATGAATTATGTCGATATGCATTATATAAAGGAAATAAAAAAGATATTGTTGATAATGTCTTAAAAAAAGTATACGATCAATTTTTTAATATTATGCAAGTGGGACCTGATAAATTAAAAGAGTATGAAACTATAATGCTCAATGTTAAAAAAAAGTTAAAAGACATATTTAGTATTAAAAAGTTGTTAGCACCTAAAGAAGAGTTTATATATCGCTTATTTTTAGAGCAAATTAGTGTTAAAGAACAGATAATAGATAAATATTATGTTAGAGAATTTTTATTATTTGCACAAAGATGGTTAAATAATGCTGAAGGGATAAATAATACTTATTTAATATATGATACAGAAGAAGATTTAAAAAAAAATGAACATATTGATTTTAGATTTTAACTTTTATATTGGATTTATGTTATAATTATATAAATAACGAAGAATTTATGGGTGGAGATAAAATGACTAAAGATATAGAAAAAACTGATTTTGAAATATTATGGACTGGAAAACCTGCTGGTTTATGGCAAAGATTTTTAACAACTATTAATATGAATTTTACTACATATCAGATTACAAAAGATGAGTTGTTGGTGCAAACAGGCTTTTTTAACCGTAAGACTAATACAATTGAGCTATATATGCTTAAAGATCCTGATCTTACAGAAAGTATTTATCAAAGACTTTTAGGAATTGGTACTATTACTATAAGTATTGATAGTCATGGATCTGGTGAAAGACTTGGCACAAAGATTAAACTGAAAAATATTGAACATCCATCAGAAGTACGAAAGCTACTTCGTGATGCAATTGAAGATGATGTAATGGAACGAAAAATTACTTATTTTGATAAAATATAGTGTGTAAGGGTGGTTATATGAATAGAAAAGAGGAAGCTGTAAAATTAATAAATAAAAAATTAAAAGGGGATACATTTTTATCTTATGAAGAAATAGCAACTATAACTGGATATCATCCTAAATATGTTTTAAGACTAAAAAAAGAGATATTAAATAACGAAATAAAGTTAGAACATGGTAACAAGAATAGAAAGCCAGTTAATACTATTTCTGATCAAGAAAAAAAATATATTACTGATTTGTATCGACGTTCAAATGTAAGTATTAGAAGGTTTTGTAAGTTTTATGGTAAACGTAGCTATTCATGTATATATAATGTTTTAAAAGAAGCAAATCTTATACATAAAAAACAAAAATAGAGACTTAATTGATATGAACCCCGTTTCTTGGACAAAGAAACGAGGTTTTTATATGAGTAAATTAAGCTATAAAGATAAAATAAATTTATAT
>CAVDCT010000017.1:0-34893 GCA_963607615.1 Roseburia sp. AF12-17LB
ACCTTGATACTCATACATTCCAATCACCTCTCTAACTATCATTATAACATTTGAATTTTTATTTTTTTATGTTTGACATCTTTTTTTACAACTATTTTTTATTGAATTCTTTTATTTTTCTTTTTGCTAAACTTGTTTGTGCTTTGTCTATCCAATCTTCTCTTGGACCGTAAGATAATTCATCAGTAACAATCCTAACTCTATCTTTATTTTTTAATACATAATCTATTGGTACAAATTCGTCATTTACGAATACGCCTACCATTGTATTTCCTATATCTGTGTGGATTTTATATGCAAAATCTATTGGCGTTGCTCCTTTTGGAAGTTCTATGATATCTCCTTTTGTTGTATATACGTATACTCTGTCTGCAAATAATTCAGTCTTTACTTGATTTACAAATTGTTGATTATCTCCAAACATAGAATTAATCTCTGTTAGTGATTTAAAAAACTGAAATTTTTGTTTTAGATCTTCTTGCATTACATCTCTTGCGGCTCCCTTTTGCTCATCCCAATATGCAGTTAATCCAAATGATGCCACTTTATCCATATCAAAAGTTCTTATTTGAGTTTGAACCAATCTATCATCTGGTCCAAAAACTGTTGTATGCAAACTTTGATACATATTCGTTTTCGGATTACAAATATAATCTTTAAACTTATCATTTATTGGATGATATTCTTGATGAATCATTCCCAATGTATAATAACAATTCGCCACTTCATCTACCATTATTTTGAGTGCTAACAAATCATGTATATCAGATAACTTATGACCTTCACTTAATCTTTTATATATTCCATAAATATTTTTTGTTCTTATCTTTATTTCATTTGGTATATTTCGATCATTTAATAATGTTTCTATCTTATATAACATTTCTTTTAAACAATCTTCACTTGATTCTTCAATTTTTAATTTTCTTTCTTCTATAGTTTTATACATGTCAGGTTTTAAATATTGCAATGATAGATCTTCTAATTCTGATTTTATTCTATAAGCACCTATATAGTAAGCAAGAGGAACAAATATTTCCATAGTTTCAAGTGCATTTTCTTTTTGTTTAAACTCTGATTTAAATCCCAACGTCCTCATGTTATGAAGTCTATCAGCAAGTTTAATTATAATTATTCTAACGTCCTCTGTTATTCCTGTTATTATTTTTCTTGTATTTGCATAATTTTGTGCTTGCTTAGAAGAAAAGTTCATTTTAGCTAATTTTGTAACTCCATCCACTAAATTAGCAACATTTTGATTAAAATCATGAGATATGTCTTCTTTAGTTATATTAGTATCTTCTAATGTATCATGCAAAAGACCAGCACATATAGTATCCTTGTCAGCGTGCATATCTGCTAAAATATAAGCAACATTTAATGGATGACTTATATAAGGTTCTCCACTTTGCCTCATTTGACCTTGATGTAATGTGTCAGCATATTCATAAGCTCTTTTTACAATTTCTACTTCTTCTGGATTATACTCTTCCAACTTATCTAACAAATCTTGTAACGTAATATTATTCATCAAAAACACCTCCAACATAACAAAAAATGGCGGCTAAAAAAATATTCATTTTTAGTCACCATTTATACAAATAATATTTAAAGGAGTGCATAATGATACCTTGCAGCAGTTGCCACAAGCAAAACAGCAGAAGACATCTATTAAGAAAAGTTTTATAATATTTAACGCATTACAGCAACATTTCATAATCATAACACATCACTCCTCCAACGATTTGAGTAATATTTTATTACTTTTAAAAAAATAAGTCAATAGATTGAACAAAAAAGCAACGATTTTGTTGTGTTTTTTTAAATGTTACTATATTTGAAGAATATGATAGAAAAAAATAGCTTTAAGCATTATGCTAAGCTATCTTATTTGTTTTTTTATCCTTTTATTAATATTACTTTACTCATCTCTTTTTCTGGGTACCAATAATAAAGACGGTTCTATGTTTAAACCATTTGCTATCTTTTCAACAGTTTCTAATGTAGCCTTTCTTCCAATTCGTTCTATCTCGCCAACATAATTGGTACTTAATCCAGATAGTTTTGCTAAAGATTCTTGAGTCAAGTTTAATTGTTTTCTGTAATATTTAACATTTTCCTTAAAGACATCTTTTAAATTCATTATATATCTAACCTCAATTTGTTCTACGCCATAAAATACTATATCACAATAACCATTAAATGTAACATATTATTTATAAATTTAATTTGTGTAATATATATTGATATAATAAACTCTAAGACGGATAAAAAGACAGTTTGATTGCCGATATATCCTCAAAAACTTGACATCCATCTTGAATAGATATTATTATATATACAAAGATGATATGTGAAATTTTAATTACTTAACGGGTCAATTTTAAGTATTATTTTGCAAATTCATCTTTTTTTCTGGTGGGATATATTCTATTATTTCCTTTGGGTCAAAACATTGAATTAGATCTTCACCATCATAAATATAATATACTAAATCGTTATTAGTAGCAATTATAGTGAGAAATTTTCCATGATTTTCGGATACTGCATTATACACCTTATACCTCTGCCCGATTTCAAATTCTAATTATATCCCTCCTATTCTTATCAGTCCATTATTTTGGACTACAATTAAAGGATACATTATTTTTTTACTTTTGTCAATAGTTAACAAAAGCCATATAGAAATTCTATACAGCTTTCTTTCTATTTCTGTTTAAAATTTATTTATTATTTCTTTCATACAGGTTGCTGTATTTTCTAAATTTTCCAATCCTGCAATGCTACCTACAGAAATAGTACACATCATTCCAATTATTTCTATGAAATCTTCTAATTTTGTTTCCAAGGAATTAAGTCTATCACATTCATTAATAGTAGATACATAATCGTTTATTAAGTCTGTTAGCCTTTCCTTTAACAAATTATATTTTATAATTGAAATATACTGTTTGTTATTTAAATCATTATCTATACTGCTTAATACTTCTATTACTTCATTTACTACTTTATTATTTTTAGACATAATACGCTCCTCATTTCTAATTGTCTGATATGTTGTGATAGTTAGTCCTAACATAGCTGTAAATGAACTTAGTCTTTAATCTACAACTATGTTTTCAAGAAACCTCCTTTCAGCAAAAAAACTAAGTTATCACCATAATTACACATAACTTTCTCTTAATAAATAAGGAAACTTATAATAATATAATACTACCAAATTACTTCTTGGTCTATGAAAGCGTCCATTATTTTGTGCTTTTTAGTCTAAAATTATGGACTTTTATATCAAAACAAGGTAAAATTATTTTAGAATTTATTTTATGAAAGGACTGAATTATGGATAATGAAAATGTATTAAATGTACTGCGATCCATAATAAATGATTATGGAAGAAAATATAATATGACTCCTACTGAAATCGCTAAAAAATGTGATATAGGAAGGTCAACAATATTCTACATTGCAGCAGGCAACTATAAATCATCTGTTACTCAAAAAATAATAGATAAAATATTAAATGGTCTAGATTGTAGTTATTCTGAATACTATAAAATGCTAGAAACTAACTTACAAAACTATAATCCTAATGAAAATGGTGAATATATTAAAATATCTAAAAATTCAAAATTATATGTGATAGTAAGTGAACTACAAAAATTAAGTGATGACAAAATTGATTTAGTACATAGTCTTATTAAAAATTTGAAGTAACATAGTGAGAGATTCGATTTGAATCTTTTTTTATATTTCCATTTCCAAGTCATCTTCTATTTCATTTGGGTCATTTTCTTTAAACCACCCCGTTTCTTCGTCCCATTCAATTTCATTACCCTTTAATTTTTCAATATTACTTAAAACAGAATTTTTAAAATAGCCATATAAATTTTCTATCTTTTCCCCATTTTCATCATGATAATCACGATCCATTACTCTTGGTATTATATAATGATTTATTATAACCAGCTCTCTAAATGAATAATCTTGCAGCAGTTCATCAAATAACTTATCATAATAAAAAATTTGCATATCATCTTCTTTTATGAAATTTCTGTTAATTAAATCAATTGTTAATGGGTTATGTTCTTCGGCATCAAAAAAAGATGATTTTTTTGTTTTATCATCTTTATCACTTTTATCTATTTGTTCTTCAGTAATTTGTATATTAGTATTTATTTGTACGTCTTTTTCGGTATCTCCTTCAACGGCATAGCCTTTTTGGGTATCTGGACTTTCTTTATCCTTTTCAATTGTAATTGGCTGTTCATATATTATATAGTTATACTTATAGTAGCCCTTATCACCACGAGTTTGTTCTATAACAAGATAACCATTATCTTTAAGTTCATTTAATATAGTCCTTATTGCTTTTGTATTTTCTTTACTAACACTAACTAACCCTGCAAGTGAATAGTCCCAGTCTTCTGGTAAACTCAACATAAAAGATAACAGACCTTTTGCTTTAAAAGATATATTTTTATCTTGAAGATGGTAGTTACTCATAACTGTATAATTTTTTGTTTTTTCTATTTTAAACACCATTTTATATCACCCTTTCTTTGTAACAAAATTATCGTAAAAAAAAACAAGTCAATCTACCATCACTTGAGCATAATTATCTAATTTTAATATAATATTGCTTAGTTAACACAAAATAATTCCTTTGTTTTCCCTTATGATTAAAGGGTTTGTACAAATGGGTGTTGTCTTAACAACACCAGTACCAAATTCTGGATTAGCATGTTCATCTCCAACAATTGATATTAATTTGTTTACAACTGGTAATACAACATTTTTACCAATTAAATGCTTATACCTATCATCATTAGGATTAACAGCTACAGCTGTATCACCAAACATCGTCTCAGGACGAGTAGTTGCTACATCCAAATATTCATCACTATCTTCAATAAAATATTTTAAATGATAAAATGCTCCTTCATCATCCTTATATATAACTTCTTCATTAGATAGTGCTGTTTTTGCTACTGGATCCCAGTTAATAATACGTTCTCCACGATATATTAATCCTTCATTATATAAACTAACAAATACATGCTTAACAGCTTTAGTTAAATTCTCATCTAAAGTAAATGCTTCTTTATTATAATCTAATGATAATCCTAATTTAGCCCATTGATTACGAATATTGCCTGAAAATTCCTTAGTCCAGTTCCAACATTCATCCAAAAACTTTTCTCTTCCAAGTTCATATTTATTAATACCCTTACTCTTTAAACGCTGAACAACCTTTGCCTCGGTTGCTATAGCAGCATGATCCATTCCAGGAAGCCATAATGCATCATATCCATCCATACGTTTGTAACGAATCATAATATCCTGTAATGTTGCATCCCAAGCATGACCTAAATGTAATTTACCTGTTACATTAGGTGGTGGAATTACAATAGCATAAGCTTTTTTACTTAAATCTCCACTTGTAAAATATCCCTTACTTTTCCATTCTTCATATTTTCCATCTTCTACTTTTTTATGATTATATTTCGCCTCTAACATTATTATCTATCCTTTCATCAATATAAGTAATAACCTCTTCATAAAATTCTTTAAATTTATTTTTATATTCTACATTTTGATAAAACTCCTTAAAATATTTTCTATAATCTTTAAGTGCTATATCATTATTAAGATCAAAAACGAATGCAAATTGAAACATTATTCGATCATTTATATTACTTGTTAAAACTGATGGAATAACTTTATGTTCATAAAATAACTTTATGATTTCAGGATTTATTTCATCATCAGTAGCTTGTTCATGAATTTCATGTCCCAAAACATACATAATATCTACTTTATCAGCATCCCTAATTAGTTTAGCAAATTTTAGTATTCTTTCATCATTACATTCTGGTATATCTTTTTTATTATGATTTTTAATAGCAAATTTAATCAATTCATAATCATCTATTCTATCAGTAAATTTAACAATCTCATTCTTATCAAATAGTTGCACAACACTATAATCAGCGTGATCAACAGTATCCTTATCTATAAAGCTTTTATAAACTTTATATTGTTCAAACCTACCAAAATCATGTAACAAACCTATTATTTTTGCTAATTCAACATCGCTATCATCAAATCCTAATTCTTTAGCATACTTTTCACTTAAATGCATCACGCGATAACTATGATTATATCTTGATTTTAGTCTTGAGTTTTCTAAATCATAGTTACTTGTATACTTATCAAATTCTTTTTCTAACAAAAGTATCACTCCTTAAAATTAAAAATAAAACGACTCCTATCGCAAAGGACGAAGAGTCGTGGTACCACCTTTTTTCATAATCTTACAATTATCTCTAAGCTTTAACGCAGCACACGTAATATCTTACTAATTTCAGATATTCAACTCACAAGCTACCTTCAATTATATTCATTAAGAAAAGCTTTCAGCCTCGACTTTTCCTCTCTAATAACTACTACTTAATTTACTCCTCTTGTTCACAGTTTTTATTGTATTATAAATAAATATTATAACTTTGTCAATCAAATTATTCCTCCTTATTATAACATAATATAATAAAAACTAAAATATATAATTTATGTTAAGTTAACAATTATATAGCTTATTAACAAATATTTAACTTCTTTTTTTTATGCTTATATGTTAAAATTATACTAGGTGATACCATGAAAAAGGAAGGAAATAAAAAATTTAGATGGTTAAAAATACTTATTTTTTGTTTTTTGCTACTTTTATCCATTATACTATATAGTCGATATATAGAGCCTACTCACATAATTGTTGATGAAGAAAACACTATTAATACTAACCTTCCTAATTCTTTTTATGGTTATAAAATAGCTCAATTAAGTGACATACATTATAATACAACAATTACAAAAAAAGAATTAAAATATGCCGTTGAAAAAATAAATAGAATTAAACCTAATATTGTTGTTATTACTGGTGATCTATTAGATAAATCAATTAGTTATAATGAAAATGATAAATTAACACTTATAGATTTATTAAATAATATTAATGGAAAATATAAATATATTATTACAGGTGATCATGATAATAATGATATTTTCAAAGAGATTATTTCAAAAACCGATTTTAAATTATTAGATAATACTTATGATATTATTTATAATGGTGATTATGATCCTATATTAATAGGCGGTATTTCTACTAGAACAGATGGATTAAATATTGATGAGAAAATAATGCCTATTGAAAATGCTATAATAGAAAATAAAACTACTTATAATATACTTATTATGCATGAGCCTAGTATAGTTGAAAATATAAATTACAATAATTATCAATTGATTTTAGCAGGCCATACTCATAATGGTCAAGTAAATATTCCTGGAATAAAAAAATTATTAATACCTGAAAAAGATAATAAATATACAAAGACATACTATTCCTTAGAAGATACTGATTTGTATATTTCTCCTGGTATTGGAACAAGTAATATTAAAGCTAGACTATTTAACAGTCCTACAATAAATTTATATAGATTATTAGATAAATAAGGTGACGCATGAATATACAAACTTTTTTTACAGAGGAAATAAAAAATTATTTATATAGTATTAAAGATTATTATTCTTTAACAAATTATGAATATGTAGAACTTATTACACTTATTTTAACTAATGGAGTTATAACACATAATAGTGCAACAATTAATGATATCAATTATTTTATTAATCTTATTTTAGATAATCGTCAGAATAAAATAATTAATGATAATAGTTATGTTTATAATAATTCTATTAAATATATTATAACTAATTACTTTGAACAAAATGGTATTTCACAAAAAACATTCAATGAAATAATTAATAATTGGTTTAATGGTTACTTTTTCCATAGTTTAAATAGTAGTTTTATATCTAATATAAATATTAATGGTTTCATATTAGAAAATAAACCTTGGGATATCCAAGATATTAAGACAATAAAAAATATATTTAAAGGCAAAAGAAATATTTTTGGTCTTTCTAATGGTGAAGATAATATTATATTCTTATCAACTAATTTAATGAGTTCACCATACTATGGATTAACTTCACCTACTTTTTATCGTAAATTTATTGAAAATGATCCTAAATATTTAAATGTATTTCTTAATAGAGATTTAAAGTGCGCTACAAAGAGCATTGATAATTTATGTAATCAATATAATTTAACCGTTGAAGAAAGAAAAATTGTTTTTGATTTCTTCAAAAAGTATTGGATTAAATATGCTACTGATGATTTACCTTGTATTATATTAATAAAACGTACAGATACTGAAAATATTCCTTACCCTACTAACGATATAGTAAATAGTACTATCAATTTAATTACAAAAGATACTTATACTAAAATTATAAGAAATAATATTGAACGTGATAAATTAATACTTTTTGATTGTAACTCACTAGATATAATTAAACAATCAAAAAAAAGCCTAGATTAAAAAAATCTAGGTTTTATACTTTATAATAGTCTAAACGTAATTTATCAGCAATAGTTACTATAAATTCACTATTAGTTGGCTTAGCTTTATCAACATCAACACTATGACCGAATATTTCTTCCATCAAATCCCAACTACCACGATTCCAACTAACTTCTATAGCATGTCTAATAGCACGTTCTACTCTTGATACTGTTGTATCATACTTATTTGCTAATTCTGGATAAAGTTCTTTTGTTATACCACCTATCGTTTCTGGATGATCATATAAGATATTTATGCCTTCACGTATATATTGATATCCTTTAATATGAGATGGTATACCAAGTTCGTGTAATATTTTAGATATTGCTGCTTGAATATTATTATATTCAACGTCTATTACTTTATTATTATATTCTTTTTTTGTAATATCTAAAATTCTCTTTTCTAAATCTATCATATCAAAAGGTTTTAACACATAATAATTAACTCCATATTCTGATACTTGTCTTATTACTTCCATAGCATTATAACTTGTAGCAACTATAACCTTCTTATTTATTCCAGCACTTTTCATAGCTTCTAGTACATATAGACCATCTTTTTCAGGCATAATCAAATCTAAAATTATTAAGTCATATTCATCTTGTTTGTTCTTAATAACTTCAAAGCCTTCTTTACCATCATGTGCTTCCAAAACAAATTCAATATTATCATTGTCTTTGAAACTTTCTTTTACAGCATCAATCAACTTCACATTATCATCTATCATCAATACTTTTATTTTCTTCATAAAATCCTCCTATAATGATGTTACTATAATATTCTACTATTACCATTTATCGAATTTTGTCGAACAAAAAAGAAACCTAGCTAATGGTCTCTATTATTTTTACAAATTTTTCTGGAATTAAACAAGACCCACCTATTAAAAAACCATCAACACTATCAATAGTATTTAAATCTTCAATATTTTTTTCATTTGTACTGCCTCCATATAAGACTTTAGGAATAAAACCATATTTATCGTTAATAAGGTCTTTTATATAAGTTACCATATCTATAATCTCTTGTTTAGTTGGTATCTTCCCAGTACCTATTGACCAAACTGGTTCATAAGCAATAATAATATTCTCAATATAATTAGCATCAATATCATTTAAAGCACTTAATATTTGATTACTTATTTTATCTTGAGCTAGTTGACTATTTTTCTCATCAATAGTCTCACCAACGCATAAAATAGCATTTAAATTGTTAGAAACTATTTTTCTTAATTTCTTATTGATTATATCATCAGTTTCACCAAATAAATATCTACGTTCACTATGACCCAAAAGTACATATTTAATATTCATCGATAGCACTTGATTAACTGATATTTCACCTGTGTAAGAACCTAAACCATATTCTGATACATTTTGAATTCCAACATTAAAATTAGCATCTACAAAATAGGGAGCATATAAAGAACTAGGACATATGATGAATTCTTTATTATGATTTTTCATTTTTTCAATGTAACTTTTTATTTCATCTAATGTTAGATTCATTTTCATATTACCTATAATTATCTTTTTCACCATATAACCCCTTCTTAATAACATTTTTCATTCGATTTGAAAAAGTACCTTTATTGGGATCATCACTAGGTTCTCCACCTAAAGCCATATAATATACATCTAATACTTTTTCAGCATAATATTTAGAAGAATGAGCTTCTCCATTAATCCTTGCCTGCCTTGATAATCTATTGTAAGTTTTTGGATTATCCATTAATTTTATAATATAATTTACATATTGCTTTTCGTCTTTAAATAAATATCCATTTAAATCATCAATAACAACATCACGAAAAGCCTCATCATCTAAAGCTACAACTGGAATGGATGCTGACATTGCTTCTAATAAGGTTAAACCTTGTGTTTCTGTATGAGATGCCGAAGTAAAAACTGATGCCAACTGATAATATTCATGAATATTATCCCATGGAACTTTACCAGTAAAAATAACATTATCTTCGATTTCTAAGTCATGCACTAAAGCTTTAAATTTGTCAATATCTGGACCATCTCCAATAATTAATAGTTTACAATTTTTATTGTGTTTTATCAATTCTATTTGATTATTAATAAGAAAAGTTACATTTTTTTCTGAAGCTAAACGTCCTACAAATAAAACGATAAAATCTTCCTTTTTTATATTATATTTCTTTCTAAGTTCCTCAGTTTTTATTTCACTATTATTTTCTTTATAAAATCTTTCTACTTCAATACCAGTTGGCACAATATGAATATTACGATCATATTCATATTTTTTCTTAAATAAATCATAAGTCTTTTTAGTTGGAACAATTAACTCTGTAACAGTTTTATCACAATAAAATTTAGTAAAATATTCAAGTGCTTTTTTACTAGCTGCATCAAAATGACCTTTTGTAATATAATGTACATAATCTTCATACATTGTATGATAAGTATGCACAATAGGAATATCTAATTGTTTAGCCATTATACGTGCAAACGTACCTACCCCAAATTCTGTATGTGAATGAATAATATCTAAATTCCACTCTTTAATTTTATTTATAGCTTTCAAAGGATATATACCAGTAAGTCGATAATCATATATACCAATGGGTATACCTGGTAATCTAATAATACGTTCATCACTACCAAAATCATAAGACATATTATCTGGATTAACAGTTACAACATATACATCATGTCCAAGTTTACGCAGTGCTGATTCTAACATTGCAATACTTGTAGAAACACCATTAATAAATGGTGGGTATGTATCCGTAAATAAACCTATACGCATTATTTCACCCTCTTAATATTTAGTGCTACAGAACCTACAATAAGTCCAAAATAATAAGTTACAAAACGCCATAACAACATAATAGCTTTAAGTTTAGCACCGCCAATAAAATTACCATAAAAAGACATAAAACCATACTCTAAACCACCACTAGCACCAGGTATTGGCACAAAAGAACCAATTAACATAACATAAGAACTAGTAACAATAGCAGTAAGAATATTATAACTAGTAAAATCCCCCATTGAATAAAGTAATACAACTGGAATTGCATATAAACAACATAAAGCTACTGCATTATAAATAATCGTTTTAAAAAATTCCCATTTATCAGTAAGTAAAACTTTAGCACCAGCATGAAACTTATTAATATATTCATACCATTCTTGTAACTTTTTTTCTTTATCTTTAACTAAATGTAATTTAGTTAAAATAGTTATTCCTAAAGAAATTATTTTTTTATTTAACTTTTTACTAAAAGAAACAATAAATAATAATATTATTACAAATGTATTAGCTAAAAAACCAATCAATACTAATTGTTGTAATAAATTAACCTCATTAAAAATATGGAAAAAAAAGTTAGATAATACAGCAACTATACCAAGAAATACGAGTGCTATTTGATAAACAATAAAGTTTTGAATAATAATATTAGTCGATATGGTTGTACTTAAACCCTCACGAGTTAAATAATATATTTGATATGGTTGTCCACCTGTTGAAAAAGGGGTTATAGCATTAAAAAATTGTGTTCTAAGCATTAATTGTAAAGAACTCATATACTTATTATTTTTCTTAAATTTTTTAGTAAATTTATGTAAAGCTAGAGAACGTAATAACCAATAACTAATCATCATCATAAAGGCTAAAATTAAATAAAATACATTTATATTAAGTATACGTTCTACAATAGCTTCAAAATCATCTTTTAATGAAAAATATAAAACAAATGCTGTAATTGTTATAAGCACAACAATATTTATAATATTTTTATATTTCTTAAAGAATTTCTTCATATTACTTTTCATCTATAATAGCTATCCCTGGTAGCTCTTTTCCTTCTAATAATTCTAATGATGCTCCACCGCCAGTAGATATATGTGTATAACTATCTTTAAATCCAAATTTAATGGCTGCAGCTGCAGTATCTCCTCCACCTATAATAACTTTAGAATCTAATTTAGAAAGTATTGAACAAATTTCATATGTTCCATTTTTAAACTTTTCATATTCAAAAGCACCTAATGGACCATTCCAAACAATAGTTTTACTCGATTTTAAATAAGTTTCAAATAAATCAATTGTTCCAAAACAAATATCTAATCCAAGCTCATCTTTATGAATGTCATTTATTTTAGACGCTCTAGTAATTGAATTATCACTAAGTTCATTAGCGCAAACACAATCTACTGGTAAAATTATTTTATTGGGATACTTGTTTAACATTTCTTTACAAAAATCTAAACTATCTTCATCTAACAACGATTTTCCAATTTCATATCCTTGTGCTTTTAAAAATGTAAACATCATTCCTCCACCAATTAATATATAATCAGCCTTATCAACTAAATTTTCAATAACACCTATTTTATCACTAACTTTAGAACCACCTAATATAACTGCAAATGGATGTTCTGGATTAGTAATTGCCATATCTAAATTATTCAATTCTTTTTCAATTAAGAAGCCAATTCCATTTGGTAAATGAGATGCTATACCAACATTAGAAGCATGAGAACGATGAGATGTACCAAAGGCATCATTAATATAAATATCTCCCAAAGATGCCCAATAAGCACCTAATTCAGGATCATTACCACTTTCCTTTTTTCCATCTAAATCTTCAAAGCGAGTATTTTCCATTAACAATACTTCTCCATTTTTTAAATTATTAATTTCTTGTTCTAATAATTCACCTCTTGTTTCATCAACAAAAATAACCTCTTTATTTAATAGTTCACTAAGTCTAAATGCTACTGGCTCTAAAGAGTTACTCTCTTTATCCTCCTCAGTTTTAATACGACCTAAATGAGACATTAAAATTACTTTAGCATCATTTTCAATAGCATAATTAATAGTTTTTAAACTTTCAACAATCCTATTATCATCAGTTATCTTTCCATCTTTTATTGGAACATTAAAATCAACTCTAATAATAACTCTTTTACCACACAAATCAAAATCCCTAATCGTTTTTTTCATAGAATCCTCCCATTATTCATATATATATTTTACTATATTTTATTAGTTAATACAAGAATTATAAGAGAGACTAGTAAGCCTCTAATTCAATATCAGATATAAACTTAGGTTCACAAGTAACATTTATATGAAGACTCTTAAGAGTTTTTTTATCACCATTCTCTACCATATATGTAGCATGTGCATCACAATTTCTTAATTTTTTTAATTTACTTAATGCTTTTTCAACCATTGGATTAGTTGTCGTACAAATACTAAGAGCGGTTAACACTTCTGTTAATTCTAATCTCTTATTCTCTCCATATAACTCCTTTTTTAATTTTAACATTGGTTCTAATATATTAGGTGACAAAAGATCTATATCGTCGGGTATCTTAGCCAATTCCTTAATAGCATTAAGAATCAAACTACATGCTGGAGATAATATATCTGTTTGTTTTCCTGTAATTATTTTTCTATTAGAAAGTTTTAGTGCTATAACTGGCTTATTAACTTCCACACCTTTCTTTAAGGCTGGCTCTATAACATCTAAATATGTCTCATCAATTGATAATTCATTCATTAATAATTTAATCTTTTTTACCGTTTCATCATCACTTAATCCCAATTTAAAATTATTAAGTTCATTATAGTATCTTCGGACAATTTCTTTTTTACAAGCATCAATAACAATATCATTATTCTTAATACAAAATCCAACCATATTTACACCCATATCTGTTGGTGATTTATATATATCATTTTTTGATACCTTATTTAAAATACTTTTTAATACAGGAAATAATTCTAAATCACGATTATAATTAATAGCTGTCTTATTATAGGCTGCTAAATGAAAAGAATCAATCATATTAACATCTTTAATATCAGCAGTAGCTGCCTCATAAGCTAAATTAACTGGATGTTTTAATGGCAAATTCCATACTGGAAATGTTTCAAATTTAGCATATCCAGCATTTATACCTTTTTTACTTTCATGATAAATTTGAGATAAACACGTTGCAAGTTTTCCACTACCTGGTCCAGGTGCATTAACTAATATTAATGGCTTAGTAGTTTCAATATATGCATTAGCACCATATCCTTCATCACTAACAATCGTATCAACATCAGTAGGATATCCCTTTGTAAAAGTATGAATATATGTCTTTATACCATTACGTTCTAATTTTTTAATAAATTTATCCACACATAACTGATTTTGGTACAAAGTAATTACTACTGAATTAACTTTAAATCCCATTGTTTTAGCCTTATTAATTAATGTAATCAACTCATTATCATAAGTTATACCATATTCTCCACGTATTTTATTTTTTTCAATATCTCCAGCATTAATACAAAAAATAATCTCTAAATCATTTTTTAATTCCTTAAACATACTTATTTTAGCATCATTTTTAAATCCTGGTAATACACGTGCAGCATGACTATCATCAAAAAGCTTACCACCTATTTCCAAATAAAGCTTATCAAATAGTTGAAATCTTTCTCTAATCTTTGCACTTTGAATTTTTACATACTCATTATTATCAAAACCTTTTTCCATATACATCTCTTCCCTACTATTTATATATACATATTAACATAAATAAAATAGCAGATGCAACAAAAAAAAGAAGTTGTTACTTCTTATTATGCACGAGATGCATAAGAACCATCTTTAGTACTAATAACGATAACTTCACCTTGTTCAATAAATAGTGGTACTCTTACCATTAATCCTGTTTCTACTGTAGCATCCTTCATAGCATTATTAGTTGTATTGCCTTTAACTGCAGGTTCTGTAGCAGTTATTTGTAATTCTACTTTATCTGGTAAAATTAATCCTAATACTTCGCCTTGATATAGTGATACAATTACTTCTAACCCATCTTTTAAATAATATTTATCATTTCCAAGTTGGGCCTCTGATAATTCTAATTGTTCATAAGATTCATTATCCATAAAAGTATAAACACCAGATGAAGCATACAAAAATTGCATATTACGTTTTTCAATCATAGCTTTTTCTAATTTAACACCTGAGTTAAATCTTTTTTCAATGATAGAACCTGTTCTTAAATTTTTCATTTTTACTTGAACAAAAGCTGCCCCTTTACCTGGTTTAACATGAGAAAATTCTAATACAGTATAAATATTATCTTCAAATAATATTGTCATTCCATTTTTTATATCATTAACATTAAACATAAATCCACTCCTTTCTACAAAAAATAAGGATTTTTTATACCTTATTAATTAGCATTTTATTTTTGTTCTTTGTGAACTGTTACTTTTCTACATTTTGGACAAAATTTATTTAATTCTAAGCGCTCTGAAGTATTTCTTTTATTTTTCTCTGTACGTTTATTTTCTGATTTACAAACTGTACATTGAAGTGTTATTCTTTGTCTTGCTTCTCCTTTTTTTGCCATAGTCTTGCCCTCCTTTTTTTACGCATTACTATTATAACAAATTATTTATAAATTTCAAAGTATTTTTTAGAAATTTTTTGTGATAGACGCTTATTAACCTTTGACATTTGATTAAAATTAATATTTCCTGTACCTACATTTGGTGTAATAATTGTAAATGTAACAGTAGGATTATCATATGGTGCGTATGCCACTAATGATGTAGATAAAGTTTCTGTATCAATTTTTCCATCAGCATCTGTATCAACAAATGATTCACTAGTTCCTGTCTTACCAGCTGGCTTATACTTATTATCAATAAAGCCATAACCAGTTCCACTTGCAAATACCATTCTTAAACCTTCTTTAATTCTAGTAAAATATTTACTATCAGCATCTACTTTATTTAACATAACTGGACTATTAGAATAAATAAGATTAGTTAATCCTTCTTTATCTGGTGCATAAACTTTCTTTAATAACATAGGTTTTAGTCTTGTTCCACCATTAGCTACTGTATTTATATATTGCGATAATTGAATTGGCGTATAATTATCATATTGACCAATTGAAAAATCTAATAATAATCCTGGTGCGGTTCCATTACCTTTATATCCAAGAGTTTCATTAGGTAAATCAATTCCAGTTTTAACTCCTAATCCAAATTGTGCAAAAATACTACGATACTTGTCAAATGCATCTTCATCAAGTGTTAAAGGCATATTGTAACGATATCTACCATTTCCAACTTTAATAGCAGTTTGAAACTGATAAGTATTAGATGAATAAGATAATGCTTGTACATCATTTATATTTCCATAAGTTGTATAAGAACATTTTAATGGAGTAGCAGCTATTTTAATACATGCATCATTTCTTACCTCACCAATTTTCAAGTTTCCAGTAACATATCCAACCATATGAGAAGCAGCTTTTACACTAGAACCAGGTGTTATAGATGCATTAATAACGCCTGACGAATAATCATAAACTTTATATTTACCGTTTTCCTCTTTTAATTGTTTACCAGCCATAGCTAATATTTCACCTGTATTAGGATCACTAATAACAACAAAAGCCCTATCAAAATAATTACTATATTTATCATTTTTTCTAGTATATATTAATTCATCTTCAATTATTTTCTCTATTTCTTTTTGTAATTCAATATCAATAGTAAGAACAATATCATTTCCACGTTGTCCTTCTTCCAATACAACATAATTACCTTCATCATCTATTGTATATTTAGTCTTAGTTCCACGTAAAATACTTTCATATTGATACTCTAAATAACTTGTTCCTACACGATCTGTCATACTATATCCTATTGACAAATAAGAATCTTTAAGTTCAGCTGGCAAACCACTATCACTAGTTGAGACACTACCTAAAATAGTTCTAAATGTTGAGCCATATGGATACTCTCTTTCCCAATCTAGTTTAGTACCAAAGCCTTTAAGAGAATCACTATTAGTTGCTATAGCAGCATACTCTTCATCTGTAACATTTTCATTTTTAATATTTTTTTCAGCATAATAATACCCATTATTCATTAAATAGTATACATAAGCAGCCTCTTTATCTAATTCACTATATTCAGATAGTTCTTCTTTTGTTATTCTTTCAATCTTATATTGTTCTATTTCATCTAATGTTAATTTACGTTCCTCTAGTAAAGTCCATTCTTCATCCGTTATCTTTTGCTTTGCAGAACGTGGATTATTAATTACCCAAAAATTTCTTAAATCATAGTCATTCAATTTACTATAATCAATATCTAATAAATTAGCAACTTTATAGGCCATCACAACTTCTTCAGATGTTGTGACACCCAATTCTTTTTTATAATAAATAGTTTTAACTGCTTTATTATCAACTATTATTTTTCCATTTCGATCATATATTCTACCACGAGCTGAACTTCCACCATCAATAATAACCTGACTTAATTCTTTAAGTTGATCTTTGAATTCATTATTTTTTACTATTTGTACGTAATAAAGGGATAAAGCTAAACTAACAAAAGCAAAAATTATAACTCCCATTAAAATTTTATAACGTTTATTAATTACAGGAGTAATATCATTTTTTGTATACTTTTTGTAATGTTTAATATTATTAATTCTTCTTTTCATATTACCTCCTGTAATCATTTGTTTTTTTTTTCATATAATAATGTATGAAAGAAAAAATAATTAAATCATATGTAAAACAATTAACAAAAGATGATATCATAAAATTTGCGAAAAAAAATGATATTATCTTAACTAATGATGAATTAAATCTTATATATCAAGCAATAAAAAATGATTATGATAATATATTAGCTAATCCTGAACTAGCTTTAAAAAATGTTAAAGACAAATTAAATTCTAATACTTACAATAAAATATATGAATTATATACTATTTATTATCCAAAATTATATCATTAATTAAATTTTCATTAAATTTTTTATCACGTATCATTTTTATTTCAATTTTATAAGGTGCTAATTTACCAATTGGTGTATCTACGTAAGGTGTTTCTAAAATTTTAGGAACATCTTTTAGTTTATCATGATAAATAACTTTCATAAGGTTTTCAAAACCAATTGTACCATACCCAAAATTTTCGTGTCTATCCTTTTTAGCTCCACGATCATTTTTACTATCATTTATATGTAATACTTTTAATTTATCCAGTCCAATTATATTATCAAATTCTTGTAAAATATCGTCAATATTATTCAAATCATACCCAGCATCATTAATATGACAAGTATCTAAACAAACAGCTATTTTGTTATTATATTTTACTCCATCAATAATACGTTTTATTTCTTCAAAATTACGACCTATTTCTGTACCTTTTCCAGCCATAGTTTCAAGACATATTGTAACTTTAGTATCTTCCTTTAAGCACGCATTCAAAGAAGCTATAATATTTTCTATTCCCTTATCTACACCTAAACCAACATGACTTCCAGGATGTAAAACCAATTTATCAACGCCTAATTTTGATACTCTTTCTAATTCTTCTGTTAGAAAATCAATATTAAATTGATAATTTTTATCATTCGCTAAATTAATAATATATGGAGCATGAACAGTCACATCTTTAATATTAATATTTTCATTTCTCATTAAATTATGAGCTAGTTCTGTTAATTTACTGTCAATATCTTTTCTATTGGTATTTTGCGGAGCTCCTGTGTAAAACATAAACGTATTTGATCCATATTTTAAAGATTCTAAAACACTGCCTAACATCTGTTTATCTTTTGTAAAGGA
This sequence comes from Roseburia sp. AF12-17LB, assembly GCA_963607615.1. Lineage (GTDB taxonomy): Bacteria > Bacillota_I > Bacilli_A > RF39 > UBA660 > UBA5578. The sequence continues at coordinate 19,129 of CAVDCT010000017.1, forward strand.
TACATGTGATCCAATCAATAAAGCCATATTATCACCATCCATATGATATTATAACAAAAAGACTAGATACAATCTAGTCCTTATTTAATGTGCTAAACATTACTTTGAAAAAAATGAATGCTACAACCAATATACCAACCCATAAAATTGGATTTCCATAATTATCCATAATCCAAGATTTTAATTTATCAGACCATTCTTGTAATTTATCAATTATTGACAAAAAATAAATACCATTATACATAAAACACCTATACCTTTCTTATACTTTTATGCCCTTTCATAATTGTTTTAATTCCAACAGGATGTGGAAACGCTATATTAATTACTGATTTTTCTACACTAACAACAACACCTTCTCCAAATGTTGTATGTATTAACTTATCACCAGGCTTATAATCAACATCACTATTAATATTATTAGAACTACTAAAGGTGGACTTGAATGAAAAGAGATTTTGAGGTTCTTCTTTCTCAATATAATCATCACCAATTTCTTTGACAAATCGACTAGTTGGATTCATATTATCTAAACCATATAAAACTCTTCTTTTAGCACTTACTAACCATAACTTTTTCTTAGCTCTTGTAATTGCGACATAACACAAACGTCTTTCTTCTTCTAATTCATCATCATTATTTAAAGAACGACTATGTGGAAAAATTCCTTCTTCCATACCAATAACAAATACATATTTAAATTCTAGACCTTTAGCAGAATGTATAGTCATCAATGTTATAACATTATCACGATCTTTATGCTCCTCAATATCAGCTACCAAACTTATTTCTGATAAAAAATCACTAAGAGATATAATTCCATTTCGTTCCTCAAAATTTTTAGTAATTGACTTAAATTCTTCTAAGTTTTCTAATCTTGCCTCTGCCTCTAATGATGCTTCGCTTTCAAGTTCAGCTTTTAGCCCACTCCTTTCCAAGACAACATCAACTAATTCTGTTAAAGATAAAACTTCACTTTGCTGTTTCAAAGACTCAATTAATTCTTTAAATTTAAGTTCCTTACCACCATCGATAACATTATAAAGACTAGTTCCTAAAACTGAAGCTTTAATATTTAATTGTTCTAGTGTTTTTGCACCAATTCCCCTTTTTGGAGAATTAATGATTCTCGTTAAACTTACATCATCATCATTATTATAAATAAGTTTAAGATATGCTATCAAATCCTTAATCTCTTTACGATTATAGAAATAAAAACTACCAATTACTTTATAAGGAATACTTTCTCTCAACATTGCTTCTTCTATATTTCTAGACTGAGCATTAGTCCTATATAAAACCACTATATCATTTAAACTAACACCAGATTTAATTAATTCATTAATTTGCCCTGTAACATAAGAAGATTCTTCTTTCTCATCTAAACTCTTGTGATATATTATTTTATCTCCAATCTCATTATCAGTCCACAAATTTTTTTCTTTTCTTTGTTTATTATTTTTTATAACATCATTAGCTGCATTTAATATCGTTTTTGTGCTACGATAATTTTGCTCCAACAAAATTATTTTTGCATTCTTATAATCTTTTTCAAAATTTAATATATTCCTATAATTTGAACCTCTAAAAGCATAGATTGACTGAGACTCGTCTCCTACTACACATATATTTTTATTTTTTTTACTAAGTAATTTAGTTAAAGTATATTGTACTTCGTTTGTATCTTGATATTCATCTATTAAAATATATTTAAAACGTTCTTGATATTCATTTAACACTTCCGGATGATTATTAAATAATTCAATTGGCCTTAATAATAAATCATCAAAATCTAACGAATTATTACTTTCTAATTTTTCTTGATATTTTCGATATACATCTACTACTTTTTCATCAAAATCACAAGCACTAAAGCGCTCTAATTCATCAGGCAATATCATTTCGTTTTTAGCACTACTAATTCTATTTCTAATAGCACGAGGATTATATATTTTAGAATCTAAATTCATATCTTTTAAAATTCTTTTTACAATCAATAACGAATCATCACTATCTAAAATAGTAAACTCTTTCTTATAACCTAATAATTCATAATTATCACGAACCACACTTAATCCAAAAGAATGAAAAGTAGATATTTGAATTTGATATGCAATTGGTCCTAATAAATTTACAACCCTTTCTTTCATTTCTTTAGCTGCTTTATTTGTAAAAGTTATAGCTAAAATATTTGAAGGATCTACTCCAATATTTTTTATTAAATGAGCAATACGAGTAGTTAATACTTTTGTTTTACCACTCCCAGCTCCAGCTATAACAAGGAGAGGTCCTTCTGTTGTTATTACAGCTTCCTGTTGTTCTTTATTTAAACTTTCTATCATGAATCCTCCTTTATCTTTATATATTATAACACATATTTTATTTAAAATATAAAAACTATATCAATTGACATAGTTTTTTTAGATTTAAACATTAGTTATATCCTTACGTTTAAATAATATAAATGTTGGAACTAATAACAATAATAAATAAACAACACACACTACTATAGAAAATATCATTGATACACCATTTATTGAAGGAGAATAATTAAATATGTATGGTGTTAAATTCCAATTAAAACAGAATATATATTTAATCCACCAATATTTTAATGAAATCAATAACTCTGATATCATATTTCCACCAATATATCCAACAAATCCAATTACAACAGCTAGTGCTGTATTAGTAAATAATGTACTTGCTGCAAATGCTAAAGTGGCTAACAATAGGAAACATGGTAATAAACCAATAAAAGTCATAAATACATATTTAAATACATTTACAATTGTTATAGAATCACTAATGTTACTATAAATAATCATAGGATCAGATAAAGAATCGAATCCAAAGAAAATACCACCAACTACAAGTTGAATTATAAACATAATAATAAATGCTATAAAAATACTTAAAATTACTGTAATATATTTACTTAACAATATTTTAACTCTCGAATATGGTTTTAGCAATAATAATTTAATAGTTCCTTTGCTAAACTCTTGACTAGTAATAGAGCCAGCAATCATAAATATCATAATAACTAACATTAACAAATATTCATTAAAGAAAGACCCCATAATAGTACGTAAGTTACCCACAGTACTAATATCGACATTATTTTCTAAAGCATATTCATTAGCTAAATACTGTTCACGAACCTCAAAATAACTATCCTTTTCATCTTTATTCAATTTAGATATATCCTTATCTTCGTACTCTAATAAAGTTATTTTATTTTCTATATAATTCATAAGAGCATCATTCAAATAACTTTTAGCATACGAAATATCTTTATCTAATCTTATACTTTGTTCTTCAATACGTATTTCTAATTCCTTTTTAGTTTTAGTATCTTCTTCTGTCAATAATTGTTCTTCATAAGATTTTTTTTCAGATTCAACTATTTCCTTCCAATCATCAGTATCTAATTTTTTAATAATTACATCATATTCTTCTTTAGCACTTTTATAATCTTCTTCATTTAAAGATAACTTATTTTCATAACTATTAATACGATATAAAATATCATAAACATCTGCTTGAACTAAATAATTATATTGCCATGAATCTTTTTTATAATTTTCTCTTAATTTATATAAATCATAAGATGTTTTTTCCTTAACGTAATAAGGTAATTCCTCTCTATTATTAACATCATACATTTCAGCATAATCTTCATTTATATATTCTTCGCCCTCTAAAATATATGAACTCAATGTCTTATAAATAAAATTGGTTAATACAGCATACGCTAACATAACAATAACCATTATTATAAATCCTTTTTTCTTAATGACTTTAAATAATTCATTTCTAACTAAATTAATCAATTGTATTACCTCCTGTCTTTTCTAAAAAAGCATCTTCTAAGCTAATTTGAAATTCTGCTACTTGATATATTAAATAGTCATTTTTTACTAGCCTTTGAATCAAATCAGGAATATCTTCACGATTGATCTTTAATCTAAACATATTATCATTAAGAATCTCTATAGATTGTTTTATAACTTTATTTAAATCTTTTACTGTATTAAGTTCAAAAACATATAAAGAATCAGAAATCTTCTTCTTTAAAGAAACAATATCGCTAGATTCAATAACAGAACCATTTTGAATAATACATATTTTATTACAAAAACTTTCCAATTCTGATAGGTTATGACTAGATATCAATATTCCCATCTTTTCTTCTTTTGCTAAATACATTAATAAATCTCTTAATTCTTTAATTCCTTCTGGATCTAAACCATTGGTAGGCTCATCTAAAATCAAAATATTGGGTCTATGTAAAATTGACGCAGCTATTCCTAAACGTTGACGCATACCTAATGAATATTTACTAACCTTATCATCTATTCTTTTCCCTAAACCAGAAATCTTTATAACTTCATCTATTCTCTCTTTAGTAATTCCTTTATATAGCCTAGCAATCATTTTTAAGTTTTCGCGCCCAGTTAAATACATATACATATCAGGATTTTCTACAATAGCACCTACTCTTTTAATAGCTGAAACAAAATCTTTCTTAATATCATAACCATTTATTAAGACCGAACCAGATGTTATCTTTTGTAAACCTAATATCAACTTAATAGTTGTTGTTTTTCCAGCACCATTTGGACCAATAAATCCTAAAATATCGCCTTCAAAAAGATCAAAATTAACTCCTTTTAATATCTGTTTCTTTCCAAAATTTTTTCTTAATTCTTTGCACTCTAATATTTTTTCTGCCATAACTAACCTCACTTTGCTACATATATATTTTAACACAAAATATACCATTACGAATATAATATTAACTGAAAGGAGAAAATATGAAAAAGATTATTGTTTCTTTAATTTGTATTGCTTTCTTATTAACATTTTTTCTAACTATAAAAAGCAATAAAAAAACTGATAATAAAGATTTAAAAGAAGTGAAAGTTGCAGAAGTAACCCATAGTTTATTTTATACACCAATGTATATTGCTCATTCTTTAGGGTACTTTGAAGAAAATGGATTAGATGTTGAAATAATTTTAACCAGTGGTGTGAATAAATAAAATGTCCTCAAGTTCCTAATTAATAATACTATAAAGCAAAAAGAAAAACAAAAGCTATATTTTTATTAATTACATTAATTGATAATCATTATTTGACATTTGACAATTATAATTTACAATTAAAGTTATAATATATATCCAATTCTTTATTTTTTGAAATTGTTATTTTATCAATTAACTTTGATATTAGCATCCTACTTTTACTAATATCAAGAACTCTTTTTATTTCTTGAATATTAATAACTATATCATCCAAATTCTTATCCAATATATTTATTTGTGAAATAAGTCTTTTCCTTAACATTTCAAATATTTTATTATCTAATTTATTATTTACTTTATCATCATACAATTGATTCATTTTTTCAATCTTTTTACATTTTTCTTTTTCTATATATAATCTTTTCTTTTGTAATTTTTCAGAATATGACAAACGATCAATTATCTCATCTAAATCAATACTTGCTATATGCTGTTGTAGACAATTTAAAACATGATCCTGCAATTTTGTATAATTAATAAAATGTGAAGTACATAAATGTAAATGAGGATTCCTTGAATATTGATTACAATTCATATTATAAACAATTTTGTTATGATTCCGCTTATCCTGCTTTACCCCCATTAAACATCCACATTCTTTGCAAAAAACCAATCCTTCTAGTAATAATTTTTGTCTATTATGTCTCGGTTTATTTCGAAATTTATTTTTATTAACAGAATAATATGTATTCTTACTAATGATAGGTTCATGAGTATTCTCAACAATAATCCAATTTTCAGGTAATACCCTAATTCTCTTTTTAGATTTATAATTAACTTTTTTCTGTACACCTTGAACTAGAGAACCTGTATAAATATAGTTTGTTAATATATTATGAATAGAGCTATTAGTCCAACAATTAAAATTTTTAAATCTTGTAGAAATTTTTTTCTTTTTATAATTTATAGGAGTAGGAATATTTTGATTATTTAAAATCATACATATCTCACTATTACTTTTTCCCTTGAGTGCTAAAGAAAAAATCATTTTCACTATTGGAGCTGTTAATTCATCTATAATTAAATGATGTTTATCATTAGGATCTTTAATATATCCAAATGAAGCACTGCTTCCTAAAAATAACCCCTGTTCTTTTTTACTATGTAAAATAGATTTAATTTTTTTAGATGTATCTTTACTTTGAAAATCATTAAATAATGCTTTGAATGGAACAATATCATTATTATAATTATCAACATAAGTATCAATATTATCTAAAAGCGATACGTATCTTATATTATTTGTTGGAAAGTAATCTTCTAAATAATACCCACATTTAATATAATCTCTCCCTAAACGGGACAAATCCTTAGTTATAACCATATTAATTTTTTTATTCTTTATATCATTCAACATCTTTTGAAATCCTGGCCTATCGAAATTAGTTCCAGAGTATCCATCATCAACGTATTCTTCTACTAAATGTAATTCATTTTCTTCTATGTAAGATAAAAGTAAACGTCGTTGATTTACAATACTTTCACTTTCTTGATAATTTTTCTTATTCATATCTTCTTTTGATAATCTAATATATATTCCTACATTATATTTCATTATTCAAAACCTCATCATTAATTTGATATTGAAGATATTCAAATATTATTGAACCTATATTAATTTCTTTAAAATGTTCAGTTATTTTCAAATTATCACCCAATATAAAATATGATAAATTTTATCAAAGAATACATATTTATTATTCACAGGTGCTGATAAAGTTGCAGCCGCTGTACTATCTAAAGATGTACAAATCGGATTTTGTGGCAGTGAACAAACTTTATACATTTATAATCGTGGTGCTGATGATTATTTAATCAACTTTGCCGGGTTAACTAAAAAAGATGGTAGTTTTTTAGTGGCACGTACTAAAATAGATGATTTTGATTTAAAAGATTTAGAGGGGAAAACTATATTAGGTGGACGTAATGGTGGTATGCCTGCTATGACACTAAACTATACATTAAATCAAAACAAAATTAATTCAAAAGTTGATACTAGTGTTGATTTCGCCAACTTATCAGGTGCTTTTATTGGAGGCCAAGGTGATTTTGTAACTTTATTTGAACCAGCAGCTTTAGCACTAGAAAAAGAGGAATTGGGCTATGTTGTAAAATCAGTTGGGGAAATAGGAGGAGAAGTTCCATATACAGCTTTTAATGCATTAAAAAGTTATATTGAAGAAAATCCTGATGTTATTGAAGGATTTAATAAAGCTATTCAAAAAGGAATTGAATATACAAAAAGTCATTCTGATGATGAATTAGCAGAATTATTAGTTGACTATTTTCCAGATACTAGTTTAAATGATATTAGTACAGTTATTGGTAGATATCGTAATATTGATGCCTGGTATGATACTACAAATATAACAGAGGAAGGATTTAACCATATGCAAGATATAGTTGAATTCAATGGCTTTCTTGATAAGCGAGTAGATTATAATACACTTGTAAGAAATCAGAATAATGAATAATATCTTATCAATAAATAATATTTCTAAAATTTACCATACTCCTAAAGAGGAAATAACTGCTATAGACAATATATCTATTAATATTAAACAAGGTGATTTTGTTGCTATAGTTGGTCCTAGTGGGTGTGGCAAATCTACTCTATTATCAATATTAAATAAGCAAGAAACTGCTACTAAAGGTAATATTGATTATCATAATCAAACAATTGGATATATGTTACAAGAAGATGCTTTATTTGAATGGTTAAATGTCTTAGATAATTGTCTACTAGGTTTAAAAATCAAAAATCAATTAAATACGGACTCTAAAAGATATGTTTTAAAGCTATTATCTAAATATGGACTAAAAGATTTTATTTACAGCTATCCACAAAGTTTATCTGGAGGCATGAGACAACGTGTAGCGCTTATTAGAACTTTAGCAATAAAACCAGATATTCTTTTAATGGATGAACCCTTTAGTGCTCTTGATTTTCAATCAAGATTAAATATATCAAATGATGTTTATCATATTTTAAAAAATGAACAAAAAACGTTAGTAATTGTAACTCATGATATTTCGGAAGCAATAACTTTATGTAATAAAGTCATTGTATTAACTAAAAGACCAGCTTCTATAAAAAATATCTATAAAATAGACTTTGATCAAAATAGTACTCCAATAGAAAGACGTTCTAGTGAAAAGTTCGGCAGTTACTACAATTTAATATGGAAGGATATAGATTATGAGTGATGAACATAAACAATATATAAAAAGTCAAAAAAAAGAGCGATATAAAATCTATGGCTATCAGTTATCTCTTCTTTTTATTATAATTTTAAGCTGGCAAATATTAACTGATTTAAAAATACTTGATCCATTTATTGTATCTTCTCCAAAAAAAGTTATAAAAACAATAATTTCTTTATATCAAAGTAATAATCTATTTATTCATATTAATACTACATTATTTGAAATATTTATAAGTTTCGTTATAAGTTTATTAATTGCCATTATATTCTCAAGTCTTTTATGGTTTTTTCCTAAATTTGCTAAAGTGTTTGAACCATACTTAACGATTTTAAATAGTCTGCCAAAAGTAGCTTTAGGTCCAATAATTCTAATTTGGTTTGGAACAAAAACTACTTCAATAATTATAATGGCTATTTTGATTAGTTGTATTGTTCTTATTATAAATATTTATAATGGTTTTATAAGTATCGATCCCAATAAAGTTAAACTTATAAAATCTTTAACTTCTAATCGTTTGAAACTATATATATATCTAATTTTTCCTGCCAATATATCAACAATTATAAGTAATATGAAAATATGCATCAGTATGTCTTTAATTGGAATAATAATGGGAGAATTTCTTGTTTCTAAAAAAGGTATTGGATACTTAATAATGTATGGCTCACAAGTTTTTAATCTAGATCTAGTTATGACAGGTATTATAATTTTATGTATAATTGCCACAGCACTTTATTATTTTATTTATTATATTGAAAAATTATATGAAAAAACTACTCATTAAAAAAGAGAAATATTGAAATATTCTACCTTAACATAAGGAAGATATTTATAACAATTTTTCTCTTTTATTTTTTTCTATTTATTTTAGCTATTCCCATTTTAAAGAAAATCCAAAAAGTAAATATCAATGATAATAGAACATAAAGATAAAAAACTAATGGTAATTCACCTTTATGCATTACTGACATAATACTAATTCCAATAATAAATGCCAAATCCAAAATAGTAACAATAGCCAAATGTATAAGTTTTTCCATTCTTTCTAATTGATTTTTAGAATCATTAATTTCAATATTAAATTTCAATTCTCCATCATTTATACCTTTTAATAATGACAAGGTTTCACTCGGAATAGATATTAAATCATTGCTACTTTTTACACTTTTTACTAATAACTTTTTAACATTGTCTTTTGTAAAAAATTCTTCTGTAGTAAATCTATTTGAGATAACTTCTAAAAGATTAATATTTGGATTTATTTCTTCTAATACACCTTCTAACACAACAATTCCTCTAAATAACATAGATATATCTTTAGGTAAAGTAATTTTATTATAATTCAACATCTTAAACATGTCACTAATGAATTCTTTAATATCAATAGATGCTATATCAATAGTTTTATTTTTGTCCAATACTTTTTTTATATCTTTTATTAAAGACATATAATCTATCTGGTTTGAATTAGTATTCATTAATCCTAGAACATGAGCTATATCTGAACTATCATTTTTCAAAATATCAATTAAACATCTATTTAATAATTGCTTATTTTTACTTGTTAATCTTCCAACCATTCCCAAATCAAGATAAACAATTTTTCCATCATATATTTTTATATTATCTGCATGCGGATCAGCGTGAAAAAAACCATCATCTAATGCTTGCTTAATATAATTGTCAGATAATTTACTAGATATTTCTTCCAAATCATAACCCAAGTTTTTTAAAATATCTATTTCGTTAATAAAATTTCCTTCAATATACTCCATTACTAAAACATAGCGTGTTGATAACTCTTTATATACTTTAAGAGGTTTTATATAAGCAATATCTTTATTATTATTATTAAATTCTTCTACATGATGAGCTTCAATGTAAAAATCCATTTCTTCTTTAGCCGATTCATACATTTCATCTATAACAGAGTTTAAATCTACAATATTACCAAAAGCTTTATCTAAATTCAATAAATCAATAGCCTTCTTTATCAATTTAGCATCTAAAGTCATCATTTGATAAATATTGCGTCTTTGAATTTTAACAGCAACTATTTCACCTGTTTTTAATGTAGCCAAGTGAGTTTGTGCTATTGACGCAGAGCCAATAGGATTTGGATCAAATGTTGAGAATATTTCATCTATATTACACGCATATTCTTTTAAAAGTATATCTTGAACTTCTGAAAAATTCATCGGTTTGACAGAACATCTTAATTGTTTTAATTCTTTAGTATATTCTTCACTTAGTAAATCATTTCTAGATGATAAAATTTGACCCATCTTAATAAAAGTTGGCCCTAATTCCTCAATCATTAAACGCAAATTTTTAGGAGAACGATCTTTAATAATATTGTATTTTTTTAATATAACAATTATATCTTTTAATCTTTTAGTTTCATTATTCATTTTCAACCTTTTCAGTTTGATTTAATGCATTTAATAACTCTTTCTTTTCATCTTCATTCATTTTTTTTATTTTATTTAATATATCATCTTTAGTAACATCTTGATTAACAACGATAGTAACATTCTCTTTAAGTTTTGACTCTATATTATGCTTAAGTTCAGTGTTAGCAACTTTACCTTCCTCATATAATTTATTACCTTTTTCTAATAACTCGTTCTTAAGCGCTTTGGCTTTTTCAGTAGTTAAAGACATAGCCCCTAATCCCATCAAAAATATATTTTTTAAATCTTCTTTCATAAAAACATCTCCTTTATCAATTATATAATTACATTGTAGCATATTTCTAATAGAGAGTAAATGTTACTAATAACGAATAAAAAATAAAAAAAGCTTCTTTACAGAAGTTTTTTTACATATTTTTTTTATTATTTGAATCTTGCATTTCTCGTTCAATAACAAGGTCTTTAAGAATTCGTAATTCCTCGCTATTCAATTCATAAATCATCAAAACTCTGCCAGGCTCTAGTGTAGCACCACGACTAGACATTATAACTTTTGAATCATCACGACTCAAACAACCATCTTCATCACAAAAACCTATTCCATTCCATTTTTCAATTTCTTTTTCACTCGTTCCATTATTTTGAGGTGCTGGATTTGGTATAGAAGAATTATCTGGATTAGAACCTTGAATTGGCTCGGGATTAGAACTTTGGGTTGATTCTGAAGTCGTACTATTTTTTTGACCATTAAATATACTATCCAATAAAGAATTTGGAATATTAAATACAGTAGCATTTTTAGCACCTTTTGTTGTTAAATATGATGCAATTTGTTCACTAGATAATCCTTGATTTTTTAATAATTCAATTAAATTTCCTAAAATCTCATTTTCTACATTTTTTTCTGCCTTTGCAGCTGCAGCATTAGTGGAAGCTGTCTTTAACTTCATTTCAGCATCCAACAATGATTGTGGCAAATTAATTGATGTAATATTAAATTTGTTAACTTCAATACCATATTTTTTCTCTATTTCTCCAACTTCATAACGCAAATCATTCAATAAATTAACTGATGTTTTTCCCATTAATTCTTCGTAATTATGAGTAATAATATAATCTATTACTAGATTATCTAATGATGTAGATACGTCTTCTTTCAATGCTTGTGTTGGTTTTGTTGTTTTTTCACTAAAACCATTAAGCATTTTCACATACGCCTCTACATCAATTATTTTATACCAATAATCAGTATCAACTTCAACAGCTACATTATCCTTCGTTTTAACCTTAACAGGAGCTGTATTTAAATGTTGTTCATTAGTAGTTAACAATAAAGCGGACTGCCAAGGCCATCTAAACTTTATACCTAACTTTGCTTCCACTCTTTTAATTATAATATTTGGTCTTTTAATTTTGGGTCTACGTTCAATCTTTTTAGCTTTTGCTTTTATAGTTGCATTTTTTATTTCTGGTGTTTCAGGTATTAATCCTGCTCTAACTTTTTTAACATTATCAATCAAAGTCTTTTGGGCATCATTAAGACGTGGATATAACTCATCTAACTTTTTATCAGACAATTCACTAATAATTATATCTTTCTCTACTATAGTCTCTACTTCTTGATAATCGGGACTATTATCTGTCACAACTTTAGGACTAATAATTTTACCTTTAACTATTGTAGAACCGAAAATACTTTGTTTAACCAAAATTAAACCAGGAAGTACTTTATAGAAATACGCATCCTCAGAAAAATATTCATTTTCAATTTCTTCCATATTTATAGCCTCATTTCTAAATAAATTATATCATAATAAAGTTTTAAAGTAAATATTTACATAATGCATCAAATTTAAAATTTACTATACTAATATTATTAATTTAAAGGTGTATTAGCCATTGATTTAAGATCAATATTAGCTCTTCTACCCAATTTATATGCATAATATCCAGCAGATGCTATCATCGTAGCATTATCTGTACAATACTTTAATTCTGGTATTGTTAAATTTATATCATTATCGTTGCATATTTGAGTTAGACGATTTCTAATACCACTATTAGCTGCTACACCTCCAGCAACAATAAGATTTTTTACATTATATTCTTTTAATGCTCGTAATGTTTTTTTTGAAAGAATATCAACAACCCTTTTTTGGAATGAACAAGCTAAATCCTCTTTATTTATTTGATTTCCTCTTTGTTCTTCATTATGAACTAAGTTAATAGCAGCACTTTTTAACCCACTAAAACTAAAATTATACGAATTATCATCTAATGGCAATGGTAAATTATAATTATCCTCTCCCAAATAAGACATCTTATCAACTAATGGTCCTCCAGGATATGGAACTTTTATAATTCGTGCTATCTTATCATATGCTTCTCCAACAGCATCATCTAAAGTTCCGCCTATTTTTTCAAAACAATAATTATCTTTCATATAGATAAGTTCAGTATGTCCACCGCTTACAACAAGTGCTATAAGTGGAAAAGTCATTTCTTTAGTTAAACTATTTGCATATATATGTCCTGCTATATGATGAACTGGGATTAAAGGTTTATTATAAACATATGATAGAGTTTGTGCAGCTACAACACCTACTAATAAGGAACCAATTAATCCAGGTCCATAAGTCACAGCAATAGCAGTTATATCATCCATTGTCATATGTGCTTTATTTAAACATTCCTCTATAACTATAGTAATATTTTCAGCATGCATACGACTTGCAATTTCAGGAACGACCCCACCATAATTTGCATGAACATCCATCTGTGATAAAACAATAGTAGAAATATCCTCAATTCCGTTTTTTACAATTGAAATACTAGTTTCATCACAACTAGATTCAATTCCTAATATATAAACATCATTCATCATTACTTATCAACTCTTTCAACATTAAAATACCATTACCATCTTTATAATAATTTTTTCTCATAGCTATTTTCGTAAATCCAAACTTTTGATATAAACAAATACCATTAATATTATTTTCTGAAACTTCTAAGGTAATATTTTTGCACTTTTTTCTAATAGTATCATTAATAAAAAAAGCCATAAGTTCACTTGCTATATGCATACATCTAAAATTAACATTAACATATATATAGTTTAGTTCTGCTCTATCATACATAATACTATAGTTTATAAATGCTATGACCTTTTTATTTTCTTCATATACATATAAATGTTCAAAAGGTCCTAGTTCAAAAATATCTGTACCATTATTCTCAAATTCAGAATAATACTCACTTAATATTTTATAATCATTATTATTAGCTTTCCTAATCATTTTTATTTTCTAACTTTTCCTCTGCTTCAGTTTTTTTCAAATATCTTGGTTTAACCTTATGCACAATCATAGATTCATCATATTTATGTTTATTAACTACTTTTATTAAATCTATATTAGGTTTAATAGAATTAACTATATTATCAAAACTTACAATTGTATATTTACCATTAATAGAATTAATAAAAGTATCATATAAAACATAATTATCATCAATAACTACATTTAGCTCATTATCATATATTCCAGTATAAACATAACCTCTCCTAGCATCAATCATAGGAACAACATACTTTGTATCAACATTAGTACTAGCATATAATTCTAACGAAGAAATACATATAATATCTTTTTTTAAAGACCACGCAACAACTTTTGCAATTGTAACACCTATTCTTATTCCAGTAAACGATCCCGGACCATTTGCAACCATCACTTTATCAATATCATTAATAGAAAAATTTAATTTTTCAAATCCTGAAGAAATAATCGGCATTATTTTAGAAGACATATCATCTTTTATAATATCATGATACATAAAAAGCACATTATTATCTTCAATTACCGCTATTGTTACAAAAGAAGATGATGTATCTAAAAATAAAATTTTCACAATACCGCCTCACATAATTCTTCATATTTATTTCCATGTGGAGTAATTATAAGAACTCTTTTATTTTCCCCAACTACTTTAAACTTAATATCTAAACGTTCTTCTGGCAAAATATTTTTAATTGTGTCGGCCCATTCAATAATTACTACACCATTCTTATCAAAATAGTCTTCTATACCAACACCATCTGTATTACCATCTAAACGATATACATCAAAATGATATAAAGGTAATTCACCATCATACTCCTTAACAATTGTAAAAGTTGGTGATGTAATGCTTTCGGTTACACCCAAAGCATTTGCAATTCCTTTAACAAACATTGTTTTTCCACTGCCAAGTTCGCCATTTAAACAAATAACCATATTTGGAAATTTTTCTGATTCAAAATTTTGTGCTAATTCCAACGTCTCATATTCATTATGAGATGTAAATTTATATTCCATATATATCACCTACTTAATTATAGCAAAAAAACTAGTAATGATACAATTAATTTTAAGCAAAATAAAAAAATGTCTAAAAAAGACATAAGAAATATACTATAGTTAATTAATTTTTCTGCTGTTGGCAATTTTTTCTAATATTCTATCAAATATAATTAAAACTAGCTTTCGCTAGTTTTTTATACAAAAAAAAATTTGCAACTTCCTATTTTCGCTTACACTATCGTCGGCACTAAGGAGCTTAACTTCTGTGTTCGGGATGGGAACAGGTATATCTTCCTCGCTATCGTTACAAATTTATTGGGAAATAATTCCCTGAAAACATGATAATGTGTCTATCTCATCTCCAGAATAATTTTGGATTAAATCCTCGATCTATTAGTACTAGTCAGCTCAACATGTTGCCATGCTTCCACCTCTAGCCTATCAACCAGTTAGTCTTTCTGGGATCTTACTTTATTAAAAATGGGAAAACTCATCTTGAAGTTGGCTTCCCGCTTAGATGCTTTCAGCGGTTATCCATTCCATACATAGCTACTCTGCACTGCCACTGGCGTGACAACAGATACACCAGAGGTATGTCCGTTCCGGTCCTCTCGTACTAGGAACAGCTCTCCTCAATTTTCCTACGCCCACGACGGATAGGGACCGAACTGTCTCACGACGTTCTGAACCCAGCTCGCGTGCCACTTTAAT
>CAVDCT010000018.1:0-29525 GCA_963607615.1 Roseburia sp. AF12-17LB
AGGATGATCTTTTCAACCATCCTTACAAACAATTCATTTATCAAATTTATTGTTACCAACACTATTTGACAAAGAACCACTTTAAATTCTAATGGTGTCCCAGAAGGGATTCGAACCCCTGACACTCGCCTTAGAAGGGCGATGCTCTATCCAGCTGAGCTACTGAGACATACCCGTTCCAAAGGAACAAGTACATTATACAATAAAATTTATTATTATTCAAGTGATTTTATTGTAGTTTTTACAATTTCTTTATCATTAACATCAAAGAAAACGTTTTTTATGTCATAATTATCATTAATAGAAAGCGAAATTGTATAGATTACTTCTTCTAGTATGTTATTGTCATCAAAGCCATTCAAGATATTTTCATTAAAATTCACATGCATTGTATTATCTTTAATATAACTATTAAGTACTTTAGTATTGTTGTTTAAATAGCTACTTAAGTGACTATCAATTATTTTATTGCTTAGTTCATCGATTATGATTTCTATTTTTTCTCGTGAATCATTATTAACCAATGTTATAGGGGTATAGTATATGTTATCATTTTGTTTATTTATATAATATATTGTTGTTTTTGTTATATTTTTTGTATTAGTTAATTCATATTTTTTATTAATTCCAAAATTCCGATTTAATGTACTTGGTAGAACAATATTATTTTGAGGAAGTTTAGTTAAAATATTGCCATCAATATAAAGGATAACATTATCAATATTTTCCATACTAGTTAAAGTGTATACAATTGATTCAATAGTTTTTTCTTCTAAATCTTTGGAAGTGTCTAGTAATTCTTTTGAAAAGTCGATTTTAATAGTATTATCTTTAATATCGATACTATTAATTTTTGTTTTTTCATTTATAATACATTTGAAATTATTTGGAATCTTATCTTGGTTTGAACTATTGCATATCAAAACGTTAATTACTTCATTAGCTAATTCTTTGTTATTTTCTTTATCAGTTACGACTTTTACTCTATTTAAATAATTGTTTTTGTCTAATAGGTATACTTCATTTGTTTTAACTTCATAGTTGACATAACTGATTTTTTCAGTAATATTTTCTTGCTGTTTATTAGTATTTGGAATTTGCTTTAAAACAACAATTAACAAAAGAATAATAGAAGAAATTATTAATTTTTTTGTACAAATTCTTTTTAGCATTATCCACCTCTATATAATGTTTATGAAAAAAATGCACTTTTAATGCATTTTTATATTGTTATTTCTTTTAATTTTAATAACTCGATAACAGCTTGAGCACGACTTTTAACACCTAATTTTTGAATTGTATTTGAAATATGATTGCGTACAGTTTTTTCACTGATTTTTAATTTGTTGGCAATATCTTTTGTTGAATAGTTTTGAATTAGTAAATCGAATACTTCTTTTTCTCTATTTGTTAAAATATTTTTTTTCATAAATCCTCACTTCCTAGTAGGGTGAATATAATACTCATAATATATTATGCATAAAATGAGGAAAACGTGAAAAAATAACTGTTAGTTATTTTTGAAATTTAACAGTTATTTTCATTTTATCTTTATAATCTTCTTGAATTGTTCGCATGATTTTATTAGCTAATTCTGTACTATGATTATCATCATTAATGGTCACACTAATACAATCCTCGTCAATTTTTATAAATGTATCTAAATTATATGTAGTTTTAATTTTTTCTTCTAGAATTTCTTCTTTACTTCGATTAGCATTTAATTCTTTCATTTTTTCAAAAGCAGCATTTTTATCTTCGATTGAACTATCGGAATCACTTATAATTTTTTTTAGAGATTCTATTTCTTTTTCAACATTTTCATCTTCTTCAACTCTTAAAGCAACTAATAGGGAACTATCTTCTGTTTTAACAGTGGGCGTTGTTTCTTCTTCTTTAGGAGTATTTGTATTTATTAATAGTTCCGTTGGCATTGTAATGTAATAAACACTTAATACTAAAATTAAACTAAATAAAGTTAAGAACCAAACACCTTTTTTATTGACCATATTTATTCCTCCTGTGTTCTAATATATATTATTCTTTTAAAAATAATATATGATTATTTTTTTAAATATGTTAAAATATATTTGTAAACTAGTGAAGGAGGTTACAATATGCCAAAAGTTGGTCGCCAACAGGATCCTCATATGAAAAGTCCTTGGCCTAAGTTATTGTTAATAATTGCAATTGTGGCATTATTATTAATTTTTGTTGCCCCTAAAATTGTAGATATATATAATGATAATTTAGATGAAACAAATGAAAGAGCTACTAATAGTTAGTAGTTTTTTTATGGAAATTAGCTTTTTTTTGTGTTATACTATATTTGACAGGATAAGGTGATAAAATGCCCAAGAAAAAAAAGAGAAAAGCATCTAAGCAAGGAAATAGTGATGCTGGCTTTATAACTGATCTTAAGGGGATTGGTTTAATATTAATAACAATAATAGGTTGTTTGCCATTTGGTAAGATAGCGGAAATAATAAGAGGTTTTGCTGCTTTTTTAGTTGGTGATTGGTGGGCAGTCTTATTAATTTTAGTAGGAATATGTGGTGTATATATGATTGCTACTCGTAAAAAACCAACACTTCTTACGACTAAACTTATTGGTTTATACTTGATAGTACTTACTGTTTTAGTATTATCTCATTTGAACTTTTTAAGAGATTATGAGAATTTTAAATTTTCAACAGATACAATGAAGGTGTTAGAGGGGACTGTTTCTAATGTAATGGATTTTGTTAAAAGTGGAAAATCTTTTACACTTAGTCCTGATATTGGTGGAGGAGTAATTGGAGCATTTTTAGCATCAGTTATGGTAGCTTTACTTACTGTAGATGGAACTGTTGTAGTATCTATTGCTATTATTATATGTGGTGTCATTATGTTTACTGGTATTTCTATATATGATGCAGTTAAGAAGACGAGAAGTGGAATGCATTCTTTAGCTTCTACTATTCAAAAACAATCAGCTCATCTAAGAGAAAATGAGGATGAAGATGAGAACGATGATGAAGTAGAAGTTACTGATGTTTGTGATAATAATACTGATGAAGATCATCGAACAGTAATTAAAAGAGAGGATATTCATAATAACAAACCTCAAGTTGTTGATAATGTAGTAGCTGAGGATAAGATTAATGGTAATGATATAGTTGAAGAACAACAACCAACTACCTGGGAGTATCCACCTCTTAATTTACTATCTAAAAGCCAAAAAGGAAATAATAAAGAAAATCAAGAACAAATTAAACATAATATTCCTATAATTGTTCAAGTATTAAGAGATTTTGGAATTGAAGGTAAAGTTGTTTCTGCACATGTTGGTCCTTCTGTAACTCAATATGAATTAGAGATAAAAGCTGGTACACGTGTAAATAAAATCTTAAGTTTAAATCGTGAGATTGCATTGAATTTAGCTGCTAAAGATGTTCGTATTCAAGCTCCTATACCAGGTAAAAGCACAATTGGTATTGAACTTCCTAATAAAAAGATTACAATGGTAACAGTAAGAGAAATATTAGTTAGTGCTAATGAGCAAGATCCAAAACACGAGAAAAAATTACTTGCGGTATTAGGTAGAGATATTATGGGTCAACCAATGTGTATGGAAATAAACAAAACACCACATTTACTTGTTGCAGGTTCTACAGGTAGTGGTAAATCTGTTTGTATTAATAGTTTTTTAGCTACTATTTTAATGCGTTCTAAGCCAGATGAAGTTAAGTTAGTTTTAGTTGACCCTAAAAAAGTAGAGTTATCTATTTATAATGGTGTTCCACATTTGCTTACACCAGTTATAACAGATCCTAAAAAAGCTAATATTGCTTTAAAGAAAATTGTTGTTGAAATGGAAAATAGATACGAACTATTCGAACGTAATGGCAATAAGAACATAATTACTTATAATGAACGTATAAAGAAAGAAAATGAAAAATTACCTGATGAAGAAAAGAAGAAATTAATGCCTTATATCGTAGTAATTATTGATGAGCTTGCTGATTTGATGTTAGTAGCTGCTAAAGAGGTAGAAGATTCTATTATGCGTATAACCCAAATGGCTCGTGCTGCTGGAATCCATTTAATTGTTGCAACTCAAAGACCATCAACAGATGTTATCACTGGTGTTGTAAAAGCTAATATTCCATCTCGTATTTCATTTGCTGTATCTAGTGGTATTGATTCTAGAACTATTTTGGATATGGTTGGTGCTGAAAAGTTATTAGGAAAAGGTGATATGCTTTATTTACCACAAGGAGAAAGTACTCCTGTACGTATTCAAGGAACTTTTATTTCAGAAGAAGAAACAAAGGCTATTGTAGATTTTGTTTGTGGTCAACAAAAAGCACATTACGACGAGACGCTAGTATTAGATGATGAAGAAGCAAGAGCTAGTGATAAAGTACCAGAAGGTAAAAGTGTTCGAGATGCTACTGAAGAACCTTTATATGATGAAATTGTAGATTTTGTTATTGAGCAAGGAAAAGCAAGTACTTCATTAATTCAACGACGATTTAGGCTTGGATATAACCGTGCAGCTCGTTGTATTGATTTATTGGAGGAACGTGGTATTGTCGGTCCACCTAATGGTTCAAAACCTCGTGAAGTTTTGAAGAAATATGCAGAAGATGAAGAATAGAGTAATTATTATTTAAGAAAAAGAAAAATATTATGTAATTTTTCTTTTTTTGTACATTATTATATATAATAAATAAAAATCTTATAGTTGTTATATTTTTTATATTATGATATTTTTTGTGTGTCTATATCGACAAAGTTAGACAGAAGAAAATAATATATTAAGAGTGGTGATATTATGAAGAAATATATTGTATCTATATTATTCGGTTTACTTATTGGATTTTTTTTAAGTAAAACGTTACTGGAAGAATATCATGGATATACTAAAGTAAAAACGGTTTCTTCGACTGGCGTTACAGCTTATTTTATTAAATATGGTGAATATGATAGTATTGAAGAATTAGAAAAAGAAACAGTTTCATTAGTTAATTATATTTATACAGAAAAAGACAGTAAGTATAGTGTATATATTGGTATTACAACTAAACCAGAAAATTTAGAAAAGTTACTTACTTATTTTAAAAATATGAAATATAATGTAACAACCGAGGAATTTATTATAACTAATAAAGATTATATAAATTATTTGGAGAATGCTGATAAATTATTAACTAACACTAATGATTTAACTGTATTAGGTGAGGTTAGTAGTCAAATCTTATCTAAATATGAAGAGTTGGTAATTAATGGTAGTAAAGATTAAAGAATTACCAATTGATGAAAGACCTTATGAAAAACTAATTGGCTTTGGTACTGAAAAATTAACTATTGATGAATTGCTTGCAATTTTAATTAAGTCTGGTACTAATGAATATTCGGCTAAAGAACTTGCTAGTATGGTTTTAAAACAAGTAAATAATGTTGGAGATTTAAATAATATAAGTTATAAAACGTTGATTGGTATTAAAGGAATAGGAATGAAAAAAAGTTGTGTTATATTAGCAGCAATTGAGTTAGGTAAGAGAATAAATAATTATACTTCCAGTATTATTAACCGAAAATTTAATAGTTCTAAAATTGTTTATGATTATTACAATAAGATATTAAGAGATACTAAACAAGAACATTTTTATTGTGTTTATTTAGATAATTCTAAAAGAATAGTTTTTGAAAAATTATTATTTATAGGTACTGTTAATTATAGTATTGTTCATCCACGAGAGATATTTAAAGAAGCTTATTATTATAGTGCTTCGGCTATTATTTGTGTTCATAATCATCCATCAAACAATATTTTACCTAGTAAGGAAGATATAAGGTTAACTAATAATTTGATAGAAGTAGGAAAATTATTGGGTATAAATGTTGTAGATCATTTAATTATCGGAAAGAATAATTATTATAGTTTTTTAGAAAATGGTGATATTTAACTTTAAAAAGTATTTAACATTTAGTATAATAAATAGTTGATAGGTGATTATATGAAAGGATATAGACGTAAAAAAAGAGCTTATGTAAAATATATCTTAGTTTGTATTGTAATATTAGTTGCACTAATATTTACTGGTTATTCTTTAAAGAAAGAAAGAAATTTAACATTTATTGAGAGTGCTATAAAAGACATATCTGTTTTTATAAGTAATACTTTATATGCTCCAGTTAAATTTTTTAAAGATAAAATAGAGGTGTATAAAGATAAAGAAGATATTTATCAAAAGTATAAAGAATTACAAAGTGCTGAGGATGATATAGACCAAAAAAAAGCTAGAATTGCTGAATTAGAAAAAGAAAACAAAGAATTAAAAGATAGTTTAGAGTTAAATGAGAGTTTATCTGAATATGAAGTGGTAAATGCTACAGTTGTCAGTCGTAATGTTGGTTATTGGTATGACAAACTTACAATTAATAAGGGAAAAAAGGATGGAATCGAATCTAAGATGGCTGTAGTTATTAATAATGGAATTATTGGATATATTTCTGAAACGAGTAATTTTAGTAGTAATGTGCAATTACTTACTACTAAAAATTTGAAAAATAAAATATCTGTAAAAATTGATTTAGGTAATGGTGAATATGCAAATGGATTATTAAATGAATATGATTCAGAAAAAGGTTTGTATAAGATAGAAGGTATTAGTTATTCAGGAACTATTCCTGAAAAAGCACAAGTAACTACAACTGGATTAAGTGATAATTTTCCTAGTGGTATACTAATTGGTTACGTTAATACAACTACTACGGATAATTTCGATTTGGGAAAAATTGTTGAAGTTATTCCTTCTGTAGATTTTGATAAAATAAGTTATGTTACAATATTGAAAAGAAAGGCACTAATAGAATGATTTTTATATTGATTTCTTTCATTTTGGATGGAGTTTTATCACTTTTGATGAATCAAGACAGCATTTATATACCATTATTATCGATTATGACACTTATTGTCGTTTATCCATATATAAAAGATAAACAACGAATTGTTATAATGGGGGGTATTGTAGGCTTACTTTATGACGTGGTCTATACTCAAACTCTTTTTTTGAATACTATATTATTTTGTTTTTTAGCATTAGTAGTTTTATTATTTTATAAATATATTCCTATTAATATTGTTAATTCTTATATTTTGGCAATTTTATTGATATTACTTTTTAGAGTTTTATCTTATTTAGCATTAGTATTTTATTATGAGTTAAGTTTTAATTGGGAGGTATTATTTAAAAGTATATATTCGTCACTGATAACTAATTTACTATATTTAACTATAATGCCTTTTATATTAGGTAAGATTGAAGGAAAAAGAAAGAAAAAGAGGTTATCAAAAACATAAATAGTACATTTGTTCGCAAAAAGTGTTGACAATGTATTTTTGCTATAGTATAATATAACTTATAAATGATTGGAGGAGGCATTATGGCAGGAAAAACAACTGTAGATAAAACATTAGAACAGGTAATGTTGGATATTGAAAAACAATTTGGTAAGGGTGCAGTAATGAAACTTGGTGAACATAGTCACCAAAAAATTGATGTTATATCAAGTGGTTCTGTTTCTTTGGATTTAGCTTTAGGAATAGGTGGATATCCAAAAGGAAGAATTATTGAAATATATGGACCAGAATCAAGTGGAAAAACGACTTTTGCTTTACATGCAATTGCTGAAGCACAAAAAAAGGGAGGAAGAGTAGCTTTTATAGATGCAGAGCATGCATTAGATCCAACTTATGCTTCTAAAATAGGTGTTAACATAGATGAACTTTTATTGAGTCAACCAGATAATGGAGAACAAGCATTGGAAATTTGCGAGGCTTTGGTTAGAAGCGGAGCGATAAGTGTTATTGTTATTGATTCTGTTGCTGCTTTAGTTCCACAAGCTGAAATAGAAGGAGAAATGGGGGATGCCCATGTTGGACTTCAAGCTAGATTAATGAGTCAAGCATTGAGAAAATTATCTGGGGTAATTAATAAAACAAATACAGTATGTATTTTTATTAATCAATTGCGTGAAAAAGTTGGTGTAATGTTTGGTAATCCTGAAACAACACCAGGTGGAAGAGCATTAAAATTTTATGCTTCTGTTCGACTTGAAATAAGAAGAGGAGAGCAAATTAAACTAGGTACTAATATTATTGGTAGTAAAGCTAATATTAAGGTTGTAAAAAATAAAATGGCACCTCCATTTAAAACTTGTTCTGTTGATATTATGTATGGTGAAGGAGTTTCTGTGCTAGGCGAAATAGTAGATTTAGGAGCTCAAGCTAATATATTAGAGAAAAGTGGAGCATGGTATTCTTATAAAGGTGAAAAAGTTGGTCAAGGAAAAGAAAATGTTAAAGAATGGTTAAGAAATAATCCAACCCTCAGAGAAGAGATAGAAGCAAGAGTTCGTAAGTATTATCAAGAAAGTGATGATATGAAGGTAGTTGAACCTGATGTAGAGTGATTTTGTTAAAATCACTTTTTTGTTGACAAAATTAGCTAAATCAATTTATAATAAGATTAGAGTGAGGGTTCACTTAAATATAGAAATGGAGGAAATATTGTGGGAGCAAATATTTTATACTCCATTTTGCTAATCCTTTTAGGAATTGGTGTTGGAATAATTGCAATGTTTATATTTAATTATATAAGAGGTACTAAAGCTTTTAAAAAGGCTGAAAACATTTTAAATAAAGCTTATAGTGATGTTGAAAAATTAAAAAAGGATACATTAGCTGAGGCGAAAGAAGAAATAAAACAGCTTAAAGAACAGTCAGATAAAGAAATTAAAGAGAAAAAAGCAGAATTAAAAGAAAGTGAAAAAAGATTGTATGGGCGTGAAGAGAGTATTGAACGACGTGAACAATCTTTAGATAATCGTGAAAATTCGCTTGAAGAGAAAGAAAATAATTTAATTAATAAACAAAATGTTATCCAAGACGAAGAAGCAAAAGTGGAGGAAATAAAACAACAACAACTTGATTTACTTGAAAAAATTGCATGTTATACTAAAGATGAGGCAAGGAATATCATTTTAAAACAAGTAGAAGATTCTATGTCCTTAGAAATAGCAGCTTTGATAAAAGAAAAAGAGGCAGAAGCAAAACTTACAATTGATAAAAATGCCAAAAATTTATTAGTTTCGTCTATGCAAAGATATGCTAGTGATGTCGCTAGTGAACAAACTGTTACAGTGGTAACACTTCCTAGTGAAGATATGAAAGGACGAATAATTGGTAGAGAAGGACGAAATATTCGAACTATTGAAGCTGTAACTGGTGTAGATTTGATAATCGATGATACTCCAGAAGCGATTGTATTATCAAGTTTTGATCCACTTCGAAGAGAAATAGCACGTGTCACTATAGAAACTTTAATAAAGGATGGAAGAATTCATCCAGCAAGAATTGAAGAAATATATGATAAGACATGTAAAGAAATGCAAACTAAAATTTTAGAATATGGAGATTCTGCTTTATTTGAATTGGGATTAACAAAAATGGATCCTGAGTTAATAGAGATAATCGGAAAATTACACTTTAGAACAAGTTATGGTCAAAATGTTTTAAGACATTCAATAGAGGTAGCTACTTTAGCTGGTATTATGGCATCAGAATTAGGTGAAAACGTTATATTAGCTAAACGTGCTGGATTATTACATGATATCGGAAAAGCGATTGATCATGAGATGGAAGGAAGTCATGTAGAGTTAGGTGCTAATTTAGCTAAAAAATATAAAGAAAAAGATATTATTATTAATGCGATAGAATCACATCATGGAGATGTAGAACCAAATTGCATTATTGCAGAATTAGTAGCAATTGCTGATTCTATGTCAGCTAGTCGTCCAGGAGCTCGTAATGACTCTTTAGAAAATTATGTTCAAAGATTGCATGATTTAGAAAATATTGCTAATACGACAGATGGTGTAGAAAAATCTTACGCAATGCAAGCTGGACGTGAATTACGTGTTATTGTAAAGCCAGAAGAAGTAGATGACTTAAAGAGCCACAAAATAGCACGTGATATAAAAGCAAAAATTGAAGCTGAATTACAATATCCTGGAACTATAAAAGTAACAGTAATTCGCGAAGTTAGAGCAACAGAAGAAGCTAAGTAGCTTCTTTTTAATTTTATATAATGAAAAATTATGTAATTGATAAATATAAAAAAATGCATTAGTTATAAATGGCTATTTATTAAGAAAGTAATAGTCATTAAAATGCATTTTTATTAAAGGTGCAATATAATACTGGCAATTTGAAAATATACAATTAACGATAAAGCATCTACAATTGTTGTTATAATGGGATTAGCCATAACAGCAGGATCTAGATGTAATTTATCAGCCAAAATAGGCAGAAATGAACCGATTATTTTAGCTAGTATAACTGTTAGAAAGAGTGCTATACAAACAATGAGTGCAAAAGTTATACTTACTCTATCAATTAAAATTAATTTGAAGAAGTTACAAATAGAAAGGGTTAATCCACAAATTATTCCAACTATTGATTCCTTTAATAGAACTTTTATACTATCTTTAAAATTCAGCTCTTTTAAAGATAGTGCTCTAATTATTGTAACTGATGACTGACCTCCCGCGTTACCACCAGTACCCATTATCATTGGTATAAACATAGTTAGTGTTGCATACTTTGATAAAGATTGTTCATAATTTGAAATAATACCACCTGTAAAAGTAGCACTAATCATTAAAAATAGAAGCCATGGCATTCTACTTTTGTAGATATCCCAAAGACGCATTTTTAAATATGGTTTTTCTGTTGGAACAATAGCGGCCATTTTTTCGATATCTTCCGTAGTTTCTTCTTGCATTATATCAACAACATCATCAACTGTGATTATACCAACTAATCTTTTTTCACTATCAACAACAGGCATAACTGTTATATCATATTTTTGAAATTTTCTAGCTACTATTTCTTGATCTGTTAAGGTAGTTACGTAAATTGGTTTATCTTTCATAATATTATGAACGAATTCATGTGGTGGTGCTAAAATAATTTGTTTTAATGATATGGTTCCAAGTAATTTTCTTTTATCATCTAAAACATAACAAAAATCGATTGTTTCTTTATTCAAACCAGTTTTTCTAATTTCTCTAATAGCTTCTGATATAGTATTATTAGCTTTAATTTCTAAAAATTCTACAGTCATAATGCTTCCAGCAGAGCCCTCAGGATAATGAAGTAGATGATTTATATCTTTTCTAGTTTCTGGAGTAGTATTTGCTAATATTCTTGTTACAACATTTGATGGCATTTCTACAATAAGATCGGTAGCATCATCGGCAGCCATTTCGTCAATAATTTTAGCTGCATCAGAATCACTAAGAGTTTTAATAATCATATGTTGATAATGAACTTTTAAATGTGAAAAAGTATGAGCTGAAATATTTTTAGGAAGTAAACTAAATACTTTTATAGTACTTTGTTCATCTAATTTTTCGAGTATTTCAGCAATTTCTATCTCATCTAATTTACATATTTCTTTTTTTAGTTCACTAAAATTTTGCTCTTTAATTAATTTTTTTATTTCACGTAACATATTATTCCTCCTTTTTTCTTTGTACATTATAGCACGAACAAGAAATAAGTGAAATAGATTATAAAAAAATAATAATTGTTGTTAAAATTATATTTTATTTAAAAGATAAAAGGTAATGCTTTTATAATTTTATAAAAGTACTTAATATTTAAAAAAATTTGATATAATATTTATAAGGAAGAAAGATATATATTATGATTAAAAAAGTTAGAAAATATTTTGTTGTTTGAAAGTTTAATTTATCAGATTATGTTACACAATAAATAAGAAAGTAATTTGTAATATACTAAAAATAAGAATAAAAATTATTTAGCTTTTATTTTTTGATAAATTTAAATAGTTATTTTTAAATACATTTTCTAGAAAGTGTATAAAGACTAATATTAGTAAAAAATAATTATAGAAAATTAAAATATTTTTTCTTTTAACTAAAAAAACAGCTAATTAAAACTGTTTATTAATAATAATATGGCCCATAATAATAAGGAGGATAGTAATAGTTATTAGTATAATAAGGAGGTTGATTGTAACCATAATTATTATTAAAATATGGTGCTACTAATCCTCCTGTTATTCCACCTAATATAAATGGTCCTAAAAATCCACCAAAAATTCTTTCGTCCTGTGAATTGGAATATAATGTATCTTGATTATTCATAGGAAAATTTAATCTATTTTGATAATCAATAGAATTATACATATTATTACTCCTTTCATGAATATGATATGTTAAATAATAGAAGAGGTGATTATAATGAGCGAGGAAATAAAAAAGCTTGCAAAAACAATTGTAGAGTATTCTATAAATGTTCAATCTGGTGAAAACGTATTAATTATGTTTTATTCGGATGAATCAAAAGACATGGTAAAAGAACTAATTTGTCAAATTAATCAACACGGTGGAAATTCAAGTTATAAGAGAATTGATAAAGAATTGGAATCATTATTATTACGTCAAAATAATGAGCAGATAATTGATTTATTGGTAAAAAATGCTGAATTTGAAGTAAATAATTATGATAGTATTATTTATGTTAAACATACAGAAAATGAATACGAAAATAAAACTGTTTCTAGTAATATGATTAATTCATATGATCTAAAACGTCGACCTTTTGATTATATTAGGGTAAATCAAAGAAAATGGGTTTTGTTTAATTATCCATCTCTTATTGATGCCTATAAGGCACACATGAGTTTAGATGAATTTAAACAATATGCATTTGAAGTTATGAATGTCAATTATTCAGTTATGTTAGAAAAATTACAGCCATTAAAACAATTGATGGAAAATACTGATAAGGTAAGAATGGTTGGACCAAATACTGATATAACATTCTCTATAAAAGGTATGCCAGCTATTCCATGTTGTGGTACTGCTAATATTCCAGATGGTGAAATATATACAGCACCTATAAGAAATAGTGTTAATGGTATTATTACATATAATACACCAAGCCCATATCGTGGAAATATATATAATAATATAAGTTTAAAATTTCAAGATGGAAAAATAATTGAAGCAAAATGTGATGGAGATAATGAGTCATTAAATGAAATCTTTAATGCTGATGAAGGAGCAAGATATATTGGAGAATTTTCTTTCGGATTAAATCCAAAAATATTACATCCTATAGGAGATATTTTATATGATGAAAAAATAAAAGGAAGTATTCATTTTACACCTGGAATGGCTTATGAAGATTGCAATAATGGTAACAAATCGGCCATACATTGGGATTTAGTATGGATTCAACGTGAAGACTATGGTGGTGGAGAAGTTTACTTTGACGATGTTTTAATTAGAAAAGATGGAATTTTTGTTTTAGATAGTTTAAAAGATTTAAATAATTTGTAAAAATAAATAAACTTGTAAAAAAAACTAAACATATATCATATATATAATTAGGTGATTTATGCGAAAAATATTTGAGTATATTGGCCTAATTACATTGATGTGTTTTAGTTTTTTTGTTACTGAAAAAACATCAATGATTGCAAAAAATGTTGATGAGATAATGATTAATATCAAAGAAAAATATAAACAATATGAGACAGAAAGCGAAAATGCTATAATTGATGGTAATACTATTATTCCTGGTAAATGTAGTAGAAAAGTTAATATAGACAAAAGTTATAACGAAATGAAGAAGTTAGGAATGTATGATGATAAACTATATCAATATGAATATAGCTATCCAAATATTTCACTAACTAATAATTATGATAAACTTATTATTGCTGGTAATAATAAAAAAGAAAAAATATATATATTTATAGAATTAGATTATTTTAATAAAAAAATTATAAATAATTACGACTTTAAAAACTACAATTTTATAGTTAATTATGAATTCTATCAAGAAAATGTTTCATTAATAAGAAAATTAATAAAAAATGATAATAGCATTATTTTAAATTCAACTTCATTTAAAAATTATAAAAAAATATCCAATGATTATTTAGATAGAACAAGTAAAAAAATATATTGTTATAATGAAAATAATGATGATTATTTAAAAATATGTTCTTCAAATAAGAGTAGTAGTATAGGAAATATAAAAGAAATTAGTGATAATTATTTGTTGTATGCAAAAAAAGAGCTTGTTAGAGGAAAATTTTTTAAGTTTTCATTAAACGAAAATTTAATTAATAATATTCAATTTGTAGAATCTTATATTGAATCGAAAGGATTGACAATATCAAATATTGATAGTGAACTTCAAGAATGTTAAAATTGTATAAAAAAAATAATTGCTATATAATATAATTGGTGATTGATATGAAGAAACCAGAATTATTGGCTCCTGCCGGGAATTTTAAGAGCTTAGTAGCAGCTATTGAAGCTGGCTGCGATGCTGTATATTTATCTGGAAAATTATATGGTGCTCGAAGTTATGCAGGTAATTTTAGTAATGATGAATTGATTGAAAGTATTTGCTATGCTCATCAATATGGCGTTAAAGTTTATGTGACAATAAATACTTTAATATATGAAGATGAAATTGACAATTTTATAAAATATGTAGAGTTTCTTTATATTAATAATGTTGATGCTGTAATTATTCAAGATATTGGAATGTTTGATTTAATTAGACAATTGTATCCTAATTTAGAAATTCATATTTCAACTCAAATGCATATACATAATTTAGAAGGAGTACAACTAGTCGAAAGATTAGGTGCATCTCGCGTAGTTTTGGCACGTGAGAGTTCATACGAATTAATTAAGGAAATTAAAGAAAATAGTAATATTCAGTTAGAGATATTTGTTCATGGAGCTTTGTGTATAAGTTATTCTGGTCAATGTTTAATGAGTAGTTTAATAGGTGGAAGAAGTGGTAACAGAGGAACTTGCGCTCAATGTTGTAGGCAACCATATGATTTATATGAGGATGAAAAGAAAATTAATCATAATAAGTATCTATTGAGTACTAGAGATTTAAATTCTTTAGAAAATATTGGAAAGTTAATTGATATTGGAATAGATAGTTTTAAGATTGAAGGACGTATGAA
Source organism: Roseburia sp. AF12-17LB (assembly GCA_963607615.1). Classification (GTDB taxonomy): domain Bacteria; phylum Bacillota_I; class Bacilli_A; order RF39; family UBA660; genus UBA5578. The sequence continues at coordinate 15,084 of CAVDCT010000018.1, forward strand.
AAGACCTGAATATGTGTATTTAGTTGTTTCTTTATATAGAAAAGCAATTGATAATTATATTATGTATAAAAAAACTAAAATAACTGAAAAAGACATATATGAATTAAACAAAATATTTAATCGTAAGTTTACTAAAGGATTTTTATTTAATACAAAAAATGAAGAATTTGTTAATAGCTTTCGTCCTAATCATATGGGTATTAAGATTGGAAAAGTTGTATCAATAGTAAATAATCGTGTTAATATTAAATTATGTGATACATTAAATATTCATGATGGAATTAGATTTTTAGGAGAAGAAGATGTTGGAATGAATGTTCAAATAATGTATAAAAACGGAAAGAAAATTCAAAAAGCATATAATAATGAGCAAATCTCTATTATTGTTAAAGATTTACCAAATATTAACTCTTTAGTACTTAAGACAACAGATTATGAACAATTAAAAACAATAAATGAAAGAATAGAAAGAAAAACTAGAAAAGTTCCATTAGAACTTCACTTAATTGCCAAATTAAATTGTAATTTAAAAATGATTTTAATTGATGATTCAAAAAATAAGATAGAATTAGAAAGTACTTATGTGATTCCTAAAAGTTTGAATTGCGCTACAGATAAAGGTAGCATTATCAAGCAAATAAAAAAAATCGGTAATACAAATTATCATATAAAATCACTAGACATTGAAATGGATGATGATATTTTTATTCCTATTAAAGTTCTTAATTCGCTTAGGAGAGAGGCCATTTTGACTTTAACTAGTAAGAGATTAAAGAATAATGAAATAATTAAAGGTCAATATAATATTAGTGTTCCTGATTTTGAATATAAACAAAATAAAGTATTATTAACATCTTCATTAAAACAAGAAAATAACACTTTAAAAAAATATGATGAAATTATTTTATCGGACGATAATATGCCTATTAATGACAATAATATAAGATATAAGATTCCTAGAATAATGGAACATTTAAGTGATGAGCCTGAAAATATATTAGTAGGAGAATTAGGAAGTGTTTTTAAATATTGTGATGGTAAACATAATGTTGCTACTGATTTTTCATTAAATGTAACTAATTCATATTCTGTAGCTTTGCTACATTCTCTTGGAGTTTCTAAAGTAACTTTATCTATAGAACTTAATGATTATCAAATAAAAAAGATTATAGATAATTATCATAAGCGGTATAAAAAACATCCTAATTTAGAATTGATTATTTCAGATATACCAGAAGTAATGGTGTTAAAATACGATCCTTTTAATGGATGTTATAACTCTAATAAAAAATATTATTTAAAAGACAAATTCGAGAATAAATTTCCTGTAGTAAGAAGAAATAATTTAACATATATATATTATTATTCAAATGTAAATAAAAAAGATATTCAAAAATACTATGAATTAGGTATTAATAGTTTACGAGAAAATTCTATAGAAATATAGAATTTTTTTTAATTAAAAAAAGGAAATAAAACTTAAATAGATAATAATATAGTAGGAGGTGATAAAAATTAAAAAGTATCCATTCTTTAAACAAGAGGAAGCTAAGGATTGTGGTGCTGCTTGTTTATATATGATAATTGATTATTATAAAGGTCATCTAAATATTGAAAGTATTAGGGAACTATTAAAAATTAATCAGATGGGAACGACAGCTTATCATATTATAGAAGGAGCAAAAAAAATAGGCTTTGAAGCTAAAGGTGTTAAATGTAATCTTGATGATATAAATGAGGATAATATTATTTTGCCTTGTATAGCTAATGTTATTATTAACAACACCTATAAGCATTTTATAGTTATATATAAAATTGATTTTATAAAGAATACCATTCTAATAGCTGATCCATCAAATAAGATTATGACTATGTCATTTGATATATTCAAATCAATTTTTAGTGGTGTTATTATAATTTTGTATCCTAAAGAAGATATACCTTGCGAGAATACTAAAAATCTGAAACTTAAACTTCTTACATATATTGCTAAATCACATCCTAAACTTATAAAGCAAGTAAGTGTTTTATCTATCTTTATTACAATTTTTTCAATAATATCATCTTTCTTTTTAGAAAAAATAAGTAATACAATTAGTTATTATAAAAGTAAAGAAATTATAATTTTAGTTTTATTAATATTTTTATCTTTGAATATATTAAAACATTTGACGAGTTTGTTTCGTGATAAGTTATTAATTTTAATTAATGAAAAATTAAATTTAAGTCTTACATTGGATACTTTTAAGAAAATTTTATTACTTCCTTATAAAAGTTATCAAAATAAAACTACTGGTGATATTTCTATGAGAATAATAGATATTGGCATTATAAAAGATAGCATTAGTAAAATATTTATAACGTTAATTGTAGATTTCCCATTAGCTTTGCTTGCTATGATAGTTTTATTGATTATTAATGTTAAGTTATTTTTATTATCATTTATTGTTCTTGTGTTATATATACTTATAATTTTATTATTCAAAGAATATTTTGATGATTCTATTAAGTTGTTAAAAAAGGATAATATAAATACAACTAATTATATAATTGAATCGATAAGTAACTTTGAAACAATAAAAGGGTTACATATAATTGATAACATTTATCATCAATTTGAGAAGAAATTTGTTGTAATGTTGAAACATTCTTTTAAGTATGATAATATGATTTGTTTGCAAAATTTTTTAAAAGAGATCATTGATGAAAGTGGTTTAATTTTAATTTATAGTATAGGTGCTATTTTGGTGATAAATGAGCAAATTACTTTTTCAAATTTATTGACCTTTGGTTCTTTATTAACTTACTTTTTTGAACCAATTAAAAATTTAATTAATCTTGAATCAATTTTTAGAGAATTAGATTTGGTTTTAAATAGAGTTGATGAACTTAATAATTTACCCGTAAAAAGTGGCATTACTAATGAAGTTTGCCGTGGAAGTATTGTTTTTAAAAATTTGAGTTATACCTATGACGCTCGGAAAGAAGTTCTTAAAGATATAAATCTTAAAATTAATAGTGGAGAAAAAGTGATTATTTTAGGCAGTAGTGGAAGTGGTAAAAGTACTTTGTTAAAGCTTTTAATGCGATATTATGAGATAAGCAGGAATAAAGTTTTTATAAATGATATAGATATAAACGATTATAACGAGATTGAGTGCATAAATTATATTGGTCAATCAGAAAATTTATTTACAGACAGTTTATATAATAATTTGACTATGTTTCAACAAGTTAATGCAAATAAAATACTTGAAGTTTCTGAAATATGTGAAATAGAAGATATTTTAGGTAATAATCAATTAGGTTATAATATGTTTATTGAAGAAAATGGTTTTAATCTATCAGGTGGAGAGCGTCAAAGAATTATTTTAGCAAGAGCTTTATTGAGGCATTTTAATATATTAATTATAGACGAAGGGTTAAATCAAATGGATGTTAATTTAGAAAGAAAAATATTGAAAAAATTGTTCAACAAATATAAAAATAAAACTATTTTGGTAATTTCTCATAGAATAGAAAATTTAGATTTGTATAACCGAAAAATAGTGTTAGAAAACGGAGTATTAATTGAAAACATTACAAAAGTTTAGCAATATCGATATATTTAATAATTCTTCAATAATTTATAATAGAAAATCTAGTTCTAAAATAGCATCATGGATTAGCATTTTATTAATAAGTAGTTTAATTTTTAGTTTGATAATATATTTTTATGAATATGATGTATCTAGTATTTATTATGCTAAAGTAGTAAAAAATGATGACGATAACTATTTATATTTTTCTGTTGACCAATCGTTTATTTCTATGAAAAACAGAAATTATTTGGAGATAAATGGTGATGAATATAAATGTCATCTTAGTAGTTTTAGTGATAACTATTATTTAATAGATAATAAAAAAGTATGGGAAGTATATTTTGATTGTGAGCTTCCTGAAGAAGTGAATATTAATGATAATTTAGTAGAAATAAGAGTAGAAAAAAGAAGAACAACAATGTTTAAAGAAATAGTTAATAAGTTAAGAAAGGAATTCAAAGATGGAGGAATTAAAAAATGAGGATTTGAAGAAAGTAGATGGAGGCTTTGAAATTAGTATTGGGGCTTTAGCTTTAATATCTTTCGGAGTACCATTTGTTGTAGGTTTTGTTGATGGATTTACAAGGCCGTTAGCATGTAATTAAAGGAGGTTATATGAGAGAGCTTGATAAAAAAGAATTGTTGAATGTTGAAGGCGGAAGTGCTATAACTAGTGGCTTAATATCTACTTTAGTTAAAGGTGCTGGTGTATTTTTAGAAGTAGGGCGAAGTTTAGGAAGCTCACTTCGACGAATTGTTTCATCACGTTCGTGTAAATTATAATAGTTTGGAAAAGGTACAATGTATGTCATAGTGTATTTACCTTTTCCTTTTTTTGTTAAAAAAAATGTCTTTTTTTCTTGAAAACGTAAAATAATAGTGCTATAATAATGCTAGCTTGTGAAAGGAGGGGAATTATATGTCAAAGGTAATAGTAAAAAATGGTAATGTAGATGGTGCAATCCATGCTATGAAACAAAAAAATGCTAGAGACGGCCTTCTTAAAAAAGCTCGCGAACGTCAAGATGGATACAAAAAACCAGGAGTTCGTAGAAGAGAGAAAAAAGACGCAGGTATTAAAAATACACGTAGAAGAGAAAAAAATAATTATTAATATTTGATACTAAGAGCTTTTTTAAAGCTCTTTATTTGTTAGTAGAGGAGAATGATATATGAGAGATAAAATAATAAATGATATAATGATTGCGATGAAGAATAAAGAAAAAGAAAAATTATCAGTATTAAGAATGGTTAAAGGTGCTATTCAATTAGAAGAGATAAATAAAAAGAAAAATTTAGATGACAATGAAGTTATAGCTGTTATTAGTAAGCAAATAAAAACTAGAAAAGAATCCATTGTTGAATTTGCTAAAGGAAATAGACAAGATTTAATTGATCAAACTGAAAAAGAAATAGAAATATTAAATGAATATATGCCTGAACAATTATCAGAAGAAGAAATTTTATTAATAATTAATAAAGCAATTGAAGAGTTAAAACCTCAAGCAATTTCTGATATGGGAAAAATAATGAAGGAAATAAATCCTAAATTGATTGGTAAAGCTGATATGAGTTTAGTAAGTAAATTAGTTAAAGAAAAATTAAGTGATATTAAATAATGAAAAAAAGTAATTCTTTATATAGAAATCAAGGTATTCATGTTATAACTGCTATTTTCACTGTTGAACAGGGTGTAACTAAAGTATTATTAGTTAAACGAAAAAATGAACCATATAAGGGAGATTGGATTTTAACTGGTGGTGCACTATATAATAATGAAGATTTGGAAACAGGTGCCAAAAGAGAAATCTATGAAAAAACAGGAATTGATAAAATCGAAATCGAGCAATTCAAGACATTTGGTAGAGTAGATCGTTCTCCAGTAATGCGAATGATCGCTGTTGCATATATTGGTGTTATTGATTCTAGCAGAGTTAAAGTATTAAGGGAAACTATTAATACTTCAAACGCAGATTGGTTTCCAATTGATAAAATCCCTGGATTAGGATTCGATCATGAAGAAATATTGCAGGATGCATTAGTATTTTTGCAAAGTAAGATAGTTAGTACGGATATATTAAAAGCATTATTTCCTAATGAATTTACATTACCAGAAATCCAAAAAACGTATGAAGCTATTTTAAATAGAAAATTTGATCGCAGAAATTTTAGGAAAAAGCTTCTTAATCTTAATTTAATTGAGGATACTAATAGAACTGGAAAATTTGAAGGCAAAAAACCAGCGAAACTTTATAAATTTAAAAGATATATAAAAAATAAAAATGTTTTTTAAATTATTAAATAAAAAATACTTGTATATATTTTTAAAATATGGTAAAATGCAATTTAGTGTGATCCGCTGATATTATTATTATTATGATCATATTATTAGAGAAAAGGAGAGAGACGTTGTGAATTTATTAGAGAAAATTGTAGAAAAACAAATACGTAAAGATATTCCTGAATTTCAAGTTGGGGATAATGTTAGAGTTGATTTAAAAATTAAAGAAATCGATTCTAAAGGAAATACTAAAACAAGAATCCAAGCATTTGAAGGATTAGTAATGGCAATTAAAGGTTCTGGTGTTAGTAAGACATTTACTGTAAGAAAAGTGTCAGGAAATGTTGGAGCTGAAAAAACTTTACCAGTTAATTCACCAGTTATTGATAAAATAACTATAACAAGAAAAGGTAAAGTAAGAAGAGCTAAATTAGGATATATAAGAAATCTTAAAAAGACACCAAAAATCCCAGAAAGAAACTAGGCTTTTAAAGGCCTTTTTTAATAGGTAATTGTAAATGAAAAAAGTAAAAAAAGAAAAAGATGATAAAAATAAACTAACACCACAAGACAGGGTAAGAAATTTCTTTAAAGAATTGGTTCCCTATGTTGTAATAATTTTTATTGTGGCTCTTATCAGAACCTTTCTTATTACTCCAGTTATGGTTAATGGTTCATCAATGTATCCATATTTAAAGGATAAAGAAGTTTTAATCTTAAATAAAACAAGTAAAAATTATAAAAGATTTGATGTTGTTGTAGCCGATGCTGCTGATACAAAGATAATTAAAAGGGTTATTGGGTTACCTGGTGAAAATATAGAATATAAGAATTGTAAACTATACATAAATGGCGAAGAACAACAAGATTTTGTTAATGAATGTATAACTAATGATTTTTCTCTAGAAGAATTATATGGATATGTTGTTATTCCTGAGGATTATTATTTTGTTATGGGAGATAATCGTAAAAAATCCTCTGATAGTAGAGATTATAGAATAGGCTTGATTAAAAAGGATCAAATTCAAGGAAAAGTTATTTTTAGATTAACCCCTTTGAATAGATTTGGAACTTTAGATTAAAAGAATGAAAAACATTCTTTTTTTGATTTTTAATTAATATAAATTAATTCTTTATATAAAAGGATATAAATGATATAATTAATGCAGTGAGGGATAATATGAATGGAAATAGAGGAGCAAAGGGTTCGGTAAATGATCGAATTATAAGCTTATTATATAGAAAAAAATACTTAGAATATCTAAAAAAGAAAGAGTCTTATACTGCAGAGGAAAGAAAAAAGGCTGAAGATTATTTGAAAAAACTTCAAACATTTGATATAGAGACAAATGTGTCAATATTAGATGAAGAAGATAAAAAAGTCTTAAATGATACTTTTGCAAATATTTCGTTGGAAGATATTAAATCTAATCCTTCTTCTAAAGTGGAAGAAATAAAACAAATTGGTGAAAAATCTCATGAAATTGAAAATGTTCAAACGATTTCATCAACTGATATTAATGAATTAATTGATATGGGAGATAAAGTTGTTGAATTTGATCCAATGACTGAAATGTATGATTTTGATAATTATGATTATTATGAGGTATTAACACAAAAAACAGGATTGAGTGGTATTAAAGATGATGAAATAGTAGATGTTGAAAAAGAAATTGATAAGCGTGAAGATGAATCTATTATTTTAGAAGAAGTCACAAATTTTATCGATGAAAGTAAAAAAATATTATCAGAAATAAAATTTGAAATCAATTCTATAAAGGCTGAAATAGATGAGCAAAAAACACAAGAGCAAATTGCAAAATTAGATGAACGATATACTTGTATCCAAGAAAAATTAAATGATTTGAAAAAAAAGTATCTTGTAATGAAAGAAAAATATAATTTTGATGATTATGAAATTTTAGATAATATTACATTAATTGAAACTATAGAGAATTATAAAACTAAAGCTAAATTAGATGAATTAGAAAGTTTAGTAGTCGCATGTAAGGATGAAGTAGAAGCTATTGATGGAGTTTTAATTGAAGATAGAAAAAGTGTTGGTGTAGGTGAAGAAATTGTAGAAAAAAAAGACGAAATTATCGATCGAGATAATGCTTTTAAGAATACTAAAGATAAAGCAATTTATTTAGATGATTTGGAAAAAACAATACAAAAAGAAGCTGAGGAACAAAGAAAGATAATTCGTGAACTCGAAATTAAGATTGCTAAAGTTGAACATGAAGTTGTAAAGACAACAGAATATGTTTATCAATCTGGAAGAATGTTTTCATCTTTTTTACGTATAGCAACAGGTATATTAACAGCGCCTTTATCAAATACTAGACTTTTCGGAGTTATGTTAGGCACACATTTAATTAATCGTGGACTAAAAGATTTAAAAAGTAGTCTAATACCTAAAGAAATAGAAAAGACTGAAGTGCGTGAAAGATATCAAAATGTAGAACGAGAAATATTAAATACAAAAGATGAGGTTGGAACAACACTTAAACTTTTAGATGATTCATTAGAGCAAATAGAAGAACTTCAAGAAATATTTAAAATAAAATTTGAACCATATGCAAGTTATATACCAGAATATCATAATGTGAAAAATATGTTAGATGATTTACAAAAAAAACTACAAACTAAAAAAGAGCAAATGAATACAATGAATAAAACGCTGGATAAACAGTACGAAAAAAATAAGCAAAAAGTTTTAAAAGCATCTTAGTAAGTGTGTTTAATTATAGTTTTATATAATCACTTAATAAAGATAAATTAATTGTTATTTATCATTCATTAAAATAGTTAGTATTCACTAGCTATTTTTTGTGGTAGAATACTATTAGGTGGTTTTATGATTATTCAAGTAGAAAATTTAAATTTAAAGGAAACTATAACATGTGGTCAGATATTTAGATTTAAAGAAGAAGAAGATAATTCTTTTACTGTTGTATTATCAGATAGAGTAGTTAATCTGAAATTAGAAGGTAATAACTTAATTATAGATTCAAACAATATGGATAATATTGATAATGTTATAAAAAAATATTTAGATTTAGAATTTGAATATGATAGTCTAAATAAATTATTGGTTGATATAGATAATGATAATAAAGATATTGTAGAATTTTGTAGTGGTTTGAAAATGATTAATGAGCCTAGATTTGAAGTAATAATAAGTTACATATTGAGCGCTAATAATGGAGTACCCCAAATTAGAAATACATTAAATAATATAGCCGAAAAATTTGGAAATAAGGTAATGTTTAGAAATAATGAATATTATTTATTTCCAAGCGTGGAACAATTAAAAAATGCTACTATAGAAGATTATAGACAATGTAAAGCAGGATTTAGAGATAAATATATATATGAAATAGTTAATAAAATAAATAATAAAGAATTTGATATAGATTCAATTGATAATATGAATAGTAATGATGCTTTAGAATACTTAATGTTAAATAAAGGAATAGGTGAAAAGGTAGCTAGTTGTATATTATTATTTGGGTATCATAGATTTGATGTTTTTCCTATTGATACATGGGTAAAAAAATATATGAAAAGCAAATATAACTTAACTGCTATAAAAGATATTAGAAATTTTATGTGGGATAAATATAAAGATAATTGTGGTTTGATTATTCAATATATATTCGATTATAGTAGAAATAAAAAAGATTAAAGCTAGTTAGAATAATATAATTTCGAGATAGATTACTATAAAATCTATCTTTTTTGTGCTATAATTGAATAGATTTGTAACTTTGTGAAAGTGATTAATATTTAACAGGATTTTTGTTATAATTTTGGACATTGCTGGTGAAATATGAAAAAAGAAATTACATTAAAAAATAGTATAATAATAATCGATATAGATGATAGTGACTTTGTTCCATTTATGACTATAAAAAAGGTATATAAAACTGAAACAGAATCAGTAAAAATGATAACATTTTCAATATGGGATGATATATAATTCGACGCTTATTCAAAATCTAATTTAGATAATATTGAATTTGAATTCGATAACGAAGATCCAATATATTGGTGCTTAAACAAATTATTAAATGGTGAAAATGCAATAATAATTTATGATGATAATACAATTAATAATTTCGATAAATATCTATGCATAAATAAAAGAGAAAATTCAATTGTACTCTTATTTAAGGGTAATAAATATTGTGAATTACTCAAAGATAAATTTAGTATTTTTATAAAAAATATTGGACCAGATTCTAGAAGTAAAATACATGATGATAAATTCAAATTAAGAATAGTAGATTTTTTTCTAAATTCTAAGAACGCTTTATCAGAATATTCTCCAAATTTTTATAAGACTCTAGACAAGAAAAAAATAAAAAAGTTACTTAACATAAAGTAAAAAACTACTTAAAATATCAATATTAACTGTGGTATTAAAACACGGACCTACTTAAATTTTTATAATAAGATGATTTGTTAAAATAGAGTTTTTAAACTTTTAGATAAAAGGCTGAAAAAGAGGTAAAAAATGAATATAAAGTATACATCCTATCCTAAATATCGAACTGAAATAAAAAAATTATATTTTGAAGCTTTTCCTAAAAAAGAAAGATTTCCATTTTGGATTTTAAAACATTCTATAAAGAAAGGTAAGTCAACTTTAAATGCAATATTGGATGACGATAAATTTATAGGAATTGAGTATATAGTTGATTGTGATGATTCATTTTATTTAATGTTTTTTGCTGTAAAAAAGGAATTAAGAAATATAAATTATGGTTCTACAGTATTAAAAGAATTGAATAAGAAATATAAAACAATATTTTTAAGTATAGAAAAACCAAAAGATGAATTAAGTAGAAGAAGAAAAAAATTTTATTTAAGAAATGGTTTTTTTGAAACTAATAAATATTGCTCAGAAGCCGAAATTGATTATGAAATATTATGTACTAATAAAGATTATGATATAACTGAAGAAATTCATAAAAAAAGATATAACAATATGACAAATTCAAAAATAGTTAAATTTTTTTATAAGCAAAGTATTTTAATGTAATTATGTTTAATTTAAGGAGGAAATTTATTTGAAAATAGGGATAGATATAGATGGAGTATTAACAGATATAGAAAAATGGCAATTGGATTATGGAAGCAAATTTTATTATGAAAACTATCATAAAGGAATTGTTAATTATAAAGGGTATGAAACTGATGAAATTTTTGATAGTAGTCATGAGATTGATGGTTTATTTTGGAATAAATATTTTAAAGATTATTCGATGAATATTGAAGTTAGAAAATTCGCAAGTGAAGTGATTTCAAAACTGAAAAATGATGGATATGAAATTTATATTATTACAGCAAGAGGAAGTTTTTTTTCACATTCTTATAGTGTAATGGATAAAGATGAAAATGAACAAATAGTCAAAGATTGGTTAAATGAAAATAATATATATTATGATCAAATTATTTTTTCTCCAGAAGATAAATTAAGTATATGTATTAGTAATAAGATTGATATAATGATTGAAGATAAAGTTGATAATATAAATAAAATATCATCTAAAATTCCAGTTATATGTTATAATGCAGGATATAATGAAGAATGCATAGGAAAAAACATATATAGAGTGTATTCATGGTATGATATTTATAATACGATAAAAAATAAATTAGATATCAAATTTGGTGATATTAATTAGAATAAGATTTCAGAAAATAGTAATTTGACTGCAGAAGATTGTCTTACTAATGTATTAAAGAATTTATATAAATAAAAATTAATTGAGGTGAAGTAAGTGAAAAAAATTGTATATCACGGAAGTCCAGACGGAACAATAGAGTTATTATCTGCCCATAGAAGTACTCATCAAAAGAATTGTATATACGCAACAGATAATAAAGTGGTTGCACTTCTTTTTATGGGAAAAGGTAATGGAGATTTAGATATTCGATTATCCAGTGTAGATGGCAAACCAGAACTCGTTGAAAGGAGGTCTGGAGTATTGGAGAAATTATATAATAAAGAAGGATATTTATATGAATTAGATGGTGAGTCTTTTAATCATTATGATTATTTATGGTCATTAGAAGTAATATCTTTTGAAAGTGAAATTAAACCTATAAATAAAATTTATTATTCAAACATTTTAGATGCTATAATAGAAGAAGAGAAACAAGGAAATATAATTATTTATAAATATCCTAATAGGCCTGAAAATATACCTTTTGATAATTCTGATTTAATTGAAAAATATATTGCTTTTGAAAATCAAGGATTAACAGGTGCAGTATCCGATTTATTAAGTGTTTATCCAGAATTTTCAAGTAAAGTTGAAAAATTAGGATATAGTGTAAAAAGGAAGTGATAATATGAACGACAACAATCGACAAAATTCGACAAATATAAACTGGTAAGTGGGGAGTTATGAAAAAACACTATTAAACCCTTGAAAATAAAGGAAAAAAATAAAATCTCTTTTTACATTTAAAACATATTTTTTGTTGAAAAATGTTAAAAAAATAAATGTGTAGGAGTTATGAAAAACTTTTACTAAATTGCACAATTAACTTATTAACCATATTCCTATATAATATAGATAAGAAACAGAGGAAGTGTGGTTATAATGAAAAAAATAAAACTACCTATTAAGAATATAGAAACTAACATAATTTTAAATGCCTTAATACAATTTAAAAATGATAAATTAAAACAGGGTATATATACAGAACCTATTGATGAACTAATTTTAAAATTAAATAAAATTTATTAAACATATTTGAACTGATTAAAAATGGTCAGTTCTTTTTTTATGCCAGAAATGGAATACATAGCCATCTTATTAAATTAAGGTGGTTAAATTAAAAGAAAGGAGGCGAGAATATGCAAGAAAGTAAGTGCAAGGTAATTGCAATCACAAATCAGAAAGGAGGAGTTGGTAAGACTACAAAAACATTTAATCTTGTAGTAGCATTGGCTAAACAAGGGAAAAAAGTATTAGTTGTAGATGTTGATCCTCAGAGTAATTTAACTACTTATGCAGGTTGGTATGATGAAAATGAATTGAAATATACTTTAACTGATTTAATGGAGCAATCAATGAATGATGATGAAATTAAAATAAAGGAAAGTATATTACACCATAGTGAAAATGTAGATTTAATTTCATCTAATCTTTCTTTATCAGCATTAGAAAATTCATTAACTTATGCAATGAGTAGAGAATATACTTTAAGGAATTGCTTATCTAGTATTAAAGATGACTATGATTATATACTTTTAGACTGTCAACCAAGTTTAGGTATGCTTACAATAAATGCTCTTGCTAGTGCAAATAGTGTTATCATAAAAGTTCAAAGTGAATACTTTGCTTTAAGAGGTATGACTGATTTATTTAAGATAATAAATAAAGTTAGACAACAAATAAATCCTACTCTTAAAATAGAGGGAGCATTATTAACATTAGTTGATCCAGTGTCTAATCAAACAGATATGTGGAGTGCATACGAGTGGAGTAAATCATCTCAATTTAACTATTTTAAGGCTGAGTAAGTATGCTAATTGCAATTTTAAAATTAAGTATAGAAATACTAATTCTATATACTAAAATAAAAAAGGTTATTTCTAAAATAAAGAAATAGCCTTGATACATAATTAAATTATATTACAAAATTGTAATATTGAGTAATATTAGAATGACGACTTATATGATAAAAAATGATAATATTATTGCAATAAATTACTTTTTAGTAAAGAAGGGATTAGCATTATATGAAATTAGTTAAAAAGATTACAATAACAGTTTTATTAATATTTATTTGTATAGGAAGTTATTTTATTTGTAGTGGTTATCAAATGTATAAGAATGCCATAAATAAAATGCCATTAAAGGATAAAATTACAACAATTAGGCAAAAAGAAGATTATACAAAAATTGATGATATGCCTCAAATATATTTAAAAGCAGTTGTATCAGTTGAAGATCATAGATTTTACAAACATTTTGGGATAGATCTCATTTCCATTGGAAGGGCATTTGTAAATGATATAAAAAAAATGAAATTTGTAGAGGGAGGAAGCACAATTACCCAACAACTAGCCAAGAATATCTATTTTACACAAGATAAGAAAATAGTAAGGAAAGTTGCGGAAATTTTTATGGCATTTAGCATAGAAAGTAACTATAATAAGGATGAAATATTAGAATTATATTTGAATACTTCATATTTTGGCAATGGATTTTATTCTGTTAAGTCAGCAAGTTTAGGTTATTTTAATAAATTACCAAAAGATATGAACGATAGTGAATCAATTATGCTAGCAGGAATTCCAAATGCTCCGTCTTTATATAATCCAATTCAAAATAAAAATTTAGCAATTGAAAGACAGAGGCAAGTTATAAATAAAATGATTAAATATGGTAACCTAGATAAAGTTGAAGCAGAAAAAATTATAAAATAATTATATTTAATTTTCTGAATTATTATAATTTAGAAAATTAAAGTGATATAATATGAATACTTACAAAAGCAATTATGAAAGGAGACAAACTATGAAAAAAATATTAATTATAGAAGATGAAAAAA
>CAVDCT010000019.1:0-28984 GCA_963607615.1 Roseburia sp. AF12-17LB
GTTATGAAGAAGAACAGAGGAAGATTAGAAATGAGTTTAAAAAAGAAGGATATGAATCTGGATTTGAAGATGGAATTAATAAAGGAATAGAACAAGGTTCAGAACAAAAAGAAAGATCAATAATTAAGAAATTATTGACTAGTGGTATGGATATAGTTCAAATATCTAAAATTACAGAAATACCTGAGGATAAAATAAGAGAAATAGATACTAAATAAAATGTATCTTTTTTTATTTGATTGGAATTTGACTAACGATAGATTGTTGTTCTTGATTATTTAAGTATGATTTATCTAATGTGTTATTATAAATTAAATAAGTATATTTAAACTTTAATATTTTTCTAACAGATTCATCAATTCTCTCTTCACTAATATTATCTTTAATATACTTAATAGCATTATTATAATTTTGTGGCATAAGTAATAAATCATTACCAGCATTTATTGCCATTGTATATATTTGTTCTTCTGTATATGTATTAATTAAGTTATTTCTTGTTAGTGAATCTGTAATAATTAATCCTTTATAATTCATTTTTGTTTTTAATAAATCTGTCACAATTTCCTTTGATAGGCTAGCAGGAGTATTGTTTCCTGTTAAGCTAGGTAAAGCGATGTGAGCAACCATTATTAGTTTTATATTGTGTTCAATAGCATCTTCAAATGGAATTAATTCTTCATTTTTTATTTGATTATAAGTTTTATTTATAATAGGAAATGGTGAGTTAGAAGTGTTTATTGTATCACCATGTCCGGGAAAATGTTTGATTGTTGATATAACATTATTATTTTCTAATCCATCTATTAAATTTAAAGCCATATTACTAACAAGTTTAGAATTATTTCCAAAACTTCTTGTTCCTAGTCTAATATTATTGGGGTTAGAATTGATATCAACAACAGGTGCATATATAACATTAATTCCTAATGTTTTTAGTTTTTGTGCTAAAACCTTTCCTACTCTATAAGAAAGTTTCGTATTATTTGTTTTTCCTATATAATACATATCAGGTATATTAATGGGATTAATATCTTTTAGATATGAAAGTTGTTGAATAGTACTACCTTCTTCATTAATAGATATAATTAAAGGTATGTCACTATATTTTTTTAGATCATTTATATATTGTAAGGTTTTATCATATGTAGTGATATTAGAATTACCAATAATGAAGCCACCAGGTGGTGTATTTTTTAATAAACCTATTAAATTGTCATCTATTTTATCACTTGGATGATATATTATTAACATTTGAGCTATTTTTTCTTCAATTGACATATTTTCCATTATCTTTTCAATTTTTTCATCTAATGTTAAATTATTAGTATATTTTCGGTATCTAATAACTCTAAATAGAATTAGTAATACCATAAGTATTAGTAATAATAGTGTATATATTCTTTTCATTTTTGCTCCTTTGCTACTAATAATATATTCATGATATAAAAAAATTATTTAAATAATTAGATTAGTATAATGCGAGCTTTTTTTCATATATTTTATTGAGGTGTATATGAAGAAGATAATATTTGTAATTAGTTGTTTTTTTGTATTGTTTATTTCTGTATCAGCTGAGGAAAATAATAATTTATCACCAAATGCGAAAAGTGCGATTATAGTAGAAGTAGATACAGGTGAGATTTTATATCAGTATAAAGCAAATGAAAAATTACCACCGGCTTCTATGACAAAGATGATGAGTTTATTACTTATTATGGAAGCTATAGATAATGATGTTATTAAATTAACTGATATGGTAACAGTTAGTAAAAATGCTTCTAGTATGGGTGGTTCTCAGATCTTACTTGAAACAGGAGAATCTATGAGTGTAGATGACCTTTTAAAAGGGATAACTGTTGCTAGTGGTAATGATGCAGTTGTAGCGCTTGCTGAAAAAATAGGTGGTACTGAAGAGAATTTTGTTAAAATGATGAATGATAAAGCAAAAGAACTAGGACTTAAAAATACTAACTTTAAAAATTGTCATGGTTTAGATGAAAAAGATCATTATTCGAGTGCCAATGATATGGCGATGATTGCTCGTGAGTTAGTAAAACATCAAAAAATATTAGATTATAGTTCTATTTATGAAACATATTTGAGAAAGGGTACAGATAAACAAATATGGTTAGTTAATACCAATAAACTGGTGTAGATATAATGCTATAGTTAGTATTTGCTATAGTATTTTTTTGTTTTAAATAAAGGTGATTAAAAAAAATAGACGTACAAAATCAAATTAGTTGGTTTATACAAAAAACTATAATATTTTGTAATATTTAGAAAAGTCATTCGTATAATTAGATGAATCTGTTATGTAAAAAAAAGGAGGGCGACATATGATTCAAATATGTGAAGAGACACAATTAGAAATTATGAAATTTTTTATGACAACTAGTGTTCCAAAGATTTTAAACGAAAAGAAAAGTATCATTTCTAATTAGGGAGGAGTGATTAGTAACTTATGCATACGGCAATATATGCAAGAGTATCTACAGAAGAACAAGCGACTGAAGGATTTAGTATTCATGCTCAAAAAGATAAACTAACTAAATATGCAGAAGCTAATGACTGGGATATAGTTGATTACTATGTAGATGATGGTATAAGTGGAAAAAATTTAATTGATAGAAGCGAAGTGTCAAGATTAATTGAAGATGTTAAGAAAGGTAAAATCAACAATGTTCTTATTTACAAATTAGATAGACTTACAAGAAGTGTTAAAGATTTAATTTATTTAATAGAGTTATTTGATGAATATAATTGTACATTTAATTCACAAACTGAAAAAATTGATACATCTAATGCTGTTGGAAGAATGTTTGTTAAAATTATAGGAATATTTGCTGAGTTTGAAAGAGAAAACTTAGCTGAAAGAGTAACTCTAGGTTATGAACAAAAAACACGGGAAGGTAATTATACAAATTGTAATGGTGTATTTGGTTATGATTATGTTGTAGGCAAAGGCATACTTAAAGTTAATGAATTAGAGGCAAGTTATGTTATCAAAATATATGAATGGTATTTAGATGGAGATTCAATGATAAAAATAGCTAACAAATTAAAAGACTTAAATGTTCCAACTAAAAGAGGTGGACGTTGGAATCAATCAACAGTATCTTCAATACTAACTAACCCTTTATATATTGGTAATATAAGATATGGTGTTGGAAGAAAAAATGGTTTTGAAGTAACTGGTAAGAATATAACACCAATAATATCTGAAAATTTATTTTATGGAGTTCAAAATTTAATAAAGAAAAGAAAGAGATTTAACTCAAAAAGATATTCATCAGATGATACATATTATTTTAAAGTATTAAGATGCAGTTTATGTGGAGGTAAATATCATGCAAGACAGCAAGTGCAAAGTGGTAAAAAATATATAACTTATCAGTGCAATGACCATTCAAATACAATATGTAATGCATCTGGATTTTCACATTTTAAACTCGAAGATTCATTCTTAAAATACTTAGATAATATACAAGACTTTAAGTATAATAAAAGTATTTTAAAGATAAATAAAAAGGTATTTGAAAGTGATACAAAAAATATAGAAAAAGAACAAGAAAAATTAAATAAAAAAATTCGTGAAACAATAGAATTGTTTAGTACAGATGAAATAGATTATTATACATATAAAGAGATTAAAAATGTAGTTAATTCGAAATTAGAAACATTAAATAATGAATTAAACAAAAATAAACTAGAAATAATTAACGAATATAAAACAGCTGAGAAAAAAATAAAAGAAATAGTTGTTAATTTAAAAAATAATTTTTTAAATTTAAGCAATCACGAGAAGAAAATGTTTTTAGAAAGATTTGTTAAAGAAATAAAAGTAAAAAAAGAAAATAATCAAGTAATAATAGATGAGGTTATATTTTAAAAGTACAATCATCTTATTTAAAAGTGCAATTTTTGCACTTTTAAAGTGGAAAAATATAATATAATATGCTATAATAACATTATAATTTAGAGGTAAAATAATGAATAATATTAATTGAAATTTAGAGCTATCAGAGTATATAAAACAGAAATCTTTATGAACCAAAAGGATATCATTGTAATGCCTTTATTTTCAAGAAAAATATTAGATTGTTATATCGTTACTTTTATCATGCTTTAAAGAAAAGTTGGTGTGTATTGGTTTAATCTCAATAAGAAAGATTTTTATTGTATAAAATTCGATTAGATTTTATATATGAAGTTCTTGATAGGAGAAGAAATTAAAAAGAATTAAAAATAGCTATTGATGGTTTAAGTAATTAAGATAGATTTACTATAACTAGTTTATATAGTATTGAAACAAAAAAATCCTAAAAATTTAGCAAAACAATTAAAATATTCGAAAAGCTTTATTGCTAAAAAAATATAATAAATTTATTTACACTAGATTCAATAAAGATAGTATGGGATATAATGAACAAATTTGGAATGAACATAAAAATTTAAAAAATAGTACAATATATATTTGTTCAAATAATACAAATGGTGAAACTAGCTTTGGAAATATATACAATTGGAGATGTGCATCATCCAATGTTGCTAAAATTATAAATCAAATAGACTTTGATAATTATGATTATGTTATAACATTTGCTAATGATACACCATTTGCTGGTTTATTACAATTAATAAAAGAGGCAAATATATGGCAAAAAGATAAAATTGAGTAATTTGACTCCAAGATTTTTTGGGGAAAATGATTTAAATGTTGTTTTGATAAAACCATCATCATATTTAGTAGGAGTTTCCGCTTCTGCAATAGAACATATGATTCCAAATAAATCAAACATCATAACTTCATATAATACTAACTTGGGTGGAAGTTCTATGTTGGGTTTAAAGCCGATGAGTTATTTTCATCCACATGGAATGAAATATCAAAAGCAAATGGAAGGACCTAGTAGGATAATTTTAGTAAAAGATGATGCTAAAATATTAAATATAAGGAAACATTTTATTAGAGAAAATTTTGCTCAAAAAATTAATGGAAAATATGTTAATTGGTTTGATGGTAGTAAAATTTTATGGGATACTGATTTAAATACAAATTTAGTGCATTCCACGGATGATGCAGTAGAAACTAGTATACATTTTTTGGCTGGATATCCTGAATATCAGTAATTCACTAGATACAATTATCCAAATCCAAAATTAAGAAAGGAAAAGAAAAAATGAATAAAGAATATGAATATAGTTTTAAAGTAAAAGATATAAAAAAGTTTATACAATATTGTATAGAAAATCAATATGAAAAGAAAGAAGAATATTTCCAAACAAGAATATTATATAAGAATGGTGGACCTGTAATGGCTCGTATTACAGAAAATATTTATAATGATAAAACCATCAAAGTATTGAATTTTAAAGATGATAATTTAAATGATAGTGTTTTAAAAATTTCAAGAGAGTCAAAGGATTTAATTATTAATGCTGACAATCAAGAATTTGTTGAATCACTAATAAAAATATTGGATTTAACGAATGAAAAAGTTTTAAAAAGAAAAAGATATGTTTTTGAAAAAAATAAGGTTAGATTTGAAATTGATGAATATATAGAACCACTAATGAATGTTGTCGCTATAGAAGGATTAAAAGAAGAAGTAGATGGAGTATATAATGAATTAGAACAAATTATAAATGACAATAAGATTGATTAATAAATTAAGAAGTTTAAGATGTAATTGTATATTAGATTTTTGATAATTGATGAAGCAAGATTTATTGTATGCAGGTAATTATGAAAATATAGTTTGAAAGAAGATATGAGAAAACAATAAAATGGTATAGTTCAAATTAATAATGGATTAGAAACATTGTAATTGAAAAGCATGAAAATTAAAAAATTTTTGAATAAATCTTAAATTCATAATATCATTTCATTGTGAAGTGATATCTTTTATTATAGTAATATTAATACACAAATAAACTTGTAAGATTTAAACAAGGTGTTGATGGATTGAAAACAGGTTATACTGAAGGATCTGGTTATTGTTTGACAGCTACTATGAAACAAGATAATATGCGTATTATAGCAGTAGCTATGGGAGAACCAGATAGTGGTACACGTAATGATGAAGTGAGTGGAATGTTAGATTATGCTTTTGCTCAATATGCTATGGACACAATTTATACAAAAGATAGTGTTATTGACACCTTAAAGTTAGATAAATCAAATATGGATACAGTAGATGTTATTCCAACTGAAGATATTAAAATATTATATAAAAAAGTAGATGGTAAAAAGAATATTACATATGATATTAAATACGATAAAATAGGTGCTAAAATAAATAAGGGGGATATTATTGGTGAGATAATATTAAAAGATAATGATAAAGATATAAAAAAAGTAGGAATAACAGTTAATAAAGATGTAGATAAAGCTAGTTTTATAGATTTATTTTGTAAGTACTTAAGGAATACTATTACAGGTAATATTAAAATTAATAAGGCGTAAATTTTATAAAAAACTCCAAAAATAAAGTATAATTTTTATACTTTTTTTTATACTAATTGTAGAATTATATGTAAATAAAGCGAATAATCACTTTCCTCGAATTTGACACTTTATGGAAATATGTGGTACTCTAATAATAGTTAAAATAGGAAAATATAGATAGGGTGATATTTTGAGAATTAATCAAAAGTCAATCATTGTAGGTGGTTTTGCTATATTAGATTGTATCTTTGGTGGACTTGTTTTTAGTAGCAATGCTTTAAATAGTACTGCTAATAAAGTAGCAACCATTAAATCTATAGGTAATTATGTTATGTCTGAAAGTTTAGCTAGTCTAAATTATAGTGTCGCAACTGATATTGATGAAGAGGTTGTTACACAAGATGATTTATTAATAGCGCAAGAAATAATGATGAATGAACAAATACAACAATTGAGTACTTCTCAAACAGTTGATATGGTTAATAATGTAGCTAATAATAACACAGTAACTAGCAATATTTTAAATAACAATAAAGCAACAAGTAATGCTGCTAAAAAAGTAGCAAGTAATACTACTAAGAAAGTAGCTAGTACTAAAACAACTAAAAAGCAAGCAGTAAATATTGCTTCAAATCCACAAGGAGTTGCAATAGCAAATTATGCTAAACAATTTAATGGTAATCCTTATGTATTTGGGGGAACTAGTTTAACTAAGGGTGCTGATTGCAGCGGATTTACACAAAGTGTTTATAAACATTTTGGTATTAATTTGCCAAGAACTGCTAGGGATCAAGCAAAAGTAGGAATTGAAGTTCCTATATCTAATATTCAACCTGGTGATTTAGTTTTTTATAGTAGTGGTGGAAATACTGTTACTCATGCAGCTATATATATTGGTAATAGTAAAATAATTCATGCACGTACACCAGCACATGGAATAGGTATCAATAGTGTCTATATTATGAAAAGACTTCATATAAGACGTGTTATAAAGTAATACAATTTGTATTGCTTTTTTCTTTACAAAATAATTGATTTATAGTATGATAAAAACATTTATGTGGAGGTTAGTATGATTGAGTTGGCATATCAAAATAGTTCTGTTAATGATATATATTATACCGTATATAAATTTAATAAATCTCTTTTTAAAAAGATTGAACGTTTAATTGGGTTAAGGCCTGAACATGAACGCTTTTTTTATGATAATCAAATAGGTGTATATAGGCGTACATTGATTTTCATTTTACAAAATATTCCTAAATGCTTACTTGAAAATATTACTATATTAGTATATTCACAAGGACCAACATATGCCAAAATGCCTGGATTAATTAGTGAAATTGAAAATTTACAATTGTATTGTGATAATACTTTTTTATTTGAAAATGCTAATGACCAGCAATTAGAAAGTAAATTAAATCAAATAAATTTATATTTAAAGAAATGTATGTATTATTATGATATTTTACATGAGTATTGGAAACAAGTAAGTATGAATAAATTTAAGATGGCTTTATTACGAGAATTACCAACTATAATGGAATATAATGATTATAATTATTATAGAAATTTATTATTATCTATTGAAGATGATTTTGATAAATTAGAGAGTGCTATTGATTATGGTCGCAATATTGTTATTGAAGATTGGCAACATCAATTAACTAATTTAAATGAATTTTGTGATGGAATACCTTTTTCTTTTTTAGTGCATACGGGTTATGATTCAAATGTAACACAAAACTTTGTATCATCAACTTTGATAACTGATTGTTTATGGACTACTTATCATGATCTTAATGTTGGCTTTATTATGGAGCCAAAAGATATTGTCGCAGCTTATTCTAAAGATGTTTATACAGATAATTATGCTTTAGATAAAGAATATATATTACCACGTATGCCTGTACCAACAATTCATACGAAAAAGTATCTTGAAGATGAGTGCTTAAAAATACAAGAAACAACAGGTTTTGTTATGAGTGAAATTGTAACACAAGGTTTTAATCCTTTGGGTATTATTTGTATTTATCCTATAGAAGATGATTATGGTGTAAAAGTTAGGCGATTAGAAAGTGACTTATTACGAATGAAAGAAATATTCCCAAATTTACCAGTTATAACTGTTAATCAAAAATCATATGTTAAACAAATGATAAAGCAATAGCAAGGGTATTTATTCTTTGCTTTTTTATAACGTAAAAAAACTTTTTAACAAATTGTTAAAAACATATTGACAATTTTATTTGTTTTTAATATAATGTTAATAACAAGAGCAAGAAATGGCTCTTAATAATATAATTTATCTTATTAACATATTGTTAAAAAGGAAGGTGATAAAATGAAAAAGAATAATTTAAAAGATATAGAAGAGGTATTGGTTGTTGTTGATATGGTAAATGGTTTTGTTAAAGAGGGACCTATGGCGGATCCTTATATTGGACATATTGTTCCAATGATTCAAAATATGATGGCTGATTATTTAAATCAAGATAATGCAGGGGTATTTGTTGTTAAAGAAGGACATAGTGAGAATGCTTGTGAGTTTAATGTTCATCCTAAACATTGCATTAAAGGTACAAAGGAAGCTATGCTAGTTGATGAATTATCTAAATTAGAACCATACTGCTATGAATTTTTAAAAAATTCTACTAGTGCGATATGGGCTAAAGAGTTTATTGAAACTATTAAATTATTATTGCAAAATCCAAAATTTAGAAAAGTAACAGTAGTTGGATGTTGTACTGATATTTGCGTAATGGATTTAAGTATTCCATTAAAAAAATTATTTGATGAATTAAACATTGAAGTTGAGGTTATTATTCCTACTGAAGCTGTTGAAACATTTAATATTGATGGTATTCATGAGCGCGATGAATGGAATAATATGGCATTTAGATTTATGGAGCAAGCAGGTATTAAGCTTGTTAAAAAATTAGAAAGAGGTAAATAATATGAAAATATATAATGGTTATAAGAGATTAAATGAAAATTATACTTTAATTACTGATGAATATGAACATACAATGGGTAGTGCATATTATAATTTAAATAAAAATATTCAAGAAGTAGTTTTTGATATCTTCTTTAGAAAAGTTCCTAATAATGGTGGTTATGCAATTATGGCAGGACTTGATAAAGTTATAGAATTTATTACAAATATTCATTATGATGATAGGTCATTAGAATATTTTAGACGTAATAATTATCCTAAAGAATATATAGAATATTTAAAAAATATTAAGTTTACTGGAGATATATATGCTATACCTGATGGAACACCAGTATTTCCTAATGAACCCTTAGTTACTATTAAGGCTCCATTAATTGAAGCTCAGTTAATTGAAACAGCACTACTATCTATTATAAATGGCGCTATGGAACATGCTACTGGAGCTAGAAATATAATTGAAGCTACTCCTAAAAATGTACCTGTATTAGCTTTTGGTTCAAGAAGAGCTGATGGATTAGATGCATCAATTGATTCAGATATCTATGGTATTATGGCAGGTTGTGCAGGAACTAGTAATATTCATGTTGCTAATATGCTTAATATAAAAGCATCAGGAACAATGGCACATAGTTTTATTGAATCATTTGAAACTGAATATGAAGCATTTTTAGCATACTCTAAAATTTATCCTAATAATTGTATTTTATTAGTTGATACTTATGACACTTTAAAAAGTGGTATACCAAATGCTATTAGAGTTTTTAATTATATGAAAGAAAACAACTTACCTTTAAATAATATTGGTATAAGAATTGATTCTGGTGATTTAGCTTATCTATCTAAAGAAGCTAGAAGAATGTTTAAAGAAGCTGGATTTCCTCAAGCTAAAATATGTTTAAGTAATGGTTTAGATGCTAAATCAATAGAAACTTTAATTATGCAAGGTGCAGAATTTGATATGTTAGGTGTTGGAGATAATATATCAAAACCATCTGGAAGAATGGGATGTGTTTATAAAGAAGTAGCGCTAGAAGAAAATGGTGTATTAGTACCAAAAATTAAAGTAAGTGGTGATATTGCTAAAGTTGTTAATCCTGATTATAAGAAATTATATCGTGCATATGATAAAACAACAGGATATGCTATTGCTGATATTATGACAAGACAAGGAGAAAATGTTAAAAAAGAAAACTTATTAATCATTAGTCCAGCTAATAATTTAAATAGTAAAGTTATAAATAACTTTGAATTAGTAGAATTACAAAAACCAATTTTTGTAGGTGGACAATTAGTGTATGATGATCTTGATATTTTTACAAAGTCAAAATATTGTAATGAGCAAATGGATACTATATATCCTGAGGTAAAAAGGATTAATATGCCACATGAATATCCAGTATCAGCTACGACTGATTATGTAAATATGAAAAATGATTTAATACAAAAAGTAAAAAGTTTATCAATGAGTATATAAGTAAAAAATAATTATATGAGGAGGATATAGATATGAGAAATTTTAATGCTAAAGAGCAAACAGAGGAGATAATTAATTTCATTAGAAATTATTATAGTGTTTATAATTTAGGAGGTGCTGTTATAGGTATAAGTGGTGGTAAAGATTCAGCTGTTGTCGCTGCCTTATTTACAAAAGCACTAGGTGCTGAAAATGTTTTAGGTGTTACAATGCCTTGTCACTCTAAAGCTAGTGATAAAGAAGATGCTAAATTAATTAGTGATTATTATGGATTTAAATTAATTGATATGGATTTAACAAGTACATTTGATTCATTTAAAGAAGAAGTAAATAAATTAGGTAATTTTACAAATGATAATTTAGTTAATAGTGATATTAATTTAAAACCAAGACTTAGGATGGCTACTTTATACTATACAGCAGCTTTATATTCAAGTTTAAAGAAGAAAACATATATTGTAGCAGGTACAAGTAATAAAAATGAACTATATGTGGGATACTTTACTAAAGGAGGAGACTCTGTACATGATATTTCTGTTTTAGCTGACTTTACAGTTAATGAGGTCATTCAGATCGGAGAATATTTACAAGTACCTGAAAAGGTATTATATAAAACACCAAGTGATGGATTATCTAATCAAAGTGATGAAGATAAGTTAGGTGTAAGTTATGATGATATTGAAAAATATATGGATGATGAGGAAAGTGTTGAACCTAAAACAAGAGATAAAATAAAACAACTTCATCTATCTAGTAGTCATAAATTTAAAATTCCAACTTATAGAAAGTAAGTGATAGTGTGAAAATAGGTATATTTGGAGGATGTTTTAATCCTCCACACCTTATGCATAAGAATATTCCTATATACTTAATAAAGATGGGATATATTGATAAAGTTATTTATGTTCCAACAGAATCTAGCTATAATAAAAAAGGGTTAATACCATTTAAAGATAGATATAATATGCTAAATCTTATGATAGATGATAATCCTAATTTAGAAGTAAGTGATATAGCAGATAAAGGGTATAAATATACATATCAAGTATTAGATTATTTTAATAATGATGATAATGATATATACTTTATATGTGGTAGTGATAATTTAAAAGAATTTAAAACTTGGAAAAACAGTGAGTATATATTAAATAACTATAAATTGTTAGTTATAAAAAGAAATAATGATAATATAGATGAAATAATTGAAAAATATAATAAAAATAATATTATTATAAGTAAAATAAATGAAAACTATTTATCATCTACGATTATTCGTGATAAAATTAAAAATAAAGAATATATAAACAGTGAATTAGATAGTAAAGTTTATAAATACGTTATAAAAAATAATTTATATAAATAAAATTATTAATATAAGTTAGTATTTGAATATGGTATTCTTTCTCATTGACATTGATGTTTAATAAACATATAATAAACGCTATAACTTTATTAAGTAGGAGGAAATATAAATGAATGAAAAAAGATTAGATCATATTGATATTGTAGTTAGTCATCAGTGTAATATGATGTGTAAAGATTGTATAGATAAATTTAGAGGACAAAGTGATGCTATTGTAAGGTTAGATGATATTGAAAATTTTCTTAAACTTATAAGAATGCATACTGATGAAAGTTTAGAAGTTTTATTACTTGGGGGAGATCCATCTGTTATAGGTGCATATTATTTAATAAAGATTGCTGAAATAGTAAAAAAATATAATTTTAAAATAATAATGAGTACAAATGGAATATTAAAAGGTACATTAATAGATTGTTTACCATATTTTGATAGTATTCAAATAACAACACATTCAGATTCAGAAACAGATTTTTGGAGACAATATGGTAATAAAATTAATATAAAATTATCAGGGGATACAACCTGTACTTTAGAAAAGTTAAATCATTTTATAGATTATACAAAAGATGATTTTTATAGGAGATCTGTGTCTATGTATTTTACACCCGATTTTAAAGAATTATGTACTGATGAAAGAGTTTGGAAAATTTTAAATGATTTATCTTGGAAAAGAAATGGAAGTTATTTATATTCTTTCTATGAAGGTGTTAGATTTAAAAGATGTATTGCAGGAGAAACAAATATTATAGATGAACCAACGGTTCCAAAATTATATCCAAATGGAAATTATAATAAAACATGGGATAATGAAGAAGCTGATGAATATTTAGGAAAAATATTAAAAAAAGTTAAATAAGATTAAAAGTATGTAATTAATGAAATGAGGTATTTTATGAAAGAATTAGTAGAAATACTTAAAAATAATAATGAAACTATAAGTACAATGGAATCATGTACTGGTGGGGCTTTAGCAAGCGCTATAACTGATATAGAAGGTGCTAGTGAAGTATTAAAGTTTAGTGCTGTTACTTATTCTAATGAATATAAAATAAAGATGGGAGTAAGTAGTGAAGTTATTGATACATATTCTGTATATAGTATTGAAACTGCAAGAGAAATGGCAAGAAATATTAGTATTTTTAGTAATTCTGATTATGGTGTTGGAATTACAGGAAAACTTAATAGAGTAGATAAGAATAACCTATATGGAGCTGATAATGTAGTTTTTATTAGTATATATGATAAAATACTTGATATTTATCATGATTTAAGTATTGAAGTTAACAAATCTAGTCGTAAAGAAAATAAAGAAGTTGTATTAGAATATATCAAAGAAAATCTAATAGAAATTATTAAAAATAAAGTGACAGTTAAAGTAAAAAGAAAGTAAGTGATAAAATGATCAAAAATATAAAATTATTTGTATCACCAAAAGCACTAGAAAATGGTAAAATAATTAGGGAAGCATTTATTAAAAATGATTTCAATGTTGTAGATGATAATAAGTTTGATTTGGCTATTGCTATTGGAGGAGATGGTTCATTTCTAAAAATGATTAAAGCTAATAAATTTAATAGTGATATTTACTATGTAGGTATTAATTCAGGACATTTAGGCTTTTTACAAGAAGTAAAACTTGAAGAACTAGAACTATTTATTAATGAACTTCAACATCAAAAATATAGAGTCGATCAAGTAGATATTCAAGAAACTATTATAAAACATCAAGATGGATTATCAAGATTTAACTCTTTTAATGAGATTGAGATAAGAGATGGTAATTTAAAAACTGCCTTTTTAGATGTAAAAGTAAATAATGATTTTTTAGAACATTTTGTTGGTGATGGACTTTGCATTGCTACTTCAATGGGTTCTACTGGACATAATCTTAGTCTTGGAGGAAGCATAGTACCACCTAATTTTTCTACCTTACAAATTGCTCCTATGGGAGCTATTAGTACGACAGCATATAGGTCTTTATCTAACTCTTTTATTGTCCCAGCCAGTCAAGAAATAATGATTACTCCAAATAGTGAACATAAGGATTTGTTAGTAACAATAGATGGAGATAATAATTGGTATAATGATGTTTCAAATATTGTTACAAAAATAAAAGATGAAAAAATAAAATGTTTACGTTTTAGTCATTATAATTATCCACAAAAGATATATGAAAAATTATTATCAAAATAATTTATAGGAGGGATATATGGAAACAAATTATAATTCAGAAGAAGAATTTTTAGCAAATTATAATTCAGATGAATTTGAAAAATTATCAATGACAACAGATATATTAATATTGAGTGTATCAAATGAAGAAAAAAATAATTACCGAAAAACTGATAAAAAGAAGATGAGTATTTTATTAGTTAAAAGAGATAATTATCCTTTCAAAGATAAATGGTGCTTACCTGGAGGCTTTGTTCAGATAAATGAAGATTTGGATGAAGCACCAAAAAGAATATTAAAGCAAGAAACAAATATCGAAGATATTTATTTAGAACAACTTTATACATTTGGTAATGTTAATAGAGATCCTAGAATGCGTATTGTTTCAACTGCTTATATAGCATTAATTGATAAAAGTAGATTAGAAAATAAAATAAGTGATAAATCTTCTTGGTTTGATATTGTATCAATTGAAGAGAAAAATAATATCGTAGAAATTGTTTTGGCAAATGAAACAGAAACTATTAGTTTTTCTATAAAAAAAGTATTAAGAGAAAAGACAACAGATCGTTATTCTTTTGAAATTGTAGAAAATGATTCGTTAGCGTTCGATCATCCATTAGTAATATTATCTGGAGTTGAAAGATTAAGAAATAAATTAGAATATACTGATATTGTATTTAATATGATGCCAGAATTATTTACATTAGGTGAATTACAAAAAGTATATGAAGTAATTCTAGGGAAAAAATTACTAGATCCAGCTTTTAGGAGAATTATTGCTAATAAGGTAGAAAAAACATCAAAGATGAAAACTGGTGAAGGACATCGTCCTAGTTATTTGTTTAGATATAAAGTTAAATAAGCTTAACATTTGTTAGGCTTTTTGAAATTAGATAGGTGATGATTTATGATAATAGATAATATTAGAACTCCAGAAGATATATTACAGTTTATGAAAGAAAATATAAAGTATGGTTGGTTAGATAGTACTGGTGAAAAACATATTGGTAATATGAAAGGTTTTAGAAGATTATATAGAACTATGTCATTAGAAGAAATTATAGAGTATGGTATGGGTACTTGTATTGAACAAGTTTATTTAATGAAAATATTACTCGATAAGATAAATATACCATGTAAAATGTTTTGTACAAGAATTTATGAAGATAATAATTTTAATGATTTAGATGCTGACGAACATATGCACTGCTTTATATTATATTATTTAAATGATAAAGTATATCAAATAGAACATCCTAATTGGGAAAGAATTGGAATATATGAATTTACAAATGAAGAGAGTGCTATTGAATCAATTAATGAATATTATATTAATTTATCAGGTGGTATAGCACGTCCAGTTACTGAATTTTTTGAAGTTATTCCTAATTTATTATTTAAAGAATTTAATGAATATATAAATAGTCTAGATAGAAAAAAGGTGTTAAAATAGTTATTGAAATATTATTTGAC
The DNA here is from genome assembly GCA_963607615.1 of Roseburia sp. AF12-17LB. GTDB lineage: Bacteria > Bacillota_I > Bacilli_A > RF39 > UBA660 > UBA5578. The sequence goes on from CAVDCT010000019.1 coordinate 15,896, forward strand.
ATAAAAAAATATTAATGATAAAATCTATGTGAATAAAAAAGGAGAGGAGTAGGAAAATGAATTTGTTTGATTTAAAAAATAGTGTAGTTTTTCATAAAAAGGTATCCTTTACTTTCTCATCCTTTAACGATTTATCAACTACCTAATGGGTAGTTATTTTTTTGGAGGTAGTATGAAAAGTCTGAAAGAGTTTAAACCTTTATTAAAGTTGATACGAGAAGATAGAAAAAAGTTAATTTTTGCTAGTATATTAGTCTTTGTGGCATCCTTATCTGGAATTTTTTCGGGTTATTTAAATGGAGCTGCTATTGAATCTATTACAGCTTTAAAAGTTAAAGAATCATTAATGTATTTGGGTGCTTATTTAGCCATTGAATTAATTTTGGATGGTGTTATAGGCTGTACTGCTAATGCGATGTTATCTAGAATAGAGGCATCATTAACAGTTAAACTTAGTTTCTTAACCTATAAAAAATCTCTAGATTTACCTTCAGTTGCTTACGAAGAAAAATCTTCGGGTGAGATAATTAATAGGGTAACAAATGATGCTGAGGCTTTATCATCGGTTTTTAATCAGTTATTAAGAACTTTATCATCACTAGTTGGTTCTATTTTAATTCTATTTTATATTTTTTATAATTCATGGATTATTGGATTGGAAATATTATTATTTTTATTAATTTTATATTTTATTTTAAAAAAATATAATCCATTATTAGAGAAAGTTCATAAAGAAATTCGCCAACAAAATGACTCATTTATTTCTTTAACAACAGAATCTGTTAGAGGAATAAGAGAAATTAAAACTTTAGGAATTAAACATAGTCTAATTGATGATGTTAAAAATATTATAAAGTTAGCTTATAGCAAGGTTGGAAATAGATTAGAATTATCACGAAAGTTTAATATTTTAACAGAAGGACTAAAAACTTTTCTCGAAGTTGGTGTTTTTGCAACATGTGTAATATTACTTTATTATAAACAAATATCTTTAACTTTCTTTATCGCAATGACATTTTATGTATATCGTTATATGTGGTTAATTGAAAATATTAATAATTTAACACAAACATATCAAAAAGTAGTTGTATCTATTAGTAGAGTTAATGAAATATTAGAAAATAAATTATATGATGATGAACAATTCGGTACAAAAGAAATTAATAATATTACAGGTGTAATTGAATTTAAAGATGTAACTTTTGCTTATCCAAATGAAGATACAACATTAAATAAATTTAGTTTAACTTTAGAACCTAATAAAAAAATTGCTATTGTTGGAAAATCAGGCCAAGGGAAATCAACTTTGTTTAATTTAATGACTAGAATATTTGATCCTATATCTGGTGAGATTTTATTGGATGGAGTTAATATTCAAAAGTTAAGTGAAGAAGAATTAAGAAAAAGTATATCAATTATTCGACAAGAACCTTTTATTTTTAATCGTACAATAAAAGAAAATTTTGAATTAATTGATAAAGATATAACTGTAGAAGATATTAGAAAATATACTAAAATGGCTTATTTAGATGATTATATTATGTCATTACCTAAAGGATATGATACTATTCTTGGTGAAGGTGGAGTTAATTTATCTGGTGGACAAAAACAACGTTTAGCAATTGCTAGAACTTTATCTAAAAAAAGTAAAGTTATTTTATTTGATGAAGCAACTAGTGCTTTAGATAATAGTTCACAAGAATTTATTAAGAAAGCTATAGATAATTTGGTTAAAGATCATACAGTTATTATTGTTGCTCATAGATTATCAACAATAATGGATGCAGATATTATTCATGTTGTAGATGATGGTAAAATAGTAGCATCCGGTACACACAAAGAATTGTTGAAATCTAGTTTGATATATCGTAATCTATACGAAACAGAGTCTTTGTAATTGATATTATCTTTACAAAAAATATTGGATAATATGTAATATAATCAAGAGGTGTTAAAATGAAAAAAACTTTAAAATATTATGTTTTATTGTATTTATGACATTAATAATATCTGGTTGTAAAATAATTGAAAAAGACAATGATATTTCAAATAATAATAGTGAATCTAGTAATAATGTTAGTAATCAAAATAATGATGCTATAAAAGAATTTTTAACAGCTGGAAAACTTGTATCAGAATCTTCAGCAGTTGGAAGTGGTTATCCTGATGGATTCTATTTTTCTGATAATAATAAATTTGCTTATTATAAAGGAGATGTTGAACCTACTTCAGAAGGAGAACAAATTAGCTACAGAGGAACTTGGCGTTTAGATAATTCAAAATTAATATTAACTATTGAAGAAGAGGAAGTAGTAGTTGGTGGAAGTAAATCAAATGTTAATGGTTATGAAGTATTAACTAACTATGAGAAAAAAATTTAAAAAGTGACTAAAGAAAAAATTTATAATATTACTAAAGTAAATAAGGAAGATAATTATATAGAATCATCTAGTGGGAAACAATTATATAATGTTTCTACAGATCCTGCGTATTTAAATATTTTAAGTACATTAGCTAATAATGGATATGATGATTATTCAAAAGTGTTAGAAAACTTTAAACAGGAATGACTTTTTAGTTATTCCTGTTTATTGTGTTAAGATTTGAAAATTATTTTCTTATATATTAATTGATAAAAAATGGTATATGTGATAAACTTAAATATAAGGTGAGGAGGTTACAATGGAGAAATATGTTCCAGATATTTATCAAGAAAGTATTTTTACAATCAACTATGATCAATTATTAGAGCGTGGTATTAAATGTTTACTTTTTGATTTAGATAATACTTTAGTAAAGGTAAAAGAAAAAACACCTAGTGAAAAAGTAAAAAAACTATTTGATGAATTAAAAGCTAAAGGTTTTAAAATAATTATTTTTAGTAATAGTCCTAAAAAAAGAGTACGCCTTTTTAAAAATGCTTTAGAAGTAGATTGCTGTCCTTTTGCTTGTAAACCATTTTCACGTAAGTTCTTATCAGTTATTAAAATATATGAATTAAAATTTAGTGAGGTTGCTATTATAGGTGATTCGATTATGGATGATATTTATGGTGGTAATAAAGTAGGTATTACAACTATATTAATTGATCAGTTAGCACCCAAAGAATTTTTTGTTGCAGCTTTAAAGAGAAAAAGAGAACATAAAGTTTTGAAGAAGTTAAGAGCTAGAGATTTATTTACTAAAGGTAGGTATTATGAATAAGTGTGTTGGATGTGGTTCTTTGTTGCAATCACATGATAAGGAAAAAGAAGGATATACTAAAGATATAAATAATACTTTATGTGAACGTTGTTTTCGCATTAGACATTATAATGAGTATAAATTAATTAGTAAAGATAATAATGATTTTATAAATATTTTGAAAAATATCAATAAAACAGATAGTTTAGTTGTATTGGTTGTTGATTTATTTAATATTCCTAGAAATTTAGAAGAGATAAAAAAATATATAAATAATGATATTTTATTGGTTTTAACAAAAAGAGATATTTTACCATTATCTGTTTATGATGTTAATTTAATTAATTATTTTAAAAGATATAATTTAAATATTGTCGATACAATTATTATTAGTAGTTCTAAAAATTATAATTTTGATGAATTATTATTCAAAATAAGAAAATATCAAAAAGATAATAATGTTTATATTGTTGGTTTTACTAATGCCGGAAAGTCAACGATGATTAATAAAATATTATATAATTATACTGAACAAAGTACAGTTATAACTACAAGTATGTTACCATCTACGACTATTGACAGTATTAAAATAAAAATCGATTCTAATTTAACATTAATTGATACCCCTGGATTATTAGATGATGGTAATATAATTGATCAAGTTGATGCTAAAAATATGAAGAAAATTGTTCCAGTTAAAGAAATAAAGCCCAAGACATATCAGATAAAAAGTAAGCAAATACTATTAGTAGATGATTTGTTACGTTTAGATTTAGAACATGAAAATAGTGTAACTTTTTATCTAGCTAATACATTAACAATAACAAGGCTTTATAAAGAAACAAATAAATTAAAAAATTTAATTCGACATGAAATTGATGTATGTGCTTTTAATGATATAGTTATAGCTGGATTAGGTTTTATTAAATTTGTAAAAGCTGATCATGTTATTTTATATACACTTTCTGATGTTGATGTTTATGTAAGAAAGTCATTAATTTAAGACGAGGAGGAATAAAAATGGAGAATAATGTTGAAGAGACAGAACAACAGAAAAAGGATAGGATGCGTAAGGAAATATTAGATGATTTAAATAATAATAGTTATAAAAATAATGGAAACACTAATGGTGAAATACAGTCTTTTGGTCCCCCCAAAAAAAGGTCGAAAGTGAGTTTTAATAAAGCTGATGAAGAAAAATTAAATTCTAAAGATGAAAATATAACTCGAAATTCTTCTTCTAATGGTGGCAGTAATAAGCTTTTATTATTGGTTTGTTCTATTATCATTATTGTATCAATTTTCTTTTTTCCAAAAATATCTAAATCAATTGAGAAATATCGTAATAGTAAAGTAAAAACAACAGTTGATGTAGAAGAGGTAAAAGAGAAAGAGTATCCTAAATTAACTTTAGAAAGTGAAGAGACAAATAATTTAAAATATCCTATTATGCATGTTGATAATAGTGTTAAAACAACATATCATAGTAAGGAAAGTGTTAAAGTAAGTGATTTTTCTAATAATGATATTTTATATAATGCTTTAGCTGATGCTTATGAAGGTAATATGGCTAAATATACAGGTAGTTATAATGGAAAATATTGTGGCAGTAGTGCTAATAAAGTTTCAATTAATGCTAGATATTTAAAATTGCGTATTGAAAATTTATATAATAAGAAAACAAAATATACTTTAAGCGATTTTTCTGTTCCAGTTACTAGTACTAAATCTAAATATGTAGGTACATGGAAATATAATCAAGCAGCTGATACATATATTTATTATGGTGATTGTAGTAACACTAATATTCCTAATATTTTGTACTATGATATTAGAGTACCATACGAAGCTAATAGTTCAGATAAGAATATTGAATTATATGTTTACAATTATTTAGCATTTGCAACAGTTAATAAAACTAATAATAGTTATATTATTTACTCTGATGCTAATTATACTAAAGAACTTAGTAGAGGAACGTTAACAACAAATGATTATGAAAAAGAATTAACTAATATCGTTAAGAGTGCTAGTAAAGATAATGTTAATAAATATAAGTATACTTTTTCTATAGTTGATTGCGCTTATCAAGATTATTGTTTTGTAAGTGGTGAGTGGATTAAATAATGTTAAATAGTGAATTTTTCAATAGAAATCAATATATACAAGCCAGTAATGAATTAAATAAGAAAACCGATACAAAATTATATGTTAATGGTAATCTCCAAAAGGTAGAACTTGATAAAAAACTAGAGGAGCTTTCTATTCAAAATGGTGTTTTAGTTAGTGGTAATTTGGTTAGACAGAATATTTTAAATTCTTCAGCTTCAAAAGCTACTTCTATTCCTAATGTTGTAGATACTGAAGTAATAGTTGCCGAAAAAGAACAAAATAAAAATGATGATAGTCCAATATATGTTTCGCCTAGTTATGAAAAGTACATTAATAGTACTGTTAATCAAGGAAAAAATATTGCGAATGCGATAAAAAATAATGATTCAAAAATAAGTTTTGGAATGGATAAATTTAATTCAAATAAAAATTCTATTTGATTGTTTTGAGTAGTTATTTGTTAGTAAAATTAATGTTAATAAGACGTAATACTATTTTATATTTATTACGTTTTTTTTGTAACATTATTGACATACGAACAAATGTATAGTAAAATATTTAGGCGTAAGAAAGTTTAAGCTATATTGTATATATCAGTTACTTTTAATATTAGAAGATTAGTGACAAAATTATTTATTTGTTTTAGTAATAAGTATACATTTTGGTCAATTTACTTATAGAAGTATTAATGTTATAATATAGTCATTTGAGGTGGTATTATGGATAAAATAGTTGTAAAAGGTGCTAGAGAAAATAATTTAAAAAATATAGATATAGAATTACCTAAAAATAAGCTTATTGTTATGACTGGTGTAAGTGGAAGTGGTAAGAGTAGTTTAGCTTTTGATACAATATATGCTGAAGGTCAGAGAAGATATGTTGAATCGCTAAGTGCTTATGCTAGACAGTTTTTAGGGGGTTCTGAAAAGCCAGATGTAGATTCTATTGAGGGACTTAGTCCATCTATAAGTATTGATCAAAAAACAACTAATAAAAATCCACGTAGTACAGTTGCTACAGTAACGGAAATATATGATTATTTACGTCTTTTGTATGCTAGAGTTGGTATTCCATATTGTCCAAATCATAATAAACCAATTAGTAGTCAATCAGTTGAAGAGATGACAAATCAAATATTAAATTTACCATTACAAACAAAAATTAGGGTTTTAAGTCCGGTTGTATACGGAGAAAAGGGAACTCAAAAGGATTTGTTAGATAATTTACGTCAAAATGGATATGCACGTGTTGTTATTGATGGTGAAGATCATGATTTGCAAGAGCAAATTGACTTAGAGAAAAACAAAAAACATAATATTAGTATTGTGATTGATCGTTTAGTAATTAAAGAAGATATTCGAAGTCGATTATATGAAGCTATTGAAATTGCTGTTAAGGAATCGCGTGGTAAAGCCGTTATTGATGTTGTTGGTGGCGATGAGATTGTTATGAGTGAGAAATATGCTTGTCCTGATTGCGATTTTTCTTTACCAGAATTAGAGCCTCGTATGTTTTCTTTTAATGCTCCATATGGTGCTTGCCATGATTGTAATGGGTTAGGGGTTAAATTAAAGATAGATGTAGATTTATTAATACCTGATAAGACAAAAAGTATTTTGGATGGTGCTATTGTAGCATATAATCTTGATGCAACTATTAATAGAGCTCAGATGGATACTGTTTCTAAACATTATAAGATTGATTTAAGTAAACCAATAAATAAGCTCACAAAAAAAGAATTGGATATAATTTTATATGGTAGTACTGAACCTTTAGAGTTTAATTATGTATCTAATAATGGAAATACTAGAACTACAACAGATTATTTTGAGGGAATTGTTACTAATTTAGAAAGAAGATATATAGAGACTAAAAGTGGTTGGATTCGCGATTGGATTGAACAATATATGACTGAGTTAGAATGTCCAACATGTCATGGTGCTAGGTTAGATTCTTCAGTTTTAGCTGTAAAACTTGGTAATAAAAATATATATGAATTAACGCAATTAAGTATTTCAAAGATGAGTGATTTCTTTGAAAATTTGAAATTAAATAAGGAACAACAAGAAATATCTAAAATGATTATAAAAGAGATAAATGATCGCTTAAGATTTTTAAATAATGTGGGATTAGGCTATTTAACTTTAAATCGTAGTGCTGGAACTCTTAGTGGAGGTGAGGCACAACGTATTAGGCTTGCTACACAAATAGGCTCTCATTTAACAGGAGTTTTATATGTTTTGGATGAGCCAAGTATCGGACTTCATCAAAGAGATAATAATCGTTTGATTAAATCTATGTTAGAGATGCGTGATTTAGGTAATACTTTAATTGTAGTAGAGCATGATACAGATACGATGCTTGCAGCTGATTATTTAGTTGATATAGGTCCTGCTGCTGGTGAACATGGCGGACGTGTTATGGCAGAAGGAACTCCAGAAGAGGTAATGCATAATGAAAATAGTTTGACAGGACAATATTTAATTGGAAAGAAAAAGATTGAGATACCTAAAAAAAGAAGAAAAGGAAATGGTAAATTTATTGAAATTTTAGGTGCTAAAGAAAATAATTTAAAGAATATTAATGTCAAGTTTCCTTTAGGGACTTTCACTTGCGTTACAGGTGTTAGTGGAAGTGGTAAATCGACTTTAGTAAATCAGATATTATATCGTAGTATAGCTAATACTTTATATAAGAATAAAGAAAAGGTTGGAGCTCATAAAAAAATTAAGGGATTAGAAAATATTGATAAGGTAGTTGATATTTCACAGGCTCCAATAGGTCGTACTCCTAGAAGTAATCCGGCAACTTATACGGGCGTATTTGATGATATTAGAGATGTTTTCGCACAAACAAAAGAAGCAAAAATGCGTGCGTATGACAAGAGTCGATTTTCTTTCAATGTTAAAGGTGGACGTTGTGAGGCTTGCTGGGGTGATGGTGTTAAAAAGATTGAGATGCACTTTTTGCCTGATGTTTATGTTCCTTGTGAAGTTTGTGGTGGAACTAGATATAATAGTGAAACTTTACAAATAAAATATAAAGGTAAAAATATCAATGATGTACTTGATATGCGTGTTGAAGAGGCTTTAGAATTTTTTGAAAATCATCCTAAAATTAAACATAAATTACAAATATTATCAGATGTTGGATTATCTTATATCAAATTAGGTCAAAGTGCTCCAACGTTATCAGGTGGTGAAGCTGGGCGTGTTAAGCTGGCTAAAGAATTGCAAAAGAAGCCTACTGGAAAAAGTTTATTTATTTTGGATGAACCAACAACAGGTTTACATATAGATGATATTAAAAAACTTTTAGTTATTTTGAATCGTATTGTTGATAATGGTGATACTGTTATTGTTATTGAACATAATTTAGATGTTATTAAAACAGCCGATTATATTATTGATTTAGGCCCTGAAGGTGGAGATTTAGGTGGTAATCTTGTAGCAGCTTGTACTCCAGAACAATTAACAAAAGTAGAAAATAGTTATACGGGTGCTTTTATTAAAAAAATGTTGGAGGATGTTGAATGAATTTAGAATATAAATGGACTAAAGAAGATTTGAAAAAGGAATTACTAAATAAAAGATATAAAACTAATATTATATTTCTTATTATGGGAATATTACTTTATATATGGTTAATGTATGATGGAATAAAATCTGAATTATTTGATAATATAATTATTTTTATAGGTGGTGTAATATTTACTTTTATCTTGGCTTTGGTTTTGTTTATTACAACGAAAGTGTATGTTAGTTTAAGTATCAAGAAAAATGATCGTAATACGAATAAAGCTTATGGCTTATATAAGTTAAATTTAGATGATAAAAAAATAATGGTTACAATAAATAATGAAGTTATCGAATATGAATATAAAGATATTATTAAAGTAAAAAAGAGAAGACATAGTTTTTTTATTCGTACTAAAGATGACAAAATAGGTTTGTTATTTAAAGAAAATATGTTAGGAAAAGAAAATTATAATAAGGTTTTATCATATATTACTAGTAGGCTTGGTTGTTAAAATATTATTTAAGTGCTATAATTTTTTATAGTGGGAGATGAAATATGTTACAATTAAAGAATATTAATAAAACCTATGTTACAGGTGATTTTAAACAACAGGCTTTAAAGGATATTAATTTAAAGTTTCGTGAGAATGAGTTTGTATCTATTTTAGGACAAAGTGGTAGTGGAAAAACAACAATGTTAAATATAATTGGTGGTTTAGATAAATATACTAGTGGCGATTTGTTAATAAATGGTAAATCAACTAAAAAATATAAAGATAGAGATTGGGATACATATCGTAATCACTCTATTGGATTTGTTTTTCAAAGTTATAATTTGATACCTCATCAAACAGCTTTAGCAAATGTTGAATTAGCATTGACTTTATCGGGTGTTTCTAAAGATGAATCTCGAAGAAGAGCTAAAGAAGTATTGAAGAAAGTTGGCCTTGAAGAACATATGAATAAAAAACCTAATCAAATGTCAGGTGGCCAAATGCAAAGAATTGCAATAGCACGTGCTTTAGTTAATGATCCTGATATATTATTAGCCGATGAGCCAACAGGAGCACTTGATTCTGATACTAGTATTCAAATTATGGATTTATTAAGAGATATTGCTAAAGATAAGCTTGTTATTATGGTTACGCATAATGCTGAATTAGCTGAGGAATATTCTACTCGTATTGTTCGTATTAGTGATGGTAAAATAACAGGTGATACTAATCCATATGATGGTGATGAAGATGAGAGCAAGACTACTCATAATACATCGAAAACACATATGTCTTTTTCAACAGCATTACGTTTAAGTCTTAATAATTTAATGACTAAAAAGGGAAGAACTCTATTAACTGCTTTTGCTGGAAGTATTGGTATTATTGGTATTGCACTTATTCTCTCTTTGTCAAATGGGGTTCAAAATTATATCAAAAAAATAGAAGAAGATACATTATCTTCATATCCTATCACAATTGAAGAATCCACAGTTGATATGTCAGCAATGATGGATTTAATGTCTGGCAAATCAGCTACTAAAGAAGAACATGATTTAGATAAGATTTATTCTGATGATATACTAAATAACGTTGTTACTTCAATGACATCTCAGATGAGTACTAATAATTTAGAATCTTTAAAAAAATATCTTGATGATAATAAGGATATAAAAAGTCTTACTAATGATATTCAATACTCATATAATTTAGATTTACAATTATATAGTAAAGATACAAGTAAAGGAGTATTACAGGTTAATCCAAGCCCAGTTATGGAGAAAATAGGATTTACTGATAGTACTAATGGAACCATTAGCATGGCTACATCTCAATATAATATGTGGAAAGAACTTTTAAATAATACTGATTTACTTAAGTCACAGTATGATGTAGTTGCTGGTCATTGGCCAACTAAATATAATGAAGTGGTATTGATTGTTAATGAACAAAATGAGGTAAGTGATTATACTTTATATACATTAGGATTAAAAGATCAGAGTGAAATTGAAGGATTGCTCAAAAAAGTTGTTAGTGGTGAAGAATTTAAATCGGAAACAACAAGTTATACATATGATGATATTTTAAACCTTTCTTTTAAACTAGTTTTGAATACAGATTATTATGAAAAACAATCTGGTATTTGGATTAATAGAAGTGATGATGAAAAATACATGAAAAAGATAGTGAATAATGCCGAAGAAATTAAGATTGTTGGTATTATTAAACCAAACCCAGAAGCTGTAGTTAGTACTAGTCATGGTGAAATAGGCTATACTAAAGAATTGACTGAATATGTTGTAAATAAAATAAATGATTCTGATATTGTTAAAGAACAAAAAGATAATACGAAGAAAAATGTATTTACAGGTATTGAATTTAAAGATTCAGATGAGAAATTTGATATTAATTCTTTGACAAAAGAGCAACAGGCTTATTTAGCTTCACTTTCTCAAGAAGAGATGACAAAAGTTATTTCTAATTATTTAGAAACATATGGGTCAACATATGAAGATAATTTAAAAAAATTAGGTGTAGTAGATTTATCTAAACCAAGTTCTATAAATATCTATTCAAAAGATTTTGAATCAAAAGAGAAAGTGTCAGATTTAATTGAACAATATAATGATTCAGTTAAAGCTAATGATAAAGAAGAAGATGTTATCAATTATACTGATTATGTAGGTTTAATGATGTCAAGTATAACAAGTATTATTGATATTATTAGTTATGTATTAATGGCTTTTGTTAGTATATCTTTAATTGTTTCAAGTATCATGATTGGTATTATAACTTATATTTCAGTATTAGAACGTACAAAAGAAATTGGTATATTACGTAGTATTGGTGCTTCTAAAAAAGATATTTCACGTGTATTTAATGCTGAAACTTTCATTATAGGATTAATAGCTGGGTTAATTGGTATTGGGACAACATTGCTTTTAAATGTACCAATAAACATTATTATAAAAAATATTACAAATGTATCTAATTTATCTAAATTACCTTTGGTAGGTGGTGTTACACTAGTAATAATTAGTATGCTACTTACTGTAATAGCTGGCTTAATACCTTCAAGAATAGCTTCTAAAAAAGATCCAGTAGAAGCTTTAAGGACAGAATAATCTGTTCTTTTTGTTTAAATTTATTAATTATAATATATATCATAGTAAATTAGTAATTATCATTTATTAGGTTTAAACATAATATACTTAAGAAAAGGTAATGTAATAAGACTATGTGTGAATTTGACAATAAGTGTGTCTTTATATATAATAGTTGCGTAATTTAAACACAAAGGGGATGTTTTTCTGTATGAATAGTGTTGTATTGGAAGTTTTAGCCAATATTTTTACAATTGAAAATGGTGAATTTAAAATTCTTTTAGTTCGTAAAAAAAGAGAACCTTATAAAGGTTATTGGATTTTACCAGGCGGTATTGTTACAAAAGATAAGACATTAGAAGAAACAATTGAAGATAATGTTACTAATCAAGCTGGATTAAGTAATTTAGTATATGAACAATGTTCGGTTTTTAGTGAACTTGATAGGGTACCTAATAAAAGAGTCGTTGGCGTTTCTTTAATAAGCATAGTTGATGAGATTAAAGTTAAATTACATCAAGAAAAAACAAGTTATGAAATATCGTGGTTTTCTATTGATAAATTACCTAAAATAGGGTATGATCATAGTAGGGTAATTGATTCAGCAATAGCACAACTTAAAGGAAAACTAAATCAGAGTCGAACTTTACAACAGATTTTTCCTAGCGATTTTACTTTACCTGAAATACAAAAGGTTTATGAACAGATTTTGACTAAGGAACTTGATCGTCGAAATTTCCGAAAGAAATTTTTAAAACTTGATTTGATTGAGGAAACAGGTGATAAAGCTCCATCTGTAACAGGAAGACCTGCTAAGTTGTATAGATTTAAGCAAGATATTGAAAATGTAATTTTGTTTTAAGTAGGTGATTTTATGAAGAAAGATGTAACAACATTTACGAGATATTTTATTTTATTAATAATTGTTTTTATAGTGTGGTTATTCTTGCTTCATGATTTACGTCAACAAACAAATTTTAGATATATATTTGGAAATGAGGAATCATCTTTATAAGTTTAAATTTTATTAAGTAATAGTTTTATATGATGAAATAAAGTAAATATTAAAGATTTAAAAATGTAAATTATATGGTTCTTTGTCAAATAGTGTTGGTAACAATAAAATTGATAAATGAATTGTTTGTAAGGATGGTTGAAAAGATCATCCTTTTATTGTGC
>CAVDCT010000020.1:0-26512 GCA_963607615.1 Roseburia sp. AF12-17LB
AGGATGATCTTTTCAACCATCCTTACAAACAATTCATTTATCAAATTTATTGTTACCAACACTATTTGACAAAGAACCTAAATTTTAATTTTTAGTAAGTTTAATTTTTACCTTTTCAGGAGTTAAAACAAAATTTGTTAAACGTGCATTAGCTGTCTTAGATTTTATTTTAACTGGAACTTCATAGGTACCAGGACCTGATTTAGATAAACTCGATAAATCTACATAAGCTTCTACATCGGCATTAGTTAAAGCACTACAAATATTTTCAGCACAAGTAGGTTTAATTAATACTTCTGCATCTTGCGAACTAGCTGCTCCTGCTGTATATCCATCTGGAGTATTTAATGCATCTATTTTAACTGTCATATTATATTTAGATAAAGATATACTATTAGATACATTAATATTTAAATCTACTCTATTAGTATCTAATTTTTTTATACCTGATGGCTTTGGTATCTCAATTGTACCACTATAATTAGAATCTAACTTACTTGCATCAAATTCAATATCAATACCTTTAGTTGCCAATGCTTCTAACGTTTCTTCTGAACCATATGCTACTACAGTATCTTGACTAAAAGTATAACCACTTACAGCTTTACCAAATGGCATATCATTCTTTATAACTAAATTAAGAGGAACTTCTTTAGATGAAGAACTTAATGTTACCTCAGCAGTAATTTTAGCCGAATGATTAATCTCAACATCAACAATATTTCCTGAAGAATCATAAGCTCTTAAAGTAATATCTTCTAATGTTTGAGTTCCTGGTTTAGTAGAAGGTAACTTATCAACATCAATTAAAGCTTCAACGGTTGCTACTTGTTGTAATTTATAACTAGCACCACTAATTACCACTTGATCAATATTTAAAGAAACATCTTCAATATCAATAGTATTATCCAAATGATCTGAATTTATAACATTATATGATAAAGTTCGATTTTCTGATTCTTTTAAATATACAATAACAGTTGCCTGTGATGGATTGACACTTGATTCAATAGATGATAAATTATCATAATTTAAATCAACTTTATATGTTCCTGGCTCTTTAATATCAGTTAAATCTATTTTTACACTATGTTTTGAAGCAGATTGTTTAGCAATATATAAATCAGCCTTACTACCTATTAAAGTTATATCAACAGTTTCAGGAACTCCCTCTAAGACAAATCTTTCTTCATTATATAAAACTTCTACTTTTTGATCTTTAAACATTTCAGCACTACTATTATTAAAAACTAATAATTTTTGATCAACAACAACAAATAAAATAATCGCTAAAATCAAAGACAAAAATAATAATGTTGTTTGTTTAGACATAATAGATTCTAGTTTATGACTAGATTTATCAAAACAACCAGTAATTTTTAATACCAAACGTGTAATTGGCAATACAATATGTTTATCAAAGGCAATAGCTAAACGTTTAAAAATATTATTTTTCTTTTTCATCAACTACTACCTCCTCGCCATCATCTTCATCATCAATTAAAACATTCTTTTTAGGTCTTAACTCATTTAATAACAATATTTTTAATTCATCAGGAGATAAATTATAATGTAATTCTCCACCTATAGCACATGATAGTCGTCCTGTTTCTTCTGATACAACTAAAGAAATACAATCAGTCAATTCAGAAATTCCTAAAGCCGCCCTATGTCTAGTACCTAAACGTTTACTAATTCTAACATTGTCACTAGTTGGAAATACAGCTCTAGCACTAGTTATTTTATCACCTTGAATTATTAAACCACCATCATGTAAAGGATTATTAGGAAAAAAGATTGTAACTAATAACTCACTAGATATGTCAGCATAAATCTTCTTTGATTTTGCTATATAATCATTTAAGCTATTATCTCTTTCAATAACTATTAAAGCTCCTGTTCTAGTTTTTCTCATAGCATCCATAGCTGTTACAATTTCATAAACAACTTTTTCTCGCTCGTCTACTGTCAATACTTTATGTCTACCTAACAACTGACTACGTCCAAGTTGTTCTAAAACATTTCTTATTTCTGGTTGGAATATAACAATAATTGCTAAAATTCCCCATTCCAAAATATAATTTAATAAATAATCAATTGTCGTAAGACTTAAACAATGGCTAACTATCTTTAATATAAGAATAAAAAATATTCCTTTAAATAATAAAACCATCTTTACATTTTTTCTCAAACTTTTTAATATATAATATAAAACTAACCATACTAATAAAATATCAATAAGTTTTCTTACTAAATCTAGCACAGTAGCTACTGTCATATAATCACCTCTTATGTTACAATTATATATAATTATACCATATTATTATGTAAATATCAATCAAATGTCATGCAGTCATTATATTAATTTAGTTTACATTTTTATTAATTAAAAATATAATCGTAAAATTTAATATTTCCTATATTTTGATTGGGTTTAAAGGACCAATCAAAGATATAATACATTTGATATTATGTAAACAAAAAAAATAAACATATGTAAATAATATGTTTAAAAATAATAATATTTAATAATAAAAATTATATCATTTTTATTTAATAATCTTATATTTCAATTGAATATATGAATTTTCCAATATATTACATTCTATCAATTGCAATGCTTTTAATTTGTGAAGTTCATTAGTAGAAGTTATAGATACTCCATCTATCAAAGTAGAAGTTTCTTTTCCCCCAACTAATAATGGTGCAATAACTACATTTACATAATCGATTAAATTTTCTCTTAAAAATTTACCATTTAATGTTCCACCAGATTGAATAGTTACTGCCTCCGCATTATATTTTTTTCTAATATCAAATAATAAAGTTTCAAGATCTAAAGAATCATAAGATAATATATCAAGATTATTATATTTATTTTGAAGTGAATAAGCAATATGATTTTTATTTGTTGTTACAAGTATAAGTTTATCAACCCAATGACATATATAATCTATTCCTTTTTCATTTAAGTGTGGTTTATTATCTATAATAATGAATCTACAATCAATCTTATCATGATAATTTTCTCGTTCATTAACACCTATTTTAGCCATAACCCTACCTGTATTTAAAGAATAAAAATCAGTAGTTGCTTCTATCTCATAATATTGATAAAGACCTTCTTTAACACCATCTATTTGACACCAATCTTTATCAACATCAAGATTATCACTATTACCACTGTTAATCTTTCCATCTAACGATTCCAACATAAATAATGTTGTTATAGGTTTTTCCATATTTTCTCCTTTCTATATATTTTTTTAAAATAAATTTATATAAAAACTCGAATTCCTATTATATTAAAGAAATTCGAGTTTGATAACAATTTGGTGGAGAATAAGGGATTCGAACCCTTGACCCCTTGCGTGCAAGGCAAGTGCTCTAGCCAGCTGAGCTAATTCCCCAAATAGGTAATAATTTCTCATTACCACTTGATTATATAAAATATAATTGAGTTTGTCAATACTTTTTTTATATTTTATTCAATTTATTAATTAATGACACTAACGAATTTGTGGGCATGTCCCTAATTCAGGTTGATAAAAACAATGATTTTTATATTTTCCAGCTAACGGTTGATCATACCAACTTCCTCTACAATTACCATTAGTAGCATAAAACCATAACGAATTAGTTGCTGGATAATAATATTCTCCTTTTAAAACACGATTAGCTAAATTTCGTTCTTTGTTAGTAGGAGAACCATAAAATAATGAACTACTTGTACCACTAAAACCGCCTGGAGACTGATTAATTACTTTACTTAATGTTGTTGTATCTTTAAAAGTATAACAATCTGCTAAAACACGATTAACAACTACATTACCAACCATTAGCATACCAAGGCCACCCTCTCCTAAAGCCTCAGCACGCATTAAACGAGCTAATAAATCTCTTTCATTATCTGTATATTTAATAATCATAAAACCACCTAATATTATTATATGTTTTTATCTTGTAATATTTAAACAAATATGTTATAATTTATGTTGTCAAAGCTTTTTAGGGGTATAGTTCAATGGTAGAATAACGGTCTCCAAAACCTTTGTTATAAAAGTTAAAAAGACTGATTTTACCTTATAACTACTGGGTTTATCAAATGTTATGTTTTGAACTGGTGGCACTTTTGGTGGCATAAGTATAAATTTGAAACATATCATTTCGAATTAAATTAGTTTATAAATGATAATAATATATCATTTTATAATATAAATTGTTTGCTCTTAATTGAGCATTTATAGGGGTATAATATAGTGGTAGTATGATGGTCTCCAAAACCATTCGCGAGGGTTCAAATCCTTCTACCCCTGCCAGAAAATCAATCGTTTTTGAACGATTTATATATATATGCTAGTAAGAAATCTTACTAGTATTTTTATTTTCTATTGAGACCATTATACACATAATTAATTTTTTTTGCAAACTGACTTGATTAATTTTTTCATGAGAGTTAACATCTCAAACGAGGTGATTTTAGTTGAGTAAATATGTTTATGAGAATCATGAAGTTGAAGAAGGATTATTTGTAACATTACAATTAATTGATGCTATCGACATGAAATATGGTTGTTGCTTTCCAGCTGATATTGAAAAGGATATTGAAAAATTGTCTAGGCACTTAGTTAAATATGTTGAAGGTGAAGACAAACATCCTAATGTAGATATTGAAAATACAAAACTTATACAGCAGTTTATATATAATAAGGATGATATTGATAAAATAGAAAAAAATCACAAATAGTATTATATAATGTATGTTATGTGTTATAATGTTTTTGCAGGTGGTTGTTTATGGATAAATTTGAAAGATTAAAAGATATAATTAGAAATAAAAAAAATGATTTTAATATAAATAATTTTGTATTGGATACTAAAGGTTCTAAATCAAATATAAGTGATTATGCTATTGATTATAAACAAATAGAAAAACATCCTTATATTATAAATCTATTAACTTACGAAAAATCCATTCCTGAAAAGAAAAAAAATTATGGAAATAAACTTGATTATGAAATGAATAAGTATTATTTTCTTAAATTATATATAAATAAAGAAGAAGAATTATTAGAAATAACATTAAATAAATCATCTGCAAAAAAAGATATACATTTATTATTTTTGGAATATCTTGATAAAATAAACTTCTTGAATATAAATGACTTCTTAGAATATTTATTTAAAGTTCTTCAGTAGAACTATATAATAACTACTTTTAATTGAGTAATTATTTTTAATAATTTAAATGTCGATTTTTGTGTTATAATTATATAGTAGTAAAAATTATTTTTGGGAGTAGTATTATCCTTGACTTTGGTGATACTACTCTTTTTTTGTTTCAAGAAAGGATGGCTATTGTGAATATTAAGGAGATTGATTATGAAACTGATTTTGGAAATGTAAAAATTAAATTAAATGTTTTAATGGATAAGAAACATATATCAATAAGTACTATGAGTAAATTAGCAAATGTTAAATATGAAATAGTGAAAAAATATTATTATGGTGACAATTATGCTTTTACTTCAGAAATACTTGCAAAATTTTGTTATATTTTAGATTGCAAAATAGATGATATATTAGTATATGAAACCTCGAAAGACTATGTAAATCAAGGCTAAACAAAGTAAAAGGAGTTTATAAAGAGTTTATAACTTATCATATAAAGTGTTTGATTTTTATAAAGTCAAGGGATAAAATGATTATAATAAGTCATAATTATGAAGAAGGATGAAGAAAATCCTTTTTTCATTTATTCCACGAATTGGGAATTGACTTAAAAAATACCGAATGCTATTATAGTCAACAAGTATTTAAAAATGGTCTTATATCGTAATACTTTGGGGGATTGAATAATATGGGTTGGATTAATTATCATAGAGATTATTATAATGATGAAAATCAACAAAGAACCTTTTCCCCTTTTTTTAATAATAGCAGTAATAATTACAAGAGAGCAAACTGACTTGTTAATAGTCTTTGCTCTCTTTTTGTTTGGAGGAAGAAATTATGAGAAAAAGAAGAACTGACTTTTTAAACGATTATGTTGCTAATCAGTATCCCATTGAAAAATTTAAAGAATTAATTTTTATAACACTTGATATTGTAGAAAATTTTTTACTTACATTAGAGTGTGGGTATAATTATAATTCATCGTCAATTGCATCTTATGGGGAAAAATATGGTTCTTCTCAAAGAAATACTAATTCTAAAATTGAGAGCATTATAATTAAAAATATGAAAGATGAAGAAAAAATGAGTAATTTTTTAAACTGCTATTTCTCTGCTTACTCTACTTTAAATAAAGATGAAAAAGATATTTTTGATGCAACATTTGTTGATAGATTAACGGATCAAGAAATAATTGGAAAATATAAAACATATTCAAAACATATTACACAAGTTAGGAAAAGTGCAATTATTAAATTTTGTTTAAAAAGTGGTTTAGATAAATTTGTTGATGTAATTAAATAAATAATAACGAGTTTATAGGGATCTCGTTATAAAAAAACTAAATTTATAAGATAAGGAGGTGAAAATTTAGAAACTTGTAATCCATACTACTCTACAAGATTAGGTAAATTATATAAGGGTGATTGTTTAAAAGTTATGGATTATCTTATTGAACAAGGAATTAAAGTTGATGCAATTATAACGGATCCGCCATATGCTGTAACATCATATTCATGGGATCAAATTATTCCATTTGATCAAATGTGGGATAAGCTTTCCAAATTGATTAAAGATGATGGTGCTATTGTCCTTTTTGGCAATGAGCCATTTAGTAGTAGTTTGAGGATGAGTAATCCCAAATTCTATCGTTATGATTGGAAATGGATAAAAACACAAGTAACAGGATTTCAAAATGCTAAATATCAACCATTAAGATGTTATGAAGATATTATGATATTTTCGAAATGTGGTGCTGTTGCATCTGCTAAACCACCAATGAGATATTTTCCACAAGGTATTATTCCAGTTAATCTTAAAGTCACAACAAAACCTATAAATTATTTAGGTGATAAAAAAAGTGATGAAAAAGTTAGTTATACCCAAGAGGAAGCTAATTTTCCAAGAAATGTTATTCAATTTGCAAGAGAAACTGATTTATATCATCCTACACAAAAGCCAATTGTTTTGATGGAATATATTGTATCTACCTATTCTAAACGAGGTGACCTAGTTTTGGATTTCACAAGTGGAAGTGGGTCTACCCTTTTAGCATGTGAAGTTCTAAATCGAAGATGGATCGGAATTGAACTTACTGACAAATATTGTGAAGTTATAAAAAAAAGAATTAAAAAAGGAATTCAACTAAAATTACAATTTGAATACGATAATGAGAACACATAATGGGAGGGATTTTTTTATAAACAAATTATTGTATAAAAAAAGTCGAAAAAACAAAGCACTCATTTTATTCGACTACTCATATTATAACAAAAATACAAAACTATTGCTAGGAGCTATATATTAATGGAAAGCATATTACAGGATGTTTTAAAATTAATAAATGATGCTATGGGATATTTAAGGTTGTTCGTGATTGGTGGAACAGCTTTTTTTGTCGCCAAAGATTACGCTCTTAAAATGGCATCAAGTGATGATAATCAAAAAGCAAGTTATGATCGAAAAATAAAAACTACAATAATTGCAGGTGTATCTGCACTTGTCACAACTCAATTCGTATCATGGATTTTAGGATATTTTAAATAATGAATCAAAAAGATTTTAAAAAAACAATAAATGAAATTTTAACAGAGGGTAAAATTGAAGGTAAAGATATTAAAAATATTGATACATTAAAATATTTGCTTGATGATAGAAAAATTAACAAAAGTTTATATGATGGTTTCACTAAAAATTATGAGATGGAATATGGTTCAAATCGTGATTATATTTTAATGAAAATACAGGATATGCTTTATAGATTACATTTATTAGTTAATTATAATTTTGTTGAAAGATATGGAATAATTGATAAGAACAATATTAGAAATGCAATTAGTATTTTAATTGATAATGATGATATTGATTTTTATGATGCTGTATCTTTTGATGATTCAGATTTTGAAATTGTTGACTTACAAGATTTTGATGTAAGAAACGTGCTATGTATTAAAAATATATGAAAAAGAAAACTTGGCATTCATTCGTAAAAAGTCATAATTTAGTTAATCGAATTTATGATATGCTAGATTACTTCCACTGCTTTGATGAAGTAAAAAATGTGGAGTTAGCAAAAAATCAAATAAAAAATAAGATTCGAAGTATTTATTATGTTGAAACTCTAGCAAAATACTTTGATGATAAAAAAAATAAACATATAAAAAACATAGAGTTAAGATGTAATCTAATTGATTTAATAAATGATTTAGATTATTTAAAACAATATCTTTATAAATAAAAATTTGACATATATTAAAATAAGAGTTAATATCTCCTAAAAAGAAGGTGATCTTATCAAAAAGAAAATTATTGGATTATTGATTGGTTTATTAATCATTAGTATTATTTTTATAACAGTTTTATTTTTGTATAATTTCCATAATAAATATGATTCAAAAAATAAAAATAATCCATCTATTGTAGAAAAAAAGAATTCTGATAATAAAAAAGCTGTTAAAGATGAAGTAAAAATCAAAGATGAAAATGTTGATAAAAAAGATGATGTGAATAATGACGATACTACTTCAAAAAACAATGAATCAAAAGAGACCAAAACTAATAATTCAAACAAATCAAATATTCAGTCAAACGAAAACAAAAATAACCAGAAAACAACAACTTTCGAAATAACTCAACCACCTGTTCAACAAGAAGAACAAAAGGAAGAATCGAATAATAATGTTAAAGCAAATAATCCGTGGGATATTCTTGGAATCACAGAAGATCAATATTATAATAAACCATTATATAGTTGGGAACGTGTAGATTTTTCAACATATGAAGAGTGTGCTAATTATGGAGAATCTTATAAACCATATTTAAATGGTGAAGAATTGTATCATTGCTCTACGGTTTCAAGTGCATCAGGCAAAAATCTAGGATGGATGTTTCATACTGAGAAACTTAATTAATACTAAAAGACTTTTTAGAAGTCTTTTTTTGATGGGAGGAATGTATAAATGAATAAATTAAGTAAAATATTATTATTTGTTATAACAATTGTGGGAGCATTTTTAGGGATAAATAAAGTAGATGCTCGTACTTATGAAGGACAAATAAAAGCAGGACCTTATGTTGGAGGTCCATTTTATGTTATGCATACACGAGGAGAAAGCAAAATGTGGTTTAAAGGACAATTTATTGTTAGAACTAGCGATGGACATTTTGTTTATTGTGTGCAACCGATGACGAAAATTAATTCAGATGCAACTTATGAGGTAACCACAGAGGATATACAAGCCGTAGCTAATATACCTTTAGATACATGGAATAAGATTTCAAAAATTGCCTATTATGGATATGGGTATAAAGATGCAACACATGATCATACTGATGATACATATTATTTAGCAGCACAAATGCTAATATGGAAATTAGCAGATCCAAATGTTGATAGTTTTTTTACTGATACACTAAAAGGAAATAGAAATGATAGTATTTTAGCAGGACAAATGAATTCTATAATGGATTTAGTTAATAATCATAATACAACGCCAAATTTTACTAATTTTCCAGATACAATGGTAGTTGGACAAAATATTAATATAAATGATTCAAATGGTGTATTAAATAATTACCAAATATCTAATGTAGATAATGGTAGTGCAACGATTAATGGTAATAACCTATCTTTAACAGCAACTAATGTTGGACAATTAACAATTACACTTACAAAATCAGGTAATAGATATGGAAGCCCAATAGAACTTTATTATGCTACAAGTTCACAAAATGTAATTAAAAGAGGAGACATTGATCCTATTAGAATTGTAAAAAAAGTAACTGTATTTGGTGGAGATGTAAAAATTCACAAAACAGATTCTGAAACTAAAAATAATAAAGCTCAAGGTGAAGCTACATTAAAAGGAGCAATATATGGTATTTATAAAGAAGATGGTACAAAAGTAGGAACTATTACAACAAATGATGATGGTACTACTAAAAGTGATTATCTACCATCATTGGGAAGATATTATTTATTAGAAGAAAAAGCTTCAAATGGGTATAAATTAGATTCAAATAAATATTACTTTGATGTAACTCTTGATCAATTACATCCTGAAGTTCAAGTTTTTGAAGATGTAATAAAAAGAACATTTCAATTTATAAAAGTATATGCAGATAATAAGACAGGGATTATGACTCCTGAAATTGGTGTAAAATTTGGAATATACAACAATAAAAATGAATTAGTTAAAACATTAATAACTGATGCACAAGGCAGTTTTGATATAACATTACCTTATGGTAAATATGTTGTAAAACAATTAACTTCAACTAAGGGTTATGAAAAAGCAAAAGATTTTACCATTGAAGTAAAGGAAGATGGTGGAATTGTAAAAAAAGTAATTGCAAATGCAGAAATAACTGCAAGACTTAAAGTTATAAAAATAGATAAAGATACTGGTGATGTTATAAAAAGATCAGGTATTAAATTCAAAATTATTAATGCAAAAACTAAAAAATATGTTAAACAAACAATAACATACCCTAGTGCAAAAACAATTGATGTTTTTGAAACTGATGAAAATGGAATATTAATTACTCCATATCCGCTAGAAAGTGGAACTTATTTCTTAGAAGAAGTAGATCAAAAAATAGATGGATATTTATGGAATAAAAATTCAGTTGAATTTACAATAGATGAAAATTCTAAATTAGTAAATGATGACGAATTTGGAATTTTATATGAAGTTAAATTTGAAAACAAAGCAGTTAAAGGTAGCCTAGAACTAACTAAAACTGGAGAAAAAGTAGAATTAACTAATAAAGGTTATGTTTATACTGAAATTAATCTTAAGGATGTAAAAATAGGATTATATGCTAATGAGGATATTTATGATTCTTTAGGTAATTTAAAATATAAGAAAGATACTTTAATAAAAATCTTAATTACAGATGAAAATGGATATGCTAAAGTTGAAAATTTGTTTTTAGGTAAGTATTATTTACAAGAGATAGAAACAATAAATAATCATATATTGGACAAGACTAAATATACTTTTGAATTAAAGTATAAAGATCAGTATACAAAAATTATAAATTATACAACTTTATTAAAAAATCATCTTCCAAAAGGGACTCTAGAATTTACTAAATCAGATTTTTCAAATGATAAAACACTACCAAATACTTTGATTGAAATTTATACTGAAAATGATGAATTAGTATATGTTGGTAGAACTGATTCAAATGGTAAAATTATTATTAATGAACTACCACTTGGTAAATATTACATCATAGAAAAACAAGCACCTGAAGGTTATAAAATAAATCCTGATAAGATGTGGTTTGAAATATTAGAAGATGGTAAAATTGTTAAAGCAATAATGAAAGATGAAGTTATAGAAGTTCCTAACACAGGAGTTAATGATTCTCATATAATTGATATTATTGGTTTAGTATTTATTACTGGTGGTGTTGGATTTATTATTTATGATAAAAAAAGAAAAAAATAAGAATAAAGATTTCAAGAGTCAAATTTTAGTAATTGGCTCTTTTCTTATTTTAATTGGATTATTTATAATTGGATACCACATCTATTCAGATTATAATTTAAAAAGAATTGAAAAAGATAATGTGCAAGAATTTTTTGAAGAAGAACAAGTTGTTGAAGATATTACACAAGAAAATAAATTTGTTGAAGTTGAAAACAAAAACATAAGTAAAACTAATTATAATTATATTGCAGTATTAGAAATTCCTAAGATAAATATTAAAAGAGGTTTATCACAGGAAAAATATTATAACAATGTTAATCGTAATGTTGAAATATTAAAAGGATCTGATATGCCTAATATTTCTAAAGGGAACTTCATTCTTGCAGGTCATTCGGGATCAGGCAGAGTTTCATATTTTAAAAATTTAGATAAATTAGTAATTGGAGATATTTCATATATATACTATGGTGGAATTAAATATACATATAAAGTGACTAATATTTATGATATAGAAAAAAATGGTACAGCACTTATTACAAGAGATTTAGACAAAACTACTCTTACTATAATTACTTGTAGGCATAACACTAATAAACAAATTATTGTTATCTCTGAGTTAATTAATCAAGAAAACTATTAAGGAGGAATTTTAATACAAATATTAGCAGTTAGTCAAGTAGAACAAAAATGGTATTTAGACGTGTTTAGAAATGCACTTTGGAGTATTGCCAAAGGTATTCTTTGGTTTCTAGATGGATTTTTTGATATAATCAATAAAATTTGGCGTTATAAATTTTTTGATAATGATTATGTAAATAAAATATTTGGTGGTGCATTAATTGTTGCCTGTTCATGGTTAATTCTTAAAGTAGTTATAGAACTCGTTATGAATTATATCGTAAAAAATGATGGTAGAGGTGGCCCACTTACAATTTATCGTGGAGTCATATTAGCAATAGTTATGATGTTCTTAATTAATCCTTTATTTCAATTTGGTTATGATTTTTCTACAAAAGCAACTAATGCAGTAATAACCGTATCAGGTATGGATAAATCCAATGGAGCTGAAGGAACCATATCTAAAGCTTTAATTAGAGCTACATCATATGATGATGAAATGAAACAAACGGATAAAGAATATTTAATTAATAATTGGAAAAAAATAAAAATCAATTCTACTGAAGGTGGTTTTGCAGGTATTGGTGATTGTTATAAATATTCACTTAATTTTATTATGTTAATAATTCTTTCCGTTGTGACAGTCTTTTTACTCTTCTTTGTCGCAATTCAAATGGCAAAACGAGTGATGGAAATTGCACTGATGAAAATAGTTGGACCTTTTTGTTGTACCAGTTTAACAAATAATCAATCTAAAGCATTTGAAACATGGACTAAAAGTACAATGGGATATTTTTTAATTACAATTGTTCAATTTATATGTATTGGGTTATTGCTTAACATGTTTGGTTCTGCAATAAAGGATAATGGAACTCTTACAGGTATCTTTTTAATTATAGGTGCTTTATTGTTTATAATAAGCACACCAACGCTGATTAGTTCATTACTTGGGCAACAATCAGGTATGATGTCAGCATTTGGTGATATTCAATCTCTTATGGCAGTAGGTACTGGTATAAATGCAGGATTAGGAATTGCTAAGGCAGGAACTATGTCTGCTCTCGGTATGGGTGCAAATGTCATTAGATCTGGTGGTAGTAAAATCGCAGGAGGTATTTCAAATATGTTTAATGGTCGTAGTGGTAATTTAACCAAGGAACAGATGGCTAATGTTAAAGAAAAAATGGCTCAACATAATAATTATGGTGCCAATCAATTAATAAAAAAATATACAAATGAAAACATGAAAAAGAAACCTAACACATCATTTAATAATTCAAATCCTTATATGAATCCTTTTAGTATGAAATATAATCCTATTAGAAATCAATATATGAGCAATTCAGGGCTTGAAGCAAATAGTAATTTTGATAGGAAGTGGTATTAATGTATTTAATTCCTAAAAATATAAAAACAAAAAAAGAAATATTTAAGGGATTTGGAATATTTGAGTGTATAGCAATTGCAATTTCACTTGGTATTGGTTACCTATTTTCTTTATTTATTACTCAATATAAGTTAAAGGTAATATTCTTTTGTATTCCACCATTGTTGATGTTTTTGTTACTACTTCCTTTGCCAAATGGAAGTACAGCATTAACTATTTTAAAAAAATTTTTAATATTTAAAAAAAGACAAAGGTGTTATAAAGTAAAATAAATTATTAATTTCAATTTAATTTAATATAAATTGCATACATTGACATTAATAATTTCATAAGGTATAATAAACGTGTATTTTATGAAGGAGTGAAAAAATGAGAAAGAGAATATTAAGTGTAATTTTAGCAGGTATTTTAATTGTTGGATTAACTGGGTGTGGAAATCAAAAAACAACTGATAGTAAAACAAATGATAAAACTAAAAATGAAACAGTTCAGAAATCCAAAGGGAATTGTGATGTATTTGAATGCATTAAAAAATTAAGTTCTGATACTACATATGAAAAAGTTAATGAAATAATTGGCTTTGAAGGTAAATTGGTTGATCAAAGCAAAGAGGGAGCAGTATCAACTTATAAGAAATATGAATGGGAATTAACAGATGATACTTCTATAACTGTAAGATTAGATGAATTTAAAGGAAAGGTTACTGCTCAAATTTCATCAGAGTTTCCAAATGAAATGATAAAAAATGATAAGGTTGATTTTTCTAAAGTAGATAAATTGAAAGAAAAAATAAATTCTAGTGATGGTTTAACTTATGAAGAGTTTGTAGAAATTGTAGGTGGTGTTGAAGGTACATTATATAACGTCACTACATTCTCAAATAAATATACTTGGGTTAACTCTGAAGGTAAATCTTTAAATGCAACTTTTAATAGTAATGGTAAGTGTACAATATTTAATGGAATAGTATAAAAGAAATTTATATAATATGATAATTAACGACTAATATGTCGTTTTTTTGTTGGAGGTAAAATGTTGGAAAAGATTTTAGGAATAGTATTTTTACTATTCTTTTTTTTATTTGCAGTATGCTCGTGTATAGTATCAGGTGAATGTTCACGAGAAGAAGAAAAATGGAGGGATAAGAAATGAGTATTTTGCAAGAATATGAGGAAATCAGAAAAGATATGGGAGCTACTCGTTATGATGCAATTGGTGATTATCTTAATGAAGTAAATAAAAACCTAGATTCAGAATTATTTTTGTCTGATGTATTATATAAGGAAAAAGAATATAAGAAATTTGAATCTTGGTTTAATAAACAAATAAGTCCTTTTAAAATAATCAGTTTTAAAGATGAGAATTTTTCAGTTTTATTAGATCAAAGTGATTATTGTTATGACTGGGTTAATGAAATTAAGAGTAATATACCTTATGGAGATGGTCATTGCTATAACGATGCCTTTTTTGAGTATTTAGAAAAATCATCAAGTTCACTAAATAATAAGTTAAATTATGATTCGGAAAATGGTATGTTTTGTGTTTATACCAATGATATAAGAATTGCAGATGAAGTTGCTTATAAGTTATCAAATTTATATAAAGATGAAAATAAAATGATTGAGTTAATTAAAGAAACTAAAGAAAAATATGGATATATATTTGATGTTCATATATAAGGAGGATTAATTATAGATAAAAGAAAAAAATTAAAATATAATAATACACTATGGTTTGTTAATGTTTCGACTTATGAAAGTAAAAGGATGAAATTAACAATCTCAAATAAAAATCAAGAGATTGAAGTAACGGCAGATTTAAGTGATGCTTATTTAGATAAAGGTCATGTTTTTTTAGATCCTGATGTAAAGGATAACGGAATTTTAAAAGCCTTGAGAAAATCAAGAATATTAAAACAAATTGATGGAACTCTATGTTATGATTATAAATTAATTCCTGTTGCTTTACTTAATAATGGTATACTTCGTTCTTATGATTATTCAGGTGTATTAGAGCATTTAGAAACTATTTCTTATAAGGAGGATTGAAATATAAATAATAGATTGAAACTATATAACACTCATTTAACGTTAAGACTAAATAAAAAAGAAAAACAAGCTTTAAAAAGAAATGCTTATAAAAATAAAATGACAATGTCCAATTATATCAGATTATTAATTAATCTGGATAATAGATTAAATGAGATAAGAAAGAATAATATTAAAAATAATATATATTCAGAGGAAATAACAAAAATAATGTTAAATATAGGGAGGGATTTAACTGATTAATAAGAAAAGTAAACTTCCCAAAAATATATCAGATTTTATTCCATTTCAAGATGTTTGGAATAACCTAGTTTATTTGGATAATAATAGAATTGTTGGTGGAATCAAAATCGGATCTATCAATTTACATTTATTATTTGATGAAGAACAAAAAATCAAAGTTGCAGAACTTAAAAAGGTTTTAAATTCAATTGACTACCCTGTTAAAATTTTTAGTGTAGATAAACCTATTAATCTTGATGATAATTTAAACTTACTAGGTTCTAAAATTAAATCTGAAACTAATAAAAGCAAAATAAAATTACTAGAGGAAGATTATAATTTTGTCCAAGATTTAAATAATAAAAAATGGGTTGTAAATCGAGAATTTTATTTAATTATGGAAGAAGATGCAACAAATGAGCAATTAATTAACCAAAAGCTAAATGATTTAATTCAGGAATTTATTTCTATTGGATTATATAGTGAAAGGGTTTCTAGTGAAGAGTGGCGAGATTTATTATATATTATTTTAAATCCTGTCACATCGCTCGACATTTTCAAAAAAGATGCTACAGGTATAACTCGCTCATTTAAAGAGAAAATCGCCCCAAATGGCTTAAAAATCAATGAAAAGGATATAATTCTAGGTGATGCTTATGTAAGTGTTGTTACACTTCGAACATACCCATCTATTGTTGGTGTTGCATGGTTAGGTGCAGTTGCTAACGTTAACCATACTCGTATGGTTATGACAATCTCTCCTATGGATGCATTTGATATAAGCAATACTTTGAAAAAAAGTATGTCAGAAGTAAAATCAAAATTAATGAACACAAATAATTATAATGATGAGGTTGTATTAAATAACCAGTTAGACGATTATGTTCAATTAGTGAATAGAATTGATCGTGAACATGAAAAGTTTTCATTGTTGACGGTCAATTTTTTATGCTATGGTGATTCGAAGGAAAATATGGAAAGAGCAAAAAAAGAATTAAAAACTACTCTTTCTGCTTATGGTATGGGTGGCACTGATTTAATGTTTGAGCAAGAACGATCATTAAAAATGTGTTTACCTACATTGTATAGAGATTTAGAAAAAGAATTCGGACTTCCAATTCCTATGATGACTACTGCCTCATCTTTCCCTTTTATCTTTCAAACATTGCAAGATGATGGCGATGCTATGATGATTGGAACTGATTCTCTTGGTAGTCTTTTGTTTTTTGACTTATGGAAAAGAACTAGTAAAAGAAATAATTCAAATGCAGTAATTATTGGTAAATCAGGTTCAGGTAAGTCTACTTTAATAAAAAAACTTATTCGAGGTAATTGGTGTCGTGGATCTAAGGTAATTGTTATAGATCCTGAACGAGAGTATAAGGATTTATGTGAAAATATTAATGGTACATGGATTGATTGTGGAACAGGTTCACATGGAATAATCAATCCACTTGAAGTTAGAAAAGGTGCTGATGACTCTGATGAAGATAAAAAGAATTTTAATAATGATTTATCAAGACATTTTCAAACGTTTAGAACTTTTATAAAGTATTATTTACAGGATCTAACTGCTTATGAGTTAACCAAAATTGAAGAAATACTTATAGAAGTATATAAAGATAAAAATATTGATTTTGATACTGACTTATCAAAATTATCAAGTGATGACTACCCTATAATGCAAGATTTATATAATAAGGTAGTTGAGACATTAAAACAAGCAAAAGCAAATAAAGAGGCACGAAATGTTATTGAGTCGTTAGAAAAAATTTCTTCAATGTTAAAAAAATCTACAATTGGAGCTGATGCAAGGATCTTTAATGGTCATTCAAGTATTAATGTGGATAATTCATCCGACTTTATTGTTTTGGATATTCATAGCCTTGTTGATTCCGATGAAACAATATTAAGAACTCAGTTCTTCAATATATTATCTTGGTGTTGGAACGAAATAAGTCGTGATAGAAATGAACAAGTAATTCTTGTATGCGATGAAGCACATTTACTTATTGATCCTAACAATAAAGATGGTATAGATTTTTTAAAAAGGACAGCAAAAAGAATAAGAAAATA
Source organism: Roseburia sp. AF12-17LB (assembly GCA_963607615.1). Lineage (GTDB taxonomy): Bacteria > Bacillota_I > Bacilli_A > RF39 > UBA660 > UBA5578. The sequence goes on from CAVDCT010000020.1 coordinate 17,964, forward strand.
TAACGGTTCATTATGGATTATTAGTCAAAACTTAATAGATTTTACTTCACAAGGCATTGAAAGATTTGGACAAGTTATTATAGATAATAGTTCTTATATTTTGGTCATGGCACAAGGACAAAAAGAAATTGAAGCAGTTCAAAAAATGATGAATTTATCAGAATCTGAAATACAATTCCTTACAACTGCTTCTCGTGGTCAGGGATTATTTGTTATAAGTCAAGATACTCGTTTACCAATTCAAATTCATTTACGAGAAGAAGAAAAGGAGTTGTTTGGTAATGCTGGTGGTCGTTAATGGATGATATTAAAAAGATATATGCATTCATAATTTCGGCACCTGTAATTATTATAATTTTTATTATTGCATTAGTAATTATGATTGCAGATGGTTCTAATGGTGACCCATCAGCAGTTGCAGTTGGTAATCTATCAGAGTTTAATGCTCCATTTAAAATAGATGTCACTTACTCCATTACTTCCCTTTTTGGAACTCGAAATGATCCATTTACAAATGAAGAAATATTTCATAGTGGTATTGACTTATCAGCTCCCGAGGGTACTGAAATTGTGGCATCAGCAGGTGGAAAAATATATAAAACAGGATATGAACCTAATGGTTTAGGAAACTATGTAAAAATACAACATGATGTTAACGGAGAAACTTACTATACTGCTTATGGTCATATGTTGGATAATTCAATAGTTGTATCTGAAGGACAAATTGTTAAGTCAGGAGAAAAAATTGGAATAATTGGTTCAACAGGTCGTTCGACAGGTATTCATGTACACTTTATGCTTATGAGTCCCAACTGCTCTTATAATAAATCGGATCTTAAAGATCCTAAAAGTATTATTGATAGTGATTTAATAAGGAGGAATGAATATAAAAACAATAAATCAAAATACCCAAGCTTACAACCAATACAAGGACAGCAACCAAGTCAATCATTCGGAAGATAATTTAATAGAAACCTATGCACTTCAGGTTGCAAGTGTACTTCATAAAACTGGTAAAGGTTCTTTTACAATTGATGAAATAATTGATAAAGTTAAACAAATTGTTAAGGAAGAAGAACTTATAGATCCAGTTATAATCGAAGTAAATCAAATACTTATAAATAAATATAATTATGAAATAATAAATACTAATATTAAGTTTAATATAGAAATATAGATAATGGTAAAGGTTCCTTGATCTAGTATTTATGCTTCAAATATTTTAAAGAAAAGGTTCTTTAATCTCCATTATAGATACTATATTTGTTATAACATCTGTTAGACAGTTAACCCTATTTTTAAAGATTCGGTAAAGAATAGTGTTAGACAAAAGTATGACATTTAAGAATATGTATGACAAAGCGAAACTTTGGAAATCCTTTAAATTAGGGCTAAACTACCCACTGGGTAGTTGTTTGTCAGCCACACTTATCCTGATAAACAAAAGGCTTAAAGTTGTGTCCTATTTTCAAATATTTTATTAAAATTAATGACTCTAATTTGTGTCCACAATAAAACTATGGAGGTGATATTATTAATAACAATGGATGTACTTTTATTAAGTTTAGAATAGATGATAATCTAAACAATGCATTTAAAAATATTCTTGAAAAAGAAAAAATAACTCAACAAGAATTATTAGAAAAATTGGTTAAAGAGTATGTTTTAAAGAATTTAAATTTATTAATAAGTAAGGATACTAAATAATGAAAGAAGATAGAATTACAATTAGAGTCACACCTGAAGATAAAAAAGAAATTGAATTACTTGCTGATAAGCATAAAATGAATATATCTAGATTTATTTATAGTACCATTAAAGAAAAAATGGAAATTGATAAACTAAATGATAGTCAAGAACAATTTATGCAACTATTTGATATTGCCTTTAAAAAAAGTTTTGATGCATTTTTTAAGCAATTAATGGTAGTAATAAATCGTATAGAGTTTAATAGCAGATGGTCTATTAAACAAACTGATATATTTATGAATCAACTAAAAATTCCACAAACTGAAGATGAATTAAGTTTATCAATAATAGATCATCCTGTAACTGAAGTTGCACATCGTGAGGTACTTAAAGATATAAGGAAAATGTCAAGTAAGAAACATGAGTTAGATAATGAGTAGTTCAAATATTGTGGTTCGTGTTAAGTACCAAAAATGTAATAATTTAAGAGAAAGTGTTAACAAGACAATAAGTTATATTAGTGATAAGAAGAAGGCAGATGCTACATCAATTGATGAATATAATATTTTAAAAGACTATATGCAGTTTGCAAGTAATGATTCATATCTTTATGAAGATAAGGAGTCATTTTCGTGGTCTACCAATGGTGATATAGATGCAAGAAAAGATTTATCTGATATAAAAAAAATGGACTCTAAAGGAATTCTTTGGAGCCTTGTAATTTCTTTTCCACCAGATTTTGCAATTAACAAAGGACTTATTACTAAGGTAGATTATTATAACCTTACTAAGAATATAATGCCACAATTATTAACTGGTATGGGATTTAAAATGAATAATGTAACATGGTATTGCAGTTTACATCGTAATACTGACAATCCTCATTTACACATAAATTTTTTTGAACATCATAAAACTATTTCTAATCCTAAAATTCCATATGATGTTATTTATAAATTGAAAAGTAATATTGCTAATTATTTAATTGATAATGAAAAATTTTATAAATTGCGAGATAAAGAATTTAGATCTATAACGGGAAATATTTCTCTTTCAGAACTTACTAAAATTAAGAATCAAAAATTATTTGGAGATAAATATCGAAGAGATTTAAATAAAATGTTACTTGATTTATATAATGTACTTCCACCCAAAGGTAGATTACAATATAATTCAAAAAATATAGTTCCATATAAGGATCAACTTAATAATATAATTCAATACATATTGTTGCATGATTCTACAAAATATCAATATGCTAAATATATAAAACTATTGGAGGAACATCAAAAGGAATTAAATGCAATTTATGGGACATCATTATCTAATAAAAATAAATATTACTACAATAATCAACTTAATAAATTGTATTCAAAAATTGGGAATGAAATATTATCTAATTATAAAATATATCGATCTATGGAAACTATGGAAAGAGAGAAAGAATTTTTAAAGAAACACATAAAAGATCTTAAATTTAAAAGTTCTCCATATAAAAAACAGGAAAACATTGATAAGATAGCACAAGATTTAAATCGTATATGCAATTTCGCAGGTCTTAATCATTTAGAAAAAAAATATGTTTTCAAAAACTGGGTTTTAAATTCTAAATATGATATTAATATTGATGCATTATTAAGTAGTATGGATAATTTTAATAAGGATATGAGTTCGACCGAGTATTATAACATTTTAAAAAAATTGAATTATGATTATGACAGGTACTCTAAATATAAAAATAAAATGTTTTATCAGGAATTAAATTATAAAAAATTTATTAATCAAGCTATGAATTATTTAGAATATGAATTAGAACAAGAAGAAAAACAAATTATAAATGAGTTAGAATATGATTTGTCTGAATATTAAAAAAATAATATGTTTTGCCATATTATTTTCTTTTCCCGCATAACCAATCTAGTGATACATTATATTTAATACATATCTGATATGCAAAGGCAGTTAGTATTAATGTCTTACCTGTTTCGTATGCTGATATAGTTGATGATGTTGTATTTAATTCTTTTGCTAAATCACGAAGTGTAAGATTATTATCTTCTCTTATCTTTTTAATTCTTGAGCCAATTTCATTTTTATTTAGTTCTGTTAATTTTATGATACCTGAGTTATTCTTTTCATCTGTAATACCAACAATATAATCCATTGAGATTTCATAAAAATTGCTTAAGCTATTTAAATGTTTTAATGGTATTATTTTTGTACCCTTTTCCCATAATGAATAAGTTTGTTGAGTTATTCCTAAATAGTCAGCAAGTTTTATTTGTGACAAATCTTTATATTCTCTTAAATCAAATAATCTTTTTTCATTCATAATTAACCACCAATTTAATTTTCCCATTAAATCTTTAATTATTCAGAATTAACAAACAAATACGAGCAAATTGTGCTATAATAATATTTAGTAGTAAAAAAGCAGTAAATCTTAAACAAAGATGGAGGGATGAGATGAGAAATAATTATATCTCAGTTGATGATGAACAAACTAAGAGATTAAAAGAAATTTGTTTAAGTAGTTGTGCATATTCTTGTATAGGAGAAATTTATAAGTTATTAAATTGTGAAATACTTCAAAAACTTATTAATAAAATTCCAAAGCAAACTATTAAATTAAAAAGTGATTTATTATATGGAAAAGATACTATTTCCAGTGAGGAAAAGTTTTTAGAAAACTTAGATAAATATATTAGTTATGTAAAAGATAATTATTTTATACAACACAATGAGTTAACTCTAATAATAGAATTAACTCTTAAAAATAAATATAATGAGGTATTATTTGATATGGATGATTATCATGAAAATGAAAATTATATGAAATATCATGATGCTTTTAGGAAAATGTTTTTATTTAATTTTTATAACAATATCAAATTTTATTCAAAATATGTTAGTAAATATAATTCTATTAATATATTTTTAAATGAAATCAAATTTTATAAATTTAATAATTCTAAAGATATCATTATGATTGAAGAACGTATGTCTAAAATTATAAATAATAGATTTAGTAATATATATAATGCTTTTGTTCCATATGAAGAAATAGAAAAACAACATTATGAATTTTATATTCAACAAATAGATTGGATTATATCTGATTTTTATGAAAATCAATTGTATAGATTTGATATTAAAGATAACGATCATCATATTAACTTACATGATGGTGATAAAATAATATTTAATGTTCTTAATAATAAGGAAAAAGTTTCAATAAAATTTGGAATAATTAATAGAAATTTTTGTGCAGATAAAATAGTTGTTTTTACACAAAAAGAGTTTAAAGAAATTTTAGAAAGGTTAAAAAAAATAGATGTTTCAAAAAAATATGACACAACATATAGTTTCATAGATTCATCTTTAAAATTTAACTTTTGGAACGAACAAAAAATGCAATTTTTGGATATAATCTTTGAGTACAATAATAATTCAACTAATAAATACATGATTTCATTAGATCCTAGAGATACAAAAAAATTATATAAATTAATTAGTAAGCAAGTTAATAAGAAAATTTAACTTGTTTTTTTATGGAGGGATAATTGTAAAATTAAAAAAATATTTTAATTACTTTCTTTTAATTATCTTAACCTTTTTGTCATCAGCTAACGTTTGTTATAACTTAACACATATTATATGTAATAATATTAGATTATCATGGAATTTAAATATTTTTTATTCTTTTATTAAATCAATAACTGACGCCAGTTTATTATTTGGTTCAATTTTGTTAATGACAATTATGATGTTGTTTATATTAAAATATGATAAAGAGTTAAAGTTAAAATTAAAGAGGTTAAGAAAAATGCCTGAAGAGGATGGCTCATTTGAATATGGTTCATCTCGTTGGGCAACTAAAAAGGAAATTAAAAAGAATTATAAAGCATGGACTATTAATTCAAATTTAAAGTCAGGTGGTATTCCTGTGACTTGTATGGATGGTAAATTTTATTATTCTGATAAATTTGATCATACATTAATAATAGGTTCAACTGGTTCAGGAAAAACAATAAGTTGTATATTGCCATTAATATTTAACCTTGCATGTGCGGGTGAATCAATGGTTATAAACGATACTAAAGGAGAATTGTATTCATATACAGCAGAATTTTTAAAAGAAAAAGGATATCAAATAAAAATAATTAATTTAAGGGATGCATTAGCAAGTGACGGTTGGAATCCACTTCATTTACCATATAAATACTATCAAAATAATAATAAGGATGAAGCTGGTGATATGATAGAAAACTTTACTAAATCATTGTGCAAAAATTTATCTAGTAAGGATATGTACTGGGAAAAGTCAGCAAATGCAGTTTTAACAGCACTATGTTATGCCCTCATAGAGGACGCTCCAAATGAATCGCAAGTAAATTTATATTCAATATATAATTTATTGGTCGAACACGGAAACAAAAATATAGATAGATTTAATTCATTAGATTTATATTTTCAACAAAAACCTTTTGGAAGTTTAAGTAAAATGAGTTATGCTACAGGATCCTTTGCAAAAGGTGAAACAAGAGCTACCCTTTTTTCAGTTCTTGCAACAGTTATAAAAATGTTTAGTGATACAGGTATTGCTAACCTTACGAGTCATACTGATTTTGAATTAGATGAAATTGGTAAGCAAAAAACGGCAGTATTTTTAATTATTCCCGATGAAAAGGAATCTAGACACGAACTGGCATCACTATTCATAGATCAATGTTATCAAGCATTAGTAAATACCGCACAAAGTATGAAAGATGGTAAAATGCCTATAAGAATTAATTTTATTTTAGATGAGTTCGCTAACATGCCACCTATAAGTTCTATTTCTAATAAAATTACTGTATCACGTTCTAGAAATATTCGTTTCTATTTGGTTTTACAAGATTTTGATCAGTTAAAGGAAACCTATAAAGATTCTGCTGGTACGATTAAATCCAATTGTACTAACTGGATTTATTTACTAACTTCAGATAATGAAACGGCAAAAGAAATAAGTTCTAGGTTGGGCAAATATACTATCTCAAGTAATCGTGTATCAACTTCCAGTCGTTTAGATGAATTAAATTATAATATATCAAATGACAAATCTTTGATGGGACGTGAATTATTAATGCCTGATGAATTAATGAGATTTAAATTAGGAGATGGATTATTTATGGCGACTAGACAATACCCTATTAAATCAAAATTTATTTCAATATATGATTATGGAATAAAGATTAAAAAAACTAGTGTTCCAAACAAACAAAAAGATAACAAGATTGATTGTTTTAATCTTGATGATTTTAGAAAAAGAAAAATTGAAGAACAAGAAGATAATAAAATAGAATTAGAATAGATATAATTATTAGTAAATTATGTTATAATATTTATATTAAACAAATAGGTAAATAGTAATTTGTTAAAAAGATTGGAGAACAAATAATGAGTAAATATATCAAATTGAATATAATACCAATAATAATAGAAATAATATTTATAGTATCTTGTTTTATTATACCAAAGGAATATTTTATTTATACAAATTTTCTATTTTATATGTTGCTAGTAATATATTTTTATATAAAAAAGGAGTTTTCATTTAAAGAATGGTTAAATAATATAAAAAGTGGAAAAAAATTTTGGAAACAAGTAATAATTACAGCATTACTTTTTATGGTAGCATTTATAATAACAACAATTTTAGAAAATGTATTTTCTAATTATAATACAGGGACAATTGGATTGAAAAGAGATAGTTGGTTAAAATTGACAATATTTGCAGTATCTACAATATTATTACCTGCTATAGCAGAAGAAACATTTTATAGAAAAAGTATAATTTCTTTTAAAAGCAAAGGAATACTTCTAATAACAACTGTATTAGGGATGCTTTTATATGCTTTAGAACACTCGTTAACAATATGGGGAATATTTTTAACTATGATTTGGGCTTTACCATTAAGTGTTTCATATATTAATACTAAAAATATATATGTACCAATGACAGCACATTTTATCGGGAATTTATTAGGAAATGGAATGACTGTTATTATGACCATTATTTCAATGATATAGATAATAACAAATTACAATTTAGTAATTAGTTAGAAAAATAGTAATTTGTAATGGTAGAAATATAAACTCTCACTATATGTCCTGTTAATATTTAATTGAGTTATATACAATATTTTTTGAAGGGAGATAAAATTATGAATCAAGATAAAATAGGAAAATTTTTAGCTAGTTTAAGAAAAGAAAACAATTTGACTCAAGAAGATATTGCTGAAAAATTAAATGTTAATGTTAAAAGTGTTAGTAGATGGGAAAACGGTAGAAATTTACCAGATCCGTCTATTATGAAAGAAATATGTAAAATTTATAATGTATCAATCAATGAATTATTTAATGGAGAAAAAGTAAAAAAATCAAATAAAGTAAGACAAATATTTTTGTTCTATATCATAGTTAGTTTAACTGGAATATTTATCCTCCCAACATTGGGAATTATAGCACCAGCATTTATTATAAGTGCTATATTATGTCCTATATTTGGTTTAGTTAAATTAATTGGATATATATTCAAATTTGATGTACCATTTGTAATGTTTGAATTTGGAAGTTATTCTTTAAATCCTGTTTTAGGTTTTGTACTATCAATAATTGTTGGTGTAGTATTATTTATAATTGGTGTTGTTTCATGGAAATTATTAATTAAATATATACATTTTGTAACAAATAAGAGAAAAAAATTATATATAGAGTTATAGTTTATTAATCATACAAATTACAATTTAGTAATTAGTTAGAAAAATAGTAATTTGTAGAGGAGATATTTATGGAAGATAAACAAGTATTATTTAATA
>CAVDCT010000021.1:0-25944 GCA_963607615.1 Roseburia sp. AF12-17LB
TAATTAGTAACAAAACAAAAAGCAACTCTTTAAAATACGAGTCACTTTTCTTTAAAATTTTTGTTTCACATCATTTACAAACGTACAATTTGAAGTTTTTTTTATTTTTTTTAAGCTTTTTTCTATCCATATAGGTAAATTATAAGCTAACGTACTAAAGCCAAGACTAGTTTCTTGAATCCTTTTTCTTCTAACACCACGATTACACTTATAATCTATATTTTTAATACTTAATTTTAATTGTCCTAAGCTCTCATCAACTTCCAATATTTCCACATAAATGACATCACCAACATTAACATAATCTGTGATTTTTTTTACATAACCATATGATATTTCGGATATATGGATTAATCCACTATAGTATTCATCGCAAGAAACAAATACTCCATATGATTCGATGCCAGTGACAGTTCCACGTATTATACGTCCTTTTTTATATTTAGTCATCAAATCACCTACCGCCATTATAACATAACTTTATCAATAAAAAAAGACTTTACTTTGGAAAGATTGTAATATATAATAACAAACGGTGATGGAAATGAAAGAGCAAGAAAAAAAAATTATCGATATCATTGATAAACTTAGGCCCTTTTTAATCAATGATGGTGGTAATATAGATTTTGTTAAATATGAAGATAACATCGTATATATAAAAATGATGGGTGCTTGTGCTAATTGTCATATGTTAGATTTAACATTAAAAGAAGGCATTGAAGCTGCTATACAAGAGGAAGTTCCTGAAGTTATAGAAGTTATCAATATCAATAGTATAGATTAATCTATACTTTTTTTATTAACCAATCAATCTTAGGAACTGGTCCTTTAGTACTAAGATAATAATACATCCTATTTAACAGAAGTTCATATTGATTTATTTTTGAGCTATAAAATTTAACATTTTGATCTGATTCAATACAATCAAAGAAATATGTAGGAAATAACAACCTAGCATATAATAAAGCATAGTCTCCCTCTTTAAATAACATATGCTCAATATTAAATATTAGTTCTTTAAAATCAAGTGTTTCATTAAAAAAAGATATTTTTATATATTCAGCAATATCTCTAACCTTATAATCAGTTATTATATTATCAGGACTATAAAAATCATTAGGATTATTCAGTCTATTATGACAAATACTGTAAGTGGTTTCAGCATTATTCTCTTTATATATTCTAATAGCTAGTTCACTTAACCCTATATAATAAGGAAAAACCTCTAATATTTCTTTATTTACTATTGTAATAATATTTTTCTCATAATAATCAACTTTCATTTCCCAAAGCCTTGACCAATCTCTTTTTTTTTCAGGATTAATATCAATTAAAAATTGTGAAATTTGATTCATATCAATTCTAACATCATTACGTTTCTCCAGTAAAATATAATCCTTATTATCTATTTTAGTAATTATATTATTAGAAGTATTATAGATAATCTTGTGAATATATAAATTATTTCCCAAGAAAAAATTATATAAGTTTAAATCAATATTTTTATTAACTTCTTTTAATATAAAATTACCAAATAAATATTCGTTTTCTTGATACCTTAATTCATCTACATCAATATTATAATAATACTTAATTGCATTTCTCATAATACATTTTATACAAATAAAACTAAACTATTACAATTATGTAATATCAAAAATAAAAGCATACACTTTTTATGTACACTTTTATCTTACAAAAATAGTAGTAACTTTATATTCAAATATCAGTTAATTTACTATTAATGCTTTATGCATATTTTCTCTCATTTTAATATTAAAAATACAGACACATTTCAACCTTAATTTTATACTATATTTTTTTATAATTAATAATAAAAATTCAAACATTTCTAATAAAACACATCTTTTAAATATAACCCATTAGGAGGTGCAATCTTCCCAGCAGCACTTCTATCTTCAGCTTGTAAAATGGTATAAATCTCTTCACTTTTTCGTTTACCTTCACCTATTTCAATAAGTAATCCAACGATATTTCGAACCATATATCTTAAAAAACCTGTCCCTACTAAAGATATAACAATTTCATTAACATTTTTTACTTCCCTTATTAATGTTGCTTGAATAATTGTTCTAACATAATCATCTTTTTCCGAGTTCATCTTAGTAAAAGATTTAAAATTGTGTTCGCCTTCTAAATATTTCAAAGCCCTTTCCATTTCAGATACATCTAATCTCTTATTATACTGATATACATAATTTCTCTCTAAAGGATTATATTCACCAATATTTATTTTATAAATATATTCTTTGGCTTTAACATCAAATCTAGCATGAAAATTTTCGGAAACTTTTTCTATCCTTTTTACATATATATCGTCAGGTAACATTTTATTTAAACTATCACGTAATTTTTCCTCTTCAACATCATGTTCTAAATCAAAATGAGCCTTTTGATTTAATGCATGTACTCCTGCATCGGTTCTCCCAGTCGCACTTATACTAACATTTTTTTCACTATTAATTTTAGTCAATATTTTTTCTATCTCTTCTTGAATTGTTTTCTCTCCTGGTTGCTTTTGATACCCTCTATATGCAGTACCATCATAAGAAAATGTCATAAAATATCTCATAATAATACCTCCCTAACAACATCATATATTATATATTTTATCATATATTTTAAAAAATATATAATTTACATTTTACATATTATATATTACGTAAAATATCTTTTATCAAATCATTTATTTCATCACGAAAACCTAATTTGATATTTTTTTTATTTAATACCAGAAGTTCAAATTGTATAATTTTAGGAACTAGAATACCATTTTTTTCTAACAATTCATATTGTTTAAAAACTTCATATTTATCACCTTCAATTAAAATTCTACCATCTTTAAATACAAAAATGTAATCAACCAACTGATGGATGAATTCAATATCTTGCGATATAATAATAATTGTTTTATTATATCTTCTTTTAATAGTTTTTAAAAGTTTAATAAGACTTTTTTTATCTTCTGCATCTAATCCTATAGTTGGCTCATCCAAAATGAGAATTTTAGGATTAATTGCTAAACCTTTAGCTAACAATACTTTACGAATTTCGCTACTACTTAGTTCTAATGGATCTCGCGATAAATATTTTTCACTTAATCCAACCATCTTAATTGCATCCTTAATATGCTTATCAATTTTTTCTTTTTTATAGTTGTATATTTCCAAGCAAAGTGTTAATTCTTTTTCAACGCTCTCACAAAAGAAATGTTCCTCTATATGTTGGCTTATCGTACCTATGTTTAAATATAAACCTTTTATATTATTATCATTTTTTTTGCTTGTAACATTAACATCTTCCATTATGATATTACCTTTAGTAGGATATATGAGACCATTAATCATTTGAATCATAGTAGTTTTGCCACTTCCATTTGGTCCTATAAAACCATTTATCTTGCCTTCTTTTAATTCAATATTAACATTATCGATTATTTGTTTCTTATTAGAAACGTAACTAACATTATTAAATTTTACTTCCATATATCATTCACCAACTGTTTACTATTTAGATATATTCCATCAATGGTATGGTAATATTGTAACTTTATCGATAAATCAACGATAAATGGTAAAGCTAATTTATTATCTGTAAATATTTTGTCATTCAAAAATGCATGTTTTAAATCAGATTGTAAAGCTATCTTGCCATCTTGAATTATTATTATTTCATTTCCCTTTAATAAATCTTCACTATCATGCGTAAAATTAATAATAGTTAAACCTTTTTTATTCAAATTCTTCAAAAATTTAAATATATTTTCACGCCGATTATTATCAACCATATTTAAGCCATCATCAATTATTAATAAATTTGGATGATGTGATAAGGCCACAAGTAACGCTATCAATTGTCTTTCACCACCTGACAAACTATTTGTTTGCAACGATAACAAATATTCAATATCAAGTTTTTTACTTATTTTTTTTATGATATTCTCAACATCCTTACGCTCATATCCATAGCTTTTTAAGGCAAAATAAATATTTTCTTCAACTGTATCAAATACAAATAAATTGTTAGAATTTTCAGCAACAAAACCAACACTTTTTCTTATACTTTTCATATTTTTTGCATTAACAAACATGTTATTTATTTTGATATAGGATTTACTATTAATCACCCCAGACATTATTTTAGCTAATGTACTTTTACCACTACCACTTTTACCCATTATAGTTGCAAACGTTCCTGTTTTAAGTGTTAATGAAAAACCATCATAAAGCATCTTCTTATCATAAGAAAATGATAAATCTTTAATTTTGATAATATCATCCATAAATACCACCTGCCCAATATTATAATATAACTAGATTTTAAAGTAAAGAAAGATGTGTTATAATTTATATAGAGGTGATCTCATGAAATCTGATATAGAAATTGCTCATAACTATGAATTAAAAAATATTATTGATATTGCTAATAGTATAGGAATTAATAGTGAAGAGTTAGAATTATATGGAAAATATAAAGCTAAAATAAATTCAAAGGTCAAAGGTAATAAAAAAGGAAAATTAATACTTGTAACATCAATTAATCCTACTCCGCTTGGTGAGGGTAAAACAACTGTAAGTATTGGTATCAATGATGGATTAAATAAACTAGGATATTCAAGCATTGTAACTTTAAGAGAACCTTCTCTGGGGCCTGTTTTTGGTATCAAAGGTGGTGCTACTGGTGGAGGGTTTGCACAAGTTGTTCCCATGGAAGATATTAATCTACATTTTACAGGAGATATACATGCAATCACTGCTTGTAATAATTTATTATGTGCCGCTATTGATAATCATATATTTCAAGGTAATGAATTAAATATTAATCCTGATACTATAACATTTAAAAGGTGCATGGATATTAACGATCGAGCTTTGAGAAAAATCATCATTGGAAACGGAAAAGATGAAATTGCTCGTGAAGATGGATTTGATATATCAGTAGCTTCGGAAATCATGGCCATATTATGCTTAGCTAGCGATTTAAAAGATTTAAAAGAACGTTTAGGAAACATACAATTTGCTTTCACATATGATAATAAACCATTGTTTGCTAAGGATTTAAAAATTGATGGGGCATTAACACTTCTACTTAAAGATGCCATAAAACCAAATTTAGTTCAAACATTAGAAGGAAATCCAGCTATTATTCATGGTGGACCATTTGCAAATATTGCCCATGGCTGTAATTCTCTTATAGCGACTAAATTAGCATTATCGCTTTGTGATTACGTTGTTACAGAAGCTGGTTTTGGTTCAGATTTAGGTGCTGAAAAATTTATGGATATAAAATGTCGGGTTGGAAATATAAAACCAGATTGCATAGTTATTAATGCCACTATTAGAAGTTTAAAATATAACGGAGGATGTCCTCAGGAACAACTAAAAATAGAAAACTTACAATATTTGCAAAAAGGCATTGGAAACTTACAAGTACATATTGAAAATATGAAGTTATATACATCAAATATCATCGTTTGTTTAAACATTTTCGATAGTGACACTGAAACAGAAATTAATTATATTAAAAATTTTGTTAGCAATTTAAAAGTAGATTTTAGTATTTCTCAGTCTTATAAATTAGGTAGTTCTGGTTCCTTAGATTTAGCAAAAAATATAATCAATATTTGCTCTAAGCCAAATGATTTTAAATTATTGTATCCTGATAATATTTCCCTATTTGAAAAGATTGAAATTATTAGCAAGCATATATATCACGCAAGCAAAGTTAATTATACTCAAAAAAGTCTTGATATAATTAATAAATTGGAGGATTTAGGTTATAACAAATATCCAATATGTATAGCTAAAACTCAATATTCAATATCAGATGATCCAAAAAAACTTGGATACCCTAAAAATCATGAGGTAACAGTTAAAAATGTCAAATTATGTAATGGTGCTAAATTTATTGTAATCATAATGGGAAATATTTTAACAATGCCAGGATTATCTAAAAATCCAGCTTATATAAATATGGATATTGATTCCATGGGAAATATTACTGGGTTATTTTAAATTTTATTTATCTCAAGTAATTTTAGAATTTTTTTCTAAAATTATTTTTTTATTGTCGTAATAATTATACAAAAAAAAGATGAAACTAAATTCATCTTAGTACATTTTATAATTCTTTTAATACCTCTACTAACCACTTATAAACACGATTAACAGATTCAATTTCAACTTTTTCGTTAACTGTATGAATATCATATAAATTAGGCGCAATAACACAAACATCTAAATTTTTTATTTTTTCGGCAAAAACGCCTCCTTCTAACCCTGCATGAACGGCTTTTAAAACAACATCTTTTCCATATAACTCTTTATACTTTTTTATTAGAATATTTCTTAATAATGAATTTTCTCTAAATGTAAAAAACGGCATTTTATCTTTTATCTTAAACTCCATATTATGTGCCAAAGACTTTACCTCTTTGATAAATCTATTTTCATCATCTAGATTCGAACTTCTTAAACTGAGATCTATGTTCACAACTTGTTCAATTATATTAATTTTTGCTAAATTTAAAGATGTTTGTGGAAAACCTTCACGATATGTTAATACTTCTGATGGAAGTTTGTGGATAAAATCAATAATACAGTTTGTATCTTCCCTATTTATTACTTTTGCACATTTTTCTATTTCTTCAATGTTTATTTTTAAATTAGAATAAGCATTTTTATAAGAATTATCCACATTAATCGAATTAGGCGTTGCTAAAATACACTCACATCTATCGGGAATAACATTATCACGCAAACCACCATTAATACTCAACAAATAAACTTCATCTATATCATTTAATATGTTACCCATAATTTTTATTGCATTACCTCTATGTTTATCAATATCAACACCAGAATGTCCTCCTAATAAACCATCTATAGTTATTCTATAAGTAGAATATTCATTAGGAATATAATTTAATGCTTTAGTTATATTGATACTGACCATACCAGCACTTGACACTTCAATTACGCCTTCATCAGTTCCATCTATACTTATCATTTTATTACCAGTTATTTTAGAATAATCTAACTTTTTAGCACCTTTCATACTTGTTTCTTCTTCAACTGTAAAGATGGCTTCAATATTTGGTACTTTTAAATTTTTATTACTTAAAATAGATAGTATTATTGAACAGCCAATACCATTATCAGCACCTAAAGTTGTTCCATGTGCTTTATAAAAGCCATCTTCAATATACCAATCAATTCCATTGTTTTTAAAATCATATTCTTTTATACTTGCACAAACCATATCAACGTGTCCTTGCAATATTATTGTATCTAACGAATTACTATTACTTTTTCGTTTAATAATAACATTATAATTATCATCTACATAATATTCTAACTTATTTTTCAAAGCAAAATCGACTAAATATTCACTAATTTTTTTCTCATTGCTTGACTCTCTCGGAATACTCAAAAAATCTTCAAAATATTTTAATGGTTCCATATCATCACCCATTTAAATAATATCACTAAATATTCAAAAAATATACATAGTTTTTAATCTATTTGAAATAATAATAATGGTGATAATATGCATCCATTGATCTCAAGAATTAAAAAAAAATTAGGTAATAGCTCTGATATTGTTGAAAGACAAATAAATAATATTACATACATATATTTAGAAAGTGTTAGTAGTGATGATAAGATAAGCAATTTTTTAAATAAAAGTATAACAAATATAAAAAATTTTAATGATTTATTAAATAAATTAGAAAATACAATCTATAATTCACACATTACGACATTAAACGACTTAGAAGAATGTTATTATTATTTAGCATCAGGTTATACATGTCTATTTATAAAAGGATATACTAAATATATTGCTATTGAAACAAAAACTAAATTAGATAGAGGAATTACTGAATCCTCATCAGAACCATTAATTCGTGGTCCTAAAGATAGTTTTACAGAGAATCACGCAATAAACATTGGACTTATAAGAAAACGAATAAAAGATTCAAATTTATGGATAGAAGATAAAAAAATAGGAAGACGTACAAAAACAAAAGTTAGTTTAATTTATATCAAAGATATTGCAGATCCTAAAAATATTAAAATGATAAAAAAGCACTTAAATAATATTGATATAGATGGAATTATTGATAGTGGTTATATCAGAGACTATCTAGAAACAAAGCAAAAATCTTCATTTCCTAAAATGATAAGTTCTGAAAGACCTGACCTGACTTGTCAAAATTTATTAAATGGAAAAATAGTAATTCTAGTTGAAAATAGTCCAATCGCTTTAATTCTCCCTGCAACATTAGATGACTTTTTAAAATCATCTGAAGATTACTATCAAAAATCAATCAATGCTACTTTCAGCCGTATACTTAGATATATTGCATTTTTTGTGACAATACTTACGCCAGCTCTTTATATTGCAGTTATGACATTTAATCAAGAAATGATACCGGATCAATTACTTATATCTTTAGCAGGACAAAGAAGTCAAGTACCATTTCCTACTTTTATTGAGGTATTAATTTTTATTGTAACATTTGAAATATTACGCGAAGCAGATATAAGATCTCCTAGCGTATCTGGTGCATCAATGAGTATTGTTGGAGCATTAGTTTTAGGTGATGCAGCTGTCGCTGCTGGTATTGTGTCACCAATTGTAATAATAGTGGTAGCTATTACATCAATATGTGAATTAGTATTTAGCGATATTGATATGGCAAATGCTATTAGACAATGGAGATTAATATTTATTTTTTCAACTATTTTTACAGGAATTATTGGAATTGTTATAGCAGGAATCATACTTATAATAAAACTATGTAGTATAGAAAGTCTAAATACACCATATCTAATTCCTTTTAGTCCTTTAAATATAAATATTTTAAAAGATAGTATATTTTTAGCGCCTGCTAACAAGAGGACAAAAAGACCTAGTTATTTAACTAATAATGTAACAAAGGCTGGTGAATCATGAAAAAAATTATTTTAATGTTAACGTCTATTATAATTTTGACTGGTTGCTGGAACTATCGTGAATTAAATGATTATGCCATTGCTACTGGAATGGCTATTGATTACGAAGATGGTGAATACGAAGTTTCATTATTATTTGCAAATGGTAGTAATAAAGAAGACGAAGATACGCAGGTTACTGTTAGAAGCGAGAAAGGAAAAACAATATATGAAGCTATAAAAAACATTAGTTTATCTATGCCGAAAGAAATATATATAAGTCACTTATCTGTAATTGTTTTCTCTGAAGATATGGCAAAAAATGGACTAAGACCAGCCCTCGACTTTTTATTACGTGATCCTCAATCACATCAAAATTTTTATATTATTGTTGCTAAAGATACTAAAGCAAAAGATACTCTAACTATTTTAACACCTTTAGCTGATTATCCTTCACAGAATATTACAGCAAATATAAAAATAACTGAAAAATTGCAAGGAAGAATAACTAATGCAAGCTTTAACAATTTTGTATCAAAAATTTTACAGAAAGGTTCTAATCCTATATCTAATAGTATTATTATAGTTGGAAATGAAGCAGAAGGAACAAAAAAAGAAGAACAAGAAAATTCAGTAGCAAGTGCTTATACAAAACTAGATACCATAGGATTATTTAAAAATGATAAATTAGTAGGTTGGACAACAATGGATGAAAGTATTGGTATTAATATGTTATTAGGTGATGTTGAAATTCTATACTTAAATTTACCATGTAATAACAATAATTTAGTTATAACATCAACTTCATATAAAGTAAAAAATAATATAGAAAAAGAGAAGATTACAGTTAATATAAATGCTAGTGGAATGATAAATGAAGTTGGTTGTTCTGTTAATTTAGAAGATCCTAAAAATATACAGAAATATGAACAAAAGGTGGAAGAAAAAATGAAAGAATATATAAATATGGCAATCGATAAAGCAAAAAGTTTAAAAACAGATATATTTGGATATGGAAATATGATATATAAAAAATATCCTAATTACTTTAATAGTATTGATAATTGGGACGAGGTATTTCCAAATCTAAAAATAGATATTAATGTCCAATTTACTTTAGCGCATAAAGGATCTTTAGAACAAAGTATAGGTGAATTAACAAAGTGAGAAAAGAATTCGGATATACAGCACTTGCCTACTTTATATATCGAGCTGCCTTTATTGGAATATCTTATGTTAGTCTAGTAACATTAACACATCAAGATTCGTGGATCAGCATTTTAATAGCATTTATAATAGGATTTATCCCAATTTTATTATTCTACAAAATTGCTAGCATTAAAGAAGAATTAAATATATTAGAAAAAATTGATTACTCATTTCCCAAACTTGGGAAATATTTAAAATCTATTCTAGGCTTAGCTGTTTTTTGTCTAATTCTACTAAATTTTTGGAATCTAACTAATCTAGTTGTTAGTCAATTTCTAAGTCGTACCCCTACCCTCGTTATAAGCATTTCCCTAATTATTCCTATTATATATTTGATAAGTCAAAACAACAGGGTTATTTCCCGAGTCAGTTTAATATTGTTTTTTCTAACTGCAATATTTTGGATACTTAGTGCAACAGGTTTAATCAGCAAAATTCAATTTAATAATTTAATGCCTGTATTAGAATATAATCCATTAAAGGGAGTAATACCATATATGAGCTATAACATTCTTCCAATATTTATATTATTAATATTTCCCAATAAATATATTAAAAAAAGTCTATTTACTGGATACGTAATAGCAACTTCATCTATTTTCATAGTGATGGTGTTTATGATTGCTATTCTAGGAATTAACCTGGTAACAATAATACAATATCCTGAATTTCACATTCTTAAATTAGTATTTGAAGGTTTTCTAACTTATCGTTTGGAAAATATGTTAGCAACTCAATGGATATTTGATATTCTAATTTTTACTTCCATCGGGCTTAAATTTTGTAATGAATCATTCAATCTAAAAAGAATATATATATTTCCCATAATATTAATTTTTATAAATAGTATACTTTTTGAAAATAATACTATCGCCAATAAATTAGTTACTTACTGTTTTCCTTATATAATTTCAATTTTCTTTTTTATAATTCCTCTTATTATATACCTAAAATTAAGAAAAATTGAATCAAAAAATATTTCCCAGCACACTTAATTGATCGGGAAATATTATATTATATAATATTTAATTTAGAACAAAAGTCAAAATAAATTTTGACAACCTTATCTCACGATAAGGTTTTTCTGTTTCAATGAAACTTTGTTTCTCCACAGACCAATATTGGACGGTCGCCGCCCTATTTTTTATCAATTTTTGAAATATCTAGTTCTTTCATATATTTTTGGATACCTTTAAACATGATATTAACACTTGTATTAACGTCTTTTCTTTTTTACTTTTTTCTAGAAAGTAGTCATAAAATAACCCTATTGACTCCAAAGACTTTATAGATTAATCGTTTTTGATTTTAATTTGCATATATTCTAAATATCCTTTTGATTGTTTATCCGATAATATCACCTCTTGATAAGCATATAACACCACACAAACATATGTTTGTAAACAGATTTTGTAAAAAACGCAATTTCCTAGTCAAAATTAGTATTACTAAAAAATTGCTTTCATAATTATAATTAATATTACAGCTGCAAGAAGAATACTAAAAATTATAATTAAAATTTTTATTAATTTATTATTTATTTTTAATCTGCTATCTAAATTTCTCAAATCTTCAAAATCTTTATCAGAGAATTTAAAACTGGCTGTATAAAAAGACTTATCCAAATTATCAAGATTAGTATGATTAAGTTGTTCTACTTCTACTGTATCAGTTGCTTCTTCACTTTCTTGCGCTTCTTTTAATATTTTTTTTATTGATGAAGGTTCTCCAACCATTGTATTAGATTTTAAATCATCAAATATTCCTAAATCATCACCAATATCGCCTTCTAATGATAATGTATTTAGCAACTCATTTAATTCTTCATTTTCTGGATTATCTATTTGCAACTTTTTTATAATTTCATATTGTCTATTTTTTAAATTACGATATTTAGCATCACTATCATTATGCTCTGTTTTAGCCTTATCAAGAACATCTTTTAAATCATAAGTTTTTTCTTCTTTTTTTACTGAAGTGATAGGTTCATCAGAAAAACCAACAACTTCTTTTAAAGAATAATTTTTCTCATGTTCATCTCCCTTTTTTAATAGTTCTTTAACCTTTGTAATATTTATTTCATTACTATCAGATATATCTACGACACCCTCTATATTTGTATAACTACCAAGCTCTCCTATTTGTTTATATAATTTTTCGTTTTTTTTACTACGTTCTCCAGTTTTATAATAACGTTCCATTCTGCTAGCCATAGCATCACCCTAATATAACTATACCATAAATTCAATATATTTGAAATAATTGAGTTGCATTTTCCTAACATTTTAATTATAATCTTATTAGGAGGATTTTTATGAAATTAAAAGTAAATGATAATTGTATTGGATGTGGTGCTTGTCAAGCTACTTGTCCAGAAGTATTTGAAATAAATGATGATGGATATGCTACAACTATAGTTGATGAAGTTAGTGAAGAATTAACTGAAGATGCTATAGATGCAAAAGAAGGCTGTCCTGTTAATGCTATAGAAGAAGTTAGTGATTCTTCTATAGAAGCATAAAATAACATAAAAAAAGCGACTTCATAATTAGTCGTTTTTTTGTACCAAACTATATAAACATTTAACTTCTTTTATACTTAATTCTCGATATTCCCCAGACTTTAAATCACTTACATCCAAAAATGCGAATCTTTCACGACGTAATTTTATAACTTCATAACCTATACTTTCAAACATTTTCTTTACTTGATGATTTCTTCCCTCATGAATCACAAGCTCAATAACAGAAGTGTTGTTACGTTTATCTAATTTTTTTAATTTTACTTTTGCTTTACTAGTTTTGCGTCCATCTATTATTACACCAGTTGCTAATTTTTGTAATTCATTTTTAGTAGGTATTCCTTTTACTTTAGCAATATATAACTTTTCTATATTGTTTTTAGGATGTATTAACATATTAGTCAATTCACCATCATTAGTTAATATTAATACACCTGTCGTATCATAGTCAAGACGTCCAACAGGATAAATTCTCTTAGTATTATTCTTTATTAAATCAACAACTGTTTTACGTTTTTTTTCATCATTTGTACTAGTAATAATACCTCTTGGCTTATTTAATAAATAATATACCTTATCTTCTTTTGTATTAATACCATTTCCATCAATCGTAATATCATCATCATAATTAACTTTAATTCCCATTTCTATAATTGTTTTACCATTAACTTGAACTCGACCTTCACTTATTAATTCTTCAGCTTTACGTCTAGAACAATAACCAGTTTGCGCAATAACTTTTTGTAATCTTTCCACTGAAATCACCTAAAAGTATTTTAACATACTTGAAAAAAAAAAGATATACTATTTACAAGTATATCCTTGTTCTGTCAATTTTGCTTTCATACTATCATAGTTTTCACCCATGCTATATAAAGTATAATCACTTTCACTCATCTTACTAGGTGTCATTTCAACAATAACAGATATTTTATTTGTTCCTGTTTCAACTTTAGCCGAAATACCATCTAATTTATTATAATCATCAACTGCTTCTTGAGCACTATTTTTATAATCTTCTATATATTGTGCATAGTCTCCCTCTGCTGTTATTGATGAGGTTTGTTTTGCACTTGTGACTTTATCTTTCTCAAATGTATATACAACTTTATCATCATTAGTAAAACCATTATCTGATGTTTTTTGTGTACAAGTCAAAGTCTTTTTACTACCACAACCAGTTAATGTAGCTAAAGTAATCATTAATGCCGCACTCATTAATACTTTCTTTTTCATATTCTACCTCCATTATAATTATATCATCTTTATTTATTTTTTTCAACTAAACAACATATAACATAAAACAATACTTGTTAATATACCAATTACATCTCCAAATAAGCTAGTAAACATAGCATATCTGGTTTTTTTTATACCCACACTACCATAATATAATGCTATAACATAAAAAGTAGTATCAGTACAGCCTTGTATTGTAGATGCTAATAAACTATAAAAACTATCTACTCCATATTTACTATATATTGTATTTAAAAGAGCTAATGCAGCACTTCCAGATATAGGTTTGGTTGCTATTAAAGATATTAATTCTATAGGCAAATCTAAATTAGAAATAAAAAGTGAAATAAACCATTTTAAAAAACCACTATTAATTAATATATTAACACTTAAAATCATTCCCAATAAATTGGGAAATATCGTATATCCCATTTTGAATGCTTCTTTACTTCCATCTATAAAGGTTTCATATAAATCAATCTTTTTAACCAATCCATAAACTACTATAGCTAAAACCATTATTGGTAATATGTAATTAGAGATATTAAAACCTCCTAGCTAATATTTTATCTAATATAATACAGAAAACAGTTGCTACTACAGTTGAAATTAAGGTAATCATTACAGTTTTAGTTGGTTCAGCACTTCCATACATCATACGAAGTGCTATTAATGTTGTTGGAATTATAGTAATTGCAGCTGTATTTAACATAGTAAAAGTTAACATACTACGACTAGCTGTTTTTTTATCTTTGTTTAATTCTTGTAGACTATTCATAGCTTTTAAACCAAAAGGCGTTGCTGCACTTCCTAGCCCAAACATATTAGCAATTATATTACTAGATATGTAAGCTAATGATATATGATCTTTAGGTACTTCGGGAAATAATGGATGCAAAACATGTGATAGCAATTTTGAAAGTTTTGATAATAAACCACTTACTGTCGCGATATTCATAATACCTAACCATAAAGCAATAACGGGAAATATTTGAATAAATACTTCTAAACTACTTTTAGCACTATTTAATATAGTTTCATTAACATTCAAACTATTTCCCGTAAATACTCCATATAATATTCCGATAATAATAAAATAAGTCCATAATCTATTTACCATATTTTCTTCAACCTTTCCCATATACTACTTTTCTTTTTTTCTATTTTTGTAGCATATATATCTTCTTCATGAACAATTTTATTATTAACAAATACTTTAGCACTTCCAACTTTTCCTTCACTTGGAGATTCAGATAGTTCAAAATTTAAATAAACTTTATCATTATTTTGTAAAGTATAATCATAGTCATTGTTAAGAGTTAAATTATATTTCCCATAGTATATTTTGTCATGAATTGACAAATCACCTTTAGTTAATAAACGATAACGATAATAATTTTCAAATCCATATTCAAATAATTTTTGATGATCAGCAAAATCATTTCCATCGTTTAAAGTTACAACTACTAAATTTAAATTATTACGACTTGCTGTTGTTACTAATGTTCTCTTTGCTTTTCTAGTAAATCCTGTTTTTCCACCAGTTATATAATCGCAACTAAACAATAGTTTATTCTTATTTATCCAAACATAAGTTTTTTTATTTGTCTTAACAACATGTTGTTTAGTTCCTACTATTTTTTGATACTCATCTAATTTAGTAGCATAGCTAGTTAATATTGCCATATCATAAGCTGTAGAATAATTACCAGCTTCTTCATCTAAACCATTTGGATTATTAAAAACAGTGTTAACCATACCTATTTCTTTAGCTTTTTCATTCATTCGCTCAACAAAATTATCTCCATCAACAAAGTTAGCAATAGCATATGAAGCATCATTTCCACTTCGTAACATTAAACCATATACTAAATCTCTCAAGGTTAATTCTTCTCCCTTTTCAATATAAATACCAGAACCATAGCTCTTATCAATTTCATCACCAATAGTGACAACTTCATCTAACTTACCTGACTCAATAGCTAGTACAGCCGTCATAATTTTTGATATACTAGCAACACTTCTTTGATCATTTATATTTTTACTATATATTATTCTTTTAGTATCTGTATCCATTAAAATAGCACTACTAGCACTTGTTTCAATAGCTAATACTTTTAATGGTAAGATTAAAATAAATAAAAAAACAAATATTTTTTTCATATATTCACCTATTAAAAGGTATGAAAAAAAAGACTATTTTAGTCCTATTTCTCAATAATATATCTATACAATAAATATTAATTATTATTATATGTTACTTTAGTTCGAAACTTTTTAACAAAACGTGCTCTTTTCTCTTTTTGTGAATATTCGTCTCTAAATACAACTAAATCCCCTATTTCTACCTCATCAATTACATCTTTATCTAAAAATATATATTGTGATTCTGCCGTAATAATAGTCCCTATTGTCCCATTATACGTTTTTATCTTTCCTACTTTAGATTGCATTCACTATTCCACTCCTTTTATTAGCATGATAATCATATATTAATTTTCTTGCTATTTCTAATTCTTCTTTAGCACGTTTATCAATATCAATCAAGTCTTCATATACATTATCATTTTCATCTATATAAATATACCAATCTTGATTTACAATTCCATAAATAATCTTTGATTCTGGAACATATGATTCTATATATTGATAATCGCAACCACTCAATAACTTTTTGATAGTAAAAACTCTATTAATGTAACCTAATAATTCTTTAGTTGAGGTTCCAATATGAAATTTTTCACGTGCTGGTAAATAACTAGGTACATATGTTTTATCTAAATTAATGGTAGTATATTTCTTTTCCTTTTCACTAGTTGCCATAACAATTACATCTTTACCAATATCTGTATAAAATTTAGGTAAGCCCTCTTTGATATTTGAAATATTTAATGTTGTTGTTGTTAAAGCAATCTCTTTAGTGGCATAAGCATTATGTAAAAATACATTGTTTATAGGAGCTTGACTCTTATTACTCATATCTATCAACATTTTAGATGCTATATAACACGCATTAACGACATCATCATTGTTATAAACATCAGTACAACTATATCTTAGTTCATTCAAAAATACACTATTACCATTTCTAAATCCACTTACACGTGATATATATACACCATCTAAAGATTCGAAACGAATATGAAAGCCATTTTCATTTGTTAAACAAAAGTTAAATAAGGTCTCGCCTACACCACCTATACGCATACATGAACCCGTCCTTTCACCATGCGTTAGGTTAGATGGATGAGTAAAATTTCCTATTATTATTCTTATTTGTTTACCATTAGAAAGAGTTACTATTTTGTTACAAGTTGGTACAGTAACTTCTTTTCTACTAAAATTATTAATAGTATATTCCACAGCCTCCTTTAGTCTTTCATCGTTTATTGTCTTTTTTGACGCATTATTAAGGCCAGGATTAGATTTAATAAGACGACTATCATCAGCACCTAATATCTGTGAATATATACTAGTCGAGGAAGAATAAACCTCAGCATTTATGAAAATATTAGGTATTGTTAAGACTATATGTTCTGTACTCCTATTAATAATTGATAAGTGCTTTTTCTCAATTTCATATATTTGTGCATAGTAGGATATAAAGGCACCAATATTCATTAACTCACCGGATATCTGGATATTTTCAGATTCCATTAGCATTTTAAAACAATCTGGTAGTTTGTGAAGTTTATATTTTCTCATGGTACCTTTAAGTGATTGATATATTTCTTCGTTATTTAAAATATAATGTTCAACTAAATCTAATCTTAATTCTGATAATATTTGCAATATATCTATTCTTTTATCTGGTACTAATGTTATTCTTTTAATTGGTGTATCCTTATCAATATGTTTTAAAATATTTTCTTTAAGATTCTGATTTGTATACAAAGGGCTTGCTAATAAAAATGCTTTTGCCTCTTTGTCTACATATTTGAGATTAGATTTAATTACATCAATATCACAATTATAGGTCCTACTATTTCCATATTGCCAATATACGATACAATCATGGGCTAATTGTTTATCAAGATTATATTTTTCCTTAAAAATTTTTTCTATAGTATTAATAAGATTCTGATTAATTGGACAACGAACTAATTTATTAAAACTATCCTTTTCATCAAACATATAAGGAAGTTTTAACTCTGCCTCCATATTATAATTATCTCGATAAGCTTCACGATTAATAGCAATATAATAATCAGTAATAAAATGTAATAACTCTAGGTTCTTTTCAACATTATTTTCCCTAGTTAAATTATTTATAACTTCAGTAACAAGTTGTTTTCCTGATTTATATCCATTAGCAAACTCAGGATAATACTCTTTAAATTTTATAGAAAAATGATTATCAAGAACAGGAATTATTTTATTTATTAATTTGATATACTCATCGGTATTATCCTCTAATGAATGTTTAATATCAGTAAAAATTGACATTATTTCAGTATTTACTTTAGTAAATTCATATTGTTTTAATGAATCATATATCATTTCAATATCTTGAATAGTAAACTCTACATCAGGAAATAATTCAATAAATCGATTAAATTTACTACTTGAGCTATTTATCAAGTTCTTAATATTATCATTTTCTAAAAATCTAATAAGTCTATTACCAAATTTATTCCTTAATACCTCCATTTGTATGTTATTAAACTTATATTTTCCAACAAAGTAATTTTTTAAAATATCATAAACACTATTTTCATAAATATAATCTTTATCATCATTATGTTCAATGTGTTCAAGAATTCGATTTGCAAAAATGTCAGCTTCATTTACAAAAAAGTCAAGTAATTTAGAATTTTTAAATACAATCATAAAATTATTGAGTAAATTACCCGCTAATGAATAATCAGATACTGATTGCTCAATTATCATATTAATTTGTTCTTCAGATAATACTACCTCAAGACCATCTGAACTATATTTATTAAAAAGTTGAACTAAAACATCTAATCCTTTGTGAAATAACAACTCATCAAAAATATTAGGAATAGTATTCGCTAATTCTGGTATTAGATAGTTAGTAACTGTTAAATCAATATCTTTATCAATTAAAATTCTATTGATAATAAGATCTTTTACATCATTATTTTCTGTTATTTTGCGAACAAAATTATCATCAAATATATTTGTAAAAAGAGAAAAATTATCATTATTTATTAAGGCTTTTATTACTCTTGAATCATAGAATATTATTTCAATTAATGTGTTAGGTGGAATTTCTATTGATTTATAATATGGATTTTTCTTATTTATTTCTTCAATAAATAAGTCAGTATACTTTTCTTTATACATATAAAATTCATTTTCATTATCATATGTTATATACTTTGATAATAGTTTTAAATTTCCAGTTTTAATAAGTGCATCAATGAATTTATCGTTCTCATATAAAACATCAAAGGTTGCATTCATTCCTATGCAGTATTTTCCAGCTAATACTAAATCAATAATTTTATTAACATTATCTTCATTAAGGATCTCCTTATAAGAACAACAGGATAATACCAAATCTAATTTTCCAGCATCTAATAACCTTTGATAAATATTTAATATTTTCTCTGTATTTAAAGGTATAGTCAAATATTCATACAAATACACATCCCGGATTATTAAATAATGATAGATCTCCTTTAAACCTTTCATCTATTATCTTATATATTTCGTCATCACGGTTATAAAAATTTTTAGCAATCGCTATTAATAAACTTATAGGCAATGAGTTAAAATCACTTGCTATTAATTCATTACTATATTCTTTTATATTATTTTCAATTACTTTTTCAAATATATGGAAATTAAATTTATCGAAAGGAAAATCATTAAGAATTTTAATAACTTCTTCTTTAGTAAAGTGTATACCAAAACCAGATTCTGAAATATTATTTAAAATATCATAACATTTATTATCAAACAATAGCATAATTTCTTCTTTGTCTATATAGATAGTATTATTTTCTGTTTTATATGTTTTTAATTTATCTATTAGTTCTTGTGTAATTATAGCAATTGCTTCTTTAGAAGCATAAGGAAACAAATTACAGCACACAATTAAATTAGCACGTGATAACCATAAAATTAAATTATCTCCCAATATATCAACAGCCTCATTATCGAATATTATTTCCCATGACTTAGGAATCTTCTCATATAAAAAGGGACTTTTATTTAATATATCAAAAAAAAATATTTTTCAAATCTTTATTATTACTAATAAAGAACTTTTCTTCATTAGTAAATTCTAATTTATTTTTTAAAATTTGTTCTTTTATCTTCTCTATTTTTAAATCATAATTCATTATATCACCTACAATACTAAATCTAGTATATCATACTTATTTAATTTATAAAAAAAATACACTTAATGTATATAAATACCGTGTATTTTCTCCATTGATGTTTGATCCAAATCATCAATCACCCATTTATCATCTTTTTTTGTTAGATGGAATGTAATTGTATATTTTACTTTAGTAGTTGCTGCTTCAAGTTTACTTAATTGATAATCAAGAAATTTACTTGCATCATAATTACCATTATCATCTTTGTAGTCATCTTTATTAGGTTCTTCTGCAAGTATTTGACTATAATCTCTAACCTCTACTTCAGTATCTACTGTTGCTTTATCTCCATCTATTTTCTCTTCTTTTATTTGATAATCTAAATCACTATAATGTTTTTTCATTATTTCACGATAACGAGCTTTTTGTTCAATAGTATAATCAGTATCTTCTACGAGCGTATCTAGATCATTTAAGACATTATCATCTAATTTCTGATAACTATCTAAATAAGCCTCTACCTGTCTAGTAGGTGTATTTGTCATATCTGTTCCTAATGAACATCCAGTCAATAAAAGGAAGAGCGCTACTATAGATAATATTTTTTTCATATATACCTCCCTTTATATTATTAAACAAATTATATAATTTATACACCTGTATTAGCATTTTTTCTTCTTAAAAATAATTTTCTTATTAAATCCAAAGGAATTACTAAAGATGCATATAAAACCATAATTATTAATTGTACTAAAGTTAACCCATTAGTTCTAAATACACTTCCTCCATAATATATCATTAATATTTGTACAATAATAATAAATAGCATTACTCCAATAAATACTTTATTTCTATTAATATTAAATAATAAATTTAAATGATTAGTTCTTGAATTAAAGCTATTAAATATATCTATGAAAATAAATAATCCAAAGAAAGCTGTTAAAAGAGTATTATTATCATTATATATATGAGCAAATATTGGTAGTTTTAAGAATGCAAAACATAAAGCTGAGCCTAATAACCCCATTCCTATTATTTGAGTTATCATGTATTTATTAATAATTTCTTCATTCTTCTTTTTAGGTGCTTCATACATATATTCTTTAAGTGGTGGCTCAAAGGCAAAGGCTATACCAGCTAGTGTATCCATTACCATATTTATCCATAACATTTGAATAACTGTTACTGGGGAATCTATCCCAACAAAAGGACCAATAACGCTTAAACTTAAAGCACACACATTAATTGTTAGTTGGAGAATAATAAACTTTCTTATACTTTTAAAAATAGTTCTGCCATATAAAATAGCTTTACTAATTGATAAAAAGTTATTATCCATAATAACAATATCACTGGCTTCTTTTGCTACTTCAGTACCGCTTCCCATACTAAAACCAACATCAGCTCTTTTTAATGCAGGTGCGTCATTTACTCCATCACCTGTCATTCCTACTACTAAATCCATTTCTTGACATACTCTAACTAGACGGCTTTTATCATGCGGTAACATACGTGCTACAACTCTTAATTTAGGAATAATTGATTTTAATTCAGCATCACTTAAACGGTTTAACTCTTCACCACTAATAGCAATATCACCATCTTTATATAATCCAATTTCTTTAGCAATATTAATAGCAGTATTAATATTATCTCCAGTTAACATAACGGTATTAATATGTGCCTTTTTTACTAATTCTATTCCTTCTTTTACATTAGGTCTAACATCATCCTTAATTAGCAAAAAGCCTACTAAACTTAAATTGTTTAAGTTATTAGCATCTATATTGATAGAGGTTGCTAAAAGAATAACACGAATACCTTCACTAGCTCTTTTATTAACATAGTTACTTAATTTAGATATGTTAACTTTTTGTTTTGTACCTAATTCATCATAATAATATTTTATATGTTTTAATAATACATCTGGAGCGCCTTTTATTAAGTTGATTCTTTCCTTATCCGTAATAGTTGTTACCATATATTTATTACTACTATCAAATGGAATAACCTTTTCCTTATAAAAATTCAAATTGTTAGGTTTAACAAATTTTAATATAGCTTTATCAGTAATATTTCCTCCAACTATTTTATCTCCATCAAAACTACTAGAATTATTTATAGTACATGATATTTTAACTAGGCGTGATAAATTACTTCTAATTAAGTCATTATATGTATACTCTTTTAAATTTCCATCAGTAAATTTAGTTACTTCTAATTCACCTTTAGTTAAAGTACCAGTCTTATCAGTAAATAATATATTAATACAACCTGATGTTTCTATTCCCATAAGTTTACGAACCAATACATTATCTTTTAACATTCTCTTCATATTAGATGATAAAACTAAAGTTAACATCATGGGTAATCCTTCTGGGACACATACAATTATAATTGTAACTGCTAATGTTAAAGCATAAATAATATTTCCCAGATTAAAGCCATTTAAAAATATATAACTAGCAAATACTAAGGCAGAGCCTATATATCCAATAACACTAATTGATTTAGCAAGTGAAACTAAACGTCTTTTTAAAGGACTTGTAGGTTGTTCTACTTTTAATTCTTCGGCCATTTTTCCATAGAAGGTATTAGGTCCTACTTTATTTACTAACATCATTGCTTGTCCATTCATAATAACACTACCACGAAGTATCTCTTTATTATAGTCTTTAGTAACTATCTTTGATTCACCATTTAGGCTAGCTTCATCAACCCCAACACCACCATTTATAATAACTCCATCTGCCGGTACCATATCCCCACTTTCAAGATAAACAATATCATCTACTACAACATCATTGACAGTTATCTCTACCTTTTTACCATTTCTTTTAACACGACAATTAGTATTACTAGCCTCTTCCATTAAACTAGCAAATGCTTTATCACTACCATATTCTGATATGCTTGATATAAAAGATGCAGTTAAAATAGCTATTAAAATACCTATTGTTTCATACCAATCAAAATTTCTAAATAAAAAGATTGTTTTAACGGCAAGTGCTATTAAGAGAATTCTAATAATAGGATCTCCTAAAGAATTAATTACTAATCTTATAAAACTATTCTTTCTATATTCTCCAATACTATTATTTCCATATTCTTTTCTACTTTTAACTACTTGTTCATCTGTTAATCCATCTCTTTCTTTCATATAGCCTCCTAAGAAACTATATGATGGTTAATTAGTAATTATTCTTTTTCTAACTCTCGATAATTAATTTTACCAACCATTGTTTTAGGTAATGATTTTCGAAATTCAAATTCTTTAGGTATCATATATGTTGCTAAATGTTTTTTACAGTGATCTTTAATACTTTTCTTCACTAGTATATTATCAGTAACCCCATCTTTTAATACAATATAAGCTTTTGGGACCTGTACTTTATATGGATGTGGTACTCCTATTACTCCACAATTTTCTACATCAGGATGTTGCATAATGATATCTTCCACATGTGTTGGATATACATTATAACCAGATACAATAATCATTCTTTTTAATCGTTGTACATAAAATAAGACTCCATCTTCATCCATATATCCTAAATCACCAGTATGAATCCACATTTTTCCATCCTCATGTAATCTAAGAATATTATTTGTTGCTTGTTCATTATTCAAATAGCCCTTCATAATGCTAGGTCCACAAAGACAAATCTCACCAATTTCATCACAATCTAACTTTATACCAGTATTGGGTTCTACAATCGAAACTAAATTTCCTGGTAATGGTATACCTACACTGCCTAATTTATTAGAACCACATCCACCTATTGCAAACGGCCCAGATGATTCTGTCATTCCATATCCTTGCATAATTGTAGCCTGACAATTATGTTGTTTTAAAAAATCATTAACTTTCTTATTCTTAATATTATTTAGACTATCACCACCACTTACAACATATTTAACATAAGACATATCTACATTATCCATATGTTTATTAGTCAACAAAGCTTCAAATAAAGTTGGTACACCGGCTAAGACAGTCGGATGATATTTAGTAATTAATTTATCAAATCTTTTAGCGTCAAATTGGGGAATTAAAATACAACTCGCACCCAAGCATAAAGGGGCATGAATACATACTACTAATCCAAAACAATGAAATAGTGGCAATATAGATAAAAATGAGTCATTCGTCCCAATTTCTGAAAAAATAATCTTAGCTTGTTCAATAATACAATTAATATTACCATTAGTTAAAATGATATTTTTAGGTATACCAGTCGTACCACCACTATGGAGAATCAAAGCATCGTCATTCTTTGTTCTTTTTACTAGAACTTGATCTTTATAATTCTTACCACGAGATATAAATTTATCCCAATAAATAAACTTTTCACTATTTTTAGGAGAATCTATTTTTCTACCTTTTGTTAATTTATAACCGAAGCTAAGAAGTTTAGGCATTGAATTAGCTGGGGATACAATAACTGTTTTGTAAATCTTAGTATCATTTATAATATTTTTTATTTTACTATAAGCTAAATCTATAGCAATTAGCATAACACTATTAGTAGAATTCAAAGATTCCTTAATTTCTTCTTCTGCTGATAAAGGATGTAACATATTTGCTATCGCCCCTATTTTATTAATCGCATATAAACTAATAATTGCCTCTGGTGTATTAGCCATGCAAACAGTTACAACATCACCTTCTCTTATTCCTTGTGATTTTAAGGCTCTAGAGCATAAATCAACGGAACATAAAAACTGTTTAAATGAAGTTTTATTATTAAAATAATTAAGTGCTGTTGCATTAAGATTAAATTCAGAACTTGCAACTAAATACTCATATATAGACATATCAGGAACTATAATATTTTTCTTATCTTTTTTATAATATTGTTCCCATGGATATTTATATTTAATGTTATTTACTATTTTTTTTAAAAATTTCATTTTTAACCTCCTACAAGTTATTAAACATTATGTTGAATTACTTACAAATATATTATATAATTAATTAATAAATGAAAACAATCATCAATATATTTAAGATTGTTAAATAATAAACATTAGATAAAAATATGTTTAATAAACGTTGGAAATGAGGATCAAAATTATGGATCGAAGAATTAAATATACAAAAAAAGTAATTAAAGAAACCTTAATTACTTTACTAAATGAAAAAGAAATTAACAAAATAACAGTTAGTGAAATATGTAAGATTGCTGATATAAACCGTGCTACCTTTTATAGATATTATCTTGATGTATATGATTCATTAGATAAAATTAAAGAAGAATTTGTTAATGAGTTGTTAGTTGTTTCAAATAATAATGAATCTAATTATACCATTTCAAGTTTTTCCAAAGCCTTATTATCAGTTTTTCTAGATAATAAAGATTTAGTAAAAGTATTATTTAATAAAAAAAGTGATATTTACTTTTTAAATGATATATTAGAAGTAGCTTTTGAAAAATGTAAAAACAAATGGGAAACAAAAAATAGTAGTTTATCTAATGACAGTATTGAATACGCTTCTATATTTATTTTTAATGGCGCTTTAGGAGTTATTAATTTTTGGATTCAAAATGATTTTGAAAAAAGTATAGATGATATTTGTACAATTATAGAAAGTTTAAGCTATTATGGTATTAATAATTTTATATATAAAAATAGAGATCATTAAGTGAACTGAACCCTAAAAGTTGGACAGTTTATAAATAGTTTCTAATTAGAGGATTGTAACCTGTAATTT
>CAVDCT010000022.1:0-21403 GCA_963607615.1 Roseburia sp. AF12-17LB
AGGATGATCTTTTCAACCATCCTTACAAACAATTCATTTATCAAATTTATTGTTACCAACACTATTTGACAAAGAACCCAAAAATTCATTTGTCAACAGTCTTAAGAAAATCTACATTGTGGATTTTTTTATTTGTTATAGTAATATTTTTTTTGCTCTGAAAGTACTAAATCCATATACTCTTTAACCATGTAATTAGCACTTTCTAAATTGATATTATCTTTGTTAATTGTATTTTCAATATTTAGAGCTTTTTTAATTATATCAATTGCATTATCTTGACTTACTTGCTCACTTAAAGTAGTTCGAATACCATTATCTCTTGTAAAACCTTTATATGAATTATTACAAAGTAATTGTTTAAGAGCACTCTCAACATATAAATGTCCATTATTTTCTATTGTCCTCTCGTTATAAGCTTGTTCGTACTTTTCATAAGTAGCAAGCATAGCTTGACGAAGATAGTGTTCTTTATTACTTTGTTTAGAAATTATTTTAACATAATCAATAAAAGTTATATTATTTAATTCTAAATACTTGATAATTTTCTTTCTGAAATTAAAATTTAAAAGTGTATTTCTAAGATTATTTGTTCTAGTAATTATTTTATCGTTATTAGTTTTAATATATTTATCTAAAATTTTTATACTATCATCATAACCATATATTTTACTCATTATTTCTAGAGCATTATTTAAAACGATATCTATATCTTCTATATCTAGATTTTTATTTTCTAGAGAATCTAGATATTCAGATAAATTTACTTTATTATTATTTAATATATATAACATGTTGATTCTAAATGAAGAATTAACTAATTTTGAACGTAAGCTTTGATCTCTGGTAATTAATTGTTCACTATTATTAAATATATAGTTCTCCAATCTTTTTATAGCATTATCTTTGCTAAATTTAGTACTCATTATGTCTAAAGCCTGTTTAAGTAAATTATTAGTTGCATCAATATCTTCTTCTGTTAATTCATTGTGATTAGTTTTTTCTAATTCATTATTTATAAAACTAGTATCTTTATATTTATTATAGTGTTCTATTAAGTTATCGAGAGTAAAATTATCTGCATTACCTTTAATAATTAATTCCGTAATGTTTTTAATATTTATTACTTCTGTACTAAAGGAACTATTATTAGTAAGAGCAAATGTTGTAATTATTTCATATTTGTTACATTGTTTAACAAATGTATTATTATAGTAATCATTTATAAATTGTATAAAATCTTGATTAGATATTTGATCAATATTATCTTCTTGGTTTCTTGCTTGTATATATAATTTAATATATAGTGCTAAAACAGAATTATATGATAATGTGTTACCTGTTGAGATTGCTAAGTTTTTATAATGAAAGATAAATGGATTAGGTTTAATTAAGCCCTCTTGAATAAAAGGTGTTTCTTCGATAAATTTACATAATTGTTCTAGTTCTTTTGGATTGTTTAAACTTATAACGACATCATCAGATCTTATTTTTTTATTAACTTTAGCTATATAAGCTATATCATTTTGGGTTAAATAATCTATAATTATATTTACGCCATTTTCAATATGATCATGATCTAAAGGTACATATAAAATTAGACAATCGTTGGCATGATAAATTTTTTTGCTTGTATTATTGAAATAGCAGTAACATGGATCGTTTTCATCAAATAAAACAGATACTTCATCAATATCATTGTAATATTTTACCCAATTATCAAAAACTCCATCTTCTACAATTGTTGTATCATTATCCTCTGGTTTTGTATCAAAGAAAACTAAAGTGGAGTAAATACTGTCTTGGTTATTTAAAGAATTTAGATCGAAGTTTGGATTTTGTTTAATAATAGTACGCCAAAAATCGAAAAAATCTTCCATTCTTTGATTTTTAGTATTCATTAATTCCATCACCTTCTTCATTAAATTCTAAAGTTTTTTCAATTTCTTCAATATTTGTTGACATATCTGATACATCCTCTATTTTAAATTCTTTAGTTTCTTCTAGATTTTCCCTTTCGATAAACGAATCTGTCTCTTTTTCATTATTCTCAAGCTTATCCGGTAAGTCAATTGTAAAACCATTATATAATACCTTTGTCATATAACCCTCCAATTCTATATAAAGTATAACATATATTTAAAAAGATATACAAATTTTCTTGTATTTATGATAAAATATTTTAAGAGTATAAATATAATAATATGGAGGAATAAAAATGGTTGAAGAATTAAGTGAAGAAATGATTGATAAAATGAATAAATATTGGAATGCAGCGAATTATCTATCAGTAGGACAATTGTATTTATTGGATAATCCTTTATTACGTGAACCTTTAAAATGGGAACATATTAAGTCTAAAATTGTTGGACATTGGGGAACTGTTCCTGGACAGAATTTTATATATGTTCATCTAAATAGAGTTATTAATAAATATGGATTGAATATGATTTATCTTTCTGGACCTGGACATGGTGGTAATTTCATGGTTGCTAATACGTATTTAGAAGGTACATATAGTGAGATATATCCTAACATTAGTCAAGACGTTACTGGAATGAAACGTTTATTTAAACAATTTTCTTTTCCAGGTGGAATATCTAGTCATGTAGCGCCAGAGACACCAGGTTCAATAAATGAAGGTGGAGAATTAGGATATTCTTTAGCTCATGCTTTTGGAGCTGTTTTTGATAATCCGGATTTAATTGCTACTTGTGTTGTTGGAGATGGCGAAGCTGAAACTGGTCCATTAGCGACTTCTTGGCATTCAAATAAATTTTTAAATCCTGTAACTGATGGAGCTGTTTTACCAATTTTACATCTAAATGGATATAAGATTAGTAATCCAACAGTTTTATCTCGCATTTCAAAAGAAGAATTGATTAAACTATTTGAAGGTTATGGGTGGAAACCATACCTTGTTGAGGGCTCAGAACCAAAATATATGCATAAATTGATGGCAGCAACTTTAGATAAAGTTATTACTGATATATTACAAATTCAAAATAGTGCTCGTTCTGGTGAAAATAATAGTCGACCAAAGTGGCCAATGATTATATTACGTACACCAAAAGGATGGACAGGGCCTAAAGTTGTTGATGATAAAGAAATAGAAGGCACTTTCAGAGCTCATCAAGTGCCAATTATGATGAATAAGAAAGAACATTTACAAATATTGGAAGATTGGTTAAAAAGTTATCATCCAGAAGAACTTTTTGATGAAGAAGGACGTTTAATACCTGAACTTGCTTCTTTAGCACCAAAAGGAAAAAGACGTATGGGAGATAATCCACATGCCAATGGAGGATTGCTACTAAAAGATTTGCGATTACCAGATTTCCGTGATTATCGATTAGAGATATCACAACCTGGTAGTATTGAAGCTAGTGATATGACAGAACTCGGAAAATTTGTACGTGATATATTTAAACTTAATGAAGAAAGTCATAACTTCCGTATATTTGGTCCTGACGAAACTATGTCAAATCGTTTAGGAGCTGTATTTGAAGCAACTAATCGTGATTGGAATACTCAAAAATTTGATAATGATGAATTTTTAGCAACTGATGGACGTGTTATGGATTCTATGCTTAGTGAACATTTATGCGAAGGCTGGTTGGAAGGCTATCTTTTAACTGGACGCCATGGTTTCTTTGCTAGTTATGAAGCATTTATTAGAATTGTTGATTCTATGTTTAGCCAACATGCTAAATGGTTAAAAGTAACTAATAACTTGCCATGGAGACAAGATATTGCCTCTCTTAACTATTTATTATCTTCTAATGTATGGCAACAAGATCATAATGGTTATACACACCAAGATCCTGGGTTTTTAGATCATGTTCAAACTAAAAAAGCTGATATTGTACGTATGTATTTGCCACCAGATACAAATTGTTTATTATCTGTATTTGATCATTGTATAAGAAGTAAAAATTTAGTTAACGTAATTATTACTTCTAAACATCCAAGACCACAATGGTTAACAATGGAACAAGCTATAAAACATTGTACTCAAGGTATTGGTATATGGGATTGGGCAAGTAATGATTCAGGTGGAGAACCAGACATTGTTATGGTATGTTGTGGTGAAACACCTACATTAGAATCTTTAGCAGCTGTTACAATTTTAAGAAAAGAATTACCAGAGTTAAAAATTAGATTTATTAATGTAGTTGATTTAATGAAATTACAACCACAGACTAAACATCCACATGGTTTATCTGATGATGATTTTGACTTACTATTTACTAAAGACAAACCAATTATCTTTAACTTTCATGGTTATCCAAGTTTAATTCATGAACTTTTATATCATCGCTATAATCGTAATTTACACGTATGTGGATATAGTGAAGAAGGAACAATAACAACCCCATTTGATATGCGTGTTCAAAATGAAATTGATCGCTTCCATTTAGTTATTGATTGCATTAAATATTTGCCTGATTTAGGTAATAAAGGTGCTTACTTAGTTCAACGTATGAAAGATAAATTGGTAGAACACAAACAACATATTCGTGAATATGGAGTTGATTTAAAAGAAGTAGTTGAATGGAAATGGGATATTTAAACGATATATTTATATCGTTTTAATATTATGGTGATATATGATAAAAAAAATTAAAATTAGTGTTTCATATTTTATTTTAGTATTATTTACAATATGTACTTATTTATTAATTATAAATATTAGTGCTAAAGATTTGGTAGAACCTAAATACTTAGAAAAAGAATTAGCTAATATATCTATTATTGATATAATTAACTCTTCTAAATTTGATAACGATAGTAACATTCAAAAAATTAGAAAAAATATTAATTCTATTTATTCTGTTGCAGATATACTAGATATACCAAAAGAAAAAATAACAGAGATAATAGACTCTAAAATATCAACCGATATTATAACTAAAATAATTATTAATATTACTGATACTTTAGTAACAGGAAATAAAAATGAATTATTTAATATTGATGATTATAATTATATAGTAGACAATAATATTGATTTAATTACTAGTGAAATTAATTTGAATTTAAATGATGAAGAGAAATTCATCTTGACTAAAATATTAAAAGAAGTTGGAGAAAAAACAATTAAAGATATTCCAAGTACTGATTTGGTTTTGAAAAAAATTGATAGTTATAAATTAAATATTATTAGGATAATTATTAGTGAGCGCATTAGATATATTCTTGCTATTGTTGATGCAATTTTATTGAGTATATTAGTATTTTTAAATTTTAATCGTAATATAATTAAATACTTATTAAAGAGTTTGTTTGTTTTATTAAGTGTATTATTAATTACAAGTATTATTGTTTATAAAAGTACATATATATTTAATAATGAATGGTTATTTATTAAAAGATTTATATTATATTTTAATTACAATGTAATAATGGGTATGATATATAGTGCTATATTAATTTTTATATTATTATGTATTAATTACATTATAAAAAGAAAAGCTTAAATGACTTTTCTTTTTACTTTATTATCGAAATTAATATTTAATTCATTCAAGAATTCTTCTAGTTGCATATTTCCATCAAAAATATTTTGAATATTTTGTATTATGTATTCCTTTTGTTTTAATGTACCATTAACATAAAGATTAAATAGTTTGTAAGCTGTTATTGTTGATGTAACAAAAATGTTATAATCAATTAAATCATAATTAATTTTAATTGGTAAGATTTTTGAAACTACTATATTTTTGAATTGTTTAACTAAGGATTTTAAACGTACATAATCATGTAGTTTGAATAAATTATTAGTTTTAGAATTGTATTCTAATATATACAATAATTCAATAAATATTGGTAATACTTCGTGATTGTAAAGTTCCTTTATAGAACCAGGTTGAGTTATTAATTGTGAGTGAGTAATTTCATGACTATATATAGCACCAGTTAAATTTGTAATATTGCTAGATAGTTCAATATCATAAATAATAGTTGTAGATTTATTATTTTTAGTAATTTTTCCAGTCCTAACTGTGCCGAAAAATGGTGTTATATTATCAAAAAAAATATTTACATCAAATGGATGCTTTTTAATATTAATACCAGTATTAACCTGATGTAGCTTAAAATATTCATTTAAAAATTGTTGAGCAAGATTTATTTGTTTGAATCTAATTTTGATATTAGATGTAGTATTGATTTCCGGTTTTTTTATTTTTCTTAATTGTATTATTTTTTGAATTAATTCTTTTGTAATTTCTAGTTCTTTTAATTCAGGATTATAGTCATATTCCAAAAGTCTTTCATTTTCTAAAAAAAGTAATCTTTCATTTATTGGTAAACTTGTATTAAGTTTAATATTATTAAAATCTCGAAAATTTTTTTGCATATTTACACCCCTTTGGGTAGTTAGTTTATCATATTAAGTACATTTGTTCGAGAAAAAAAGAATCATTAACTATTAATAGCCTTTTGATTCTTCAAGGGATTCATCATTATCAATAAAGTCTTGAACTTTAATAATAGTATATTGCTTCTTATCTTCTCTTACTATAACTTCTTTAATACCAGCGTTAATAATCATTCTTTTACATAATGCACATGGTCTTGCTTTTTCAACATATTCTCCTGTTTTGAAATCCTTGCCTACTAAATAAAGTGTGGATTCTAACATTTTACTTCTTTCAGCACTTATAATAGCATTTTGTTCAGCATGTACACTACGGCATAGTTCATATCTCTCTCCACGAGGGACTTTAAGTTTTTCTCGTGTACAATATTTTAAATCACAACAATTTTTTCTTCCACGTGGAGCTCCTACATATCCTGTAGAAATGATTTCATCGTTTTTAACTATAATAGCTCCGAAATTACGACGTATACAAGTACCTCTTTCTAAAACTGATTCAGCAATATCTAAATAATAATTTGTTTTATCTATTCTTTCCAATTAAACCACCTACCTAAATTCATTATAACATTTATTTGTTCAAAAAAAAATAATTCATATAATAATGTTATTGTTTAAAATATTTTTTTATGATATCATTATTATAATAGAAAGGGTGAATATATAATGAATGAACAAAATGTAGATAATAATAAAGTTTCAAAGGAAGTAGTAAAACGTAAAACTAATTGGGGATTTACATTATTTGCATGTCTTGCTACTGGAATTATTGTTTTTTTAGCTATGAATTTAGGTGAAAAAGCAGGAAAGATAGTTAATCCTGATACTAATGATTCATCATCTAATGTAACAAGTAATGAAAGTAATTCTAATAGTAATGAATTAAGTAATAGCAATAGTAATATTGATAGTAATGCAACTAGTAATCAACCAACTAGTAATGTTAC
This sequence comes from Roseburia sp. AF12-17LB, assembly GCA_963607615.1. Taxonomy (GTDB): domain Bacteria; phylum Bacillota_I; class Bacilli_A; order RF39; family UBA660; genus UBA5578. Next base: position 7,330 of record CAVDCT010000022.1, read on the forward strand.
GCCAACTATTTCAAGTATAGCTGGTAAATATGAGGGTTCTTTACCTATTAAAGATGACGCAGGAGAAGATGCAAAAGCATTATATTATTTAACTGTTAATGCTGATGGTTCTTGTTCTTATGGAAGAGGTGTTTCTAACGGTGTAGCTACTATTTATTCTGGAACATGTACACTTAATAATAATACAATTACTTTAAATTATAATAAAGTTACACAAAATCAAACAACATCAGAAACTGGTACAAAGACATTTACTTTAAATAGTGATAATACTATTAATTATAACGAAACACCAGGATTAGGAAATGTAACTTTGAAAAAATAATAATTTATTATAAAAATCACTAGGTTTTCTAGTGATTTTTTATATATTGGGTTGCATTTATTCCTGCTTGCATTCCTTCATATACAGCTTTTGCTACTTGTTTCATACCTTTAGTATTGTCTCCACAAGCAAATATACCAGGAATATTTGTACTCATTTTTTCATCTGTAACTATACTATTATTTTTAGTTATAATTCCGATTTTTTTGGCTAAAATAGAACTATCAGCATACCCATTAGCTATAAATATTCCATCAACAGTATATTCTGTATTATTTTCTAAAATTATTTTTTCAACTTTATCAGTACCTGTTATTTCTTTTATTTTACCATTAATAATTTGCTTATTATGAATATCTTTTTTGTTTTCATTATTAAATAATAGAACATTATCAGAAATATTTTTTAAATATTCATACTCATGTTTAGCATATTCTCCAGTACCAATTAATGCAATAGTTTTATTTTTGAAGAAATATCCATCACAAGTAGTACAGTAGCTAATGCCTTTTCCTTCAAATTCTCTGATACCAGGAATATTTAAGCGTTTAATACTTGCTCCTGTTGCAAGAATTATAACATCACATTTATATTTACTTTTTAATCCATTTAAAATAAAGGTATTGTTATATTCAATATCAATTATTGAATCTTCTACTATATCAATTTTAAGTTTTTTTGCATTATCAATGCCATGATTATATAAATTCTGACCTTTTATTTTTCCTGTACCATAGTAATTTTCTATATATTCTGCCTTTAATAAATTACTTTTATGATTAGTAAATATAGTAACAGGTATATTTGCTCTTTTGATATATGTAGCAGCACTAATACCAGCAGGTCCTGAACCTATAATTCCAATCATTATTTAATCATCTCTTTTAGTTCATCTTTTGAGCATAATCCAATTTTTTTATTTACTTCTTTACCATCTTTGAAAACAATAAGTGTTGGAATACTCATTACACCATATTTTTGAGCTGTAATTGGTGATTCATCAACATTTACTTTAACAATATTAAAATCATTACTTAATTCCTCTAATATAGGTGATAACATTCTACAAGGACCACACCAATCTGCATAAAAATCTACTAAAATAGTTCCATTTTTTATGTTTTCATTAAAATTATTATCATCAACATGTATAATTGCCATATTTCATTCCTCCATCTTTATTATAACAGAAAAGTACATATATATGCCACTAATTATTATTTTTAATTTTTATTCATATTTATAAATTAAAAAAAAGTGCACATAATAATTTTGAAAATATTTATTATAACAGTTTGAAAAAAAGATAAGAATGTGGTAAAATATATTAAGGTATACACTAGGATAAGTAAATTATATGCATTTTGATGAGTGAATACATGTTTTAAAATAAAAGTTTGAAAGTTCCTATTAATTTGTTTTATGTTTTGGGGAGTGTGAATTTAAATGAAGAGGAATAAACTTGTTTTTTGGCTAATCATTTTTATGTTAGCTATATCGCCAATATTCGATGTTGGCGCTATTGATTTTTCAGGATATGATACTATTGTATCTGAAGTAGAGAATGTAGGAAGTCAGTTAAATATTTCTAACTGGGTTGATAAAGATTCATCTTATGTTAAGATAGATGATGTTTTATTAGATGAAGATCAAATTCCAAGTTTTGATTATAATGATTCAGTAGATTTTTATTTAGTATGGAAAATTCCTAATAGTTCTAAGGCTGAATTAACTAAAGAATTATATTATCAAATGCCAGATAATATTAGATTCAACGAGCTTAGTGGAACTATAAAAGATGGAGGAACTGCTGTAGGTAACTGGAAAGTTGAGAATAATACGTTAGTTATAAAATATACTGATGAGTTTGTTAATAGTTTAGAGAGTGTTAACGATTTGGTTGGTACATTACATATATATGGTAAGTTAGGAAAGACTGAGATAACTAATCCTGATGGGGAAGATGTAGTTTTAGATTTCCCAGGACTAAAGGATTGGACAGTACACATAGATAAAACAGAACAATATATAGATCTTAGTATATCTAAATATTTATCCGATACTAGTACCGAAAATACTCTGGATGATAGAGAATTTATTATTCAAATTACTTCCTATGGTCAGGATTATAATAATGTTGTAGTAACTGATAAAATGGGTAATGCTTTAAAGTTAAATGGTGATATTACAGCATATGATAGTGACAATAATCCAGTTAGTATAAATGTTACAAATACAGATGATGGATTTGAAGTTACTATTCCAAAAGTTCCTGCTAATACTACTTATTATCTAAAATACAAAGCTAGTATTCAAGAAGATTTTATTAATACTGGAGATAAATCTGATAATATTCATTATGATAGTGAAAAGAATTCCGTTATATTGTCAAGTGATGAGTTAGAAGGAAATAAACAAGCATCGATGTGGATAAAACTTGAAAAGAATAAAGTAGAAAAAACATATAATTATGATTCAAAAACACAAATTGTTAATTATACTTTAACAGTTAATGGAGGATTAAAAACAGATATAGGTGGAACAATTTTAACTGATTTTATGGATGGTTACCAAACATATATAGATGGTAGCTTCTATGTTGAAGTTGATGGAGTTAAGACAGAAATTGAAGGTCTTAATTTTGAAACTCTAAAAACTGGTTTTATTTTTCCAGGAGGATCAGATAAGGTATACAAGATTCATTATCAAGCTAGTGTAAGTGATGATAGTCAAGGAAAAAATGTTGTTAATGAAATTAATTTATTTGATCCTGATACTGGTAATACAACAGAATCAGATACATCTTTCTATTCTCCTAAAAAATTGGATATAACTAAAAAGGGAATAGCTTATGATGAAGAAAAAAGAATTATAACATGGCAAACAGATTTAGTTATTAGTGATGATATGGGAACATTAGATTATATTAATATAACTGATTTGTTTGATGTTAATAAAATGCGATATGTAAATGGTTCGTTTAAGATAAATATTGATAATTTTGATTATTCTAATGTTACATCTTTAGATTATGGTGGATTTAAGTTGACACTTGGAACTTATTCAGATGAAGAAGAGAAAAAAGTAAAACCAGGTATTTATACAATGACATATCAAACAGAACTTATTGATGATGAAACCCCTGGAAAACATATCTATAATAATAATATTTCATTTGAGTATCCAGGCGGAAGTGATTCAACTGATGCTACTTATACTATAGAAATAGCTGAAAATGTCATTGGTAAGGTAGCTATAACTGATTCTAATCAATGGCAATGGAGTGCTCCATATGAAGAAGGATATCTTACATATGTTATTGATATTAGTAAATTAGATGAATCTGTTAATGAATTTTCAATAGAAGATGCAATACCAGATGGAACGAGTTATATAGAAGGATCTGCTGAATTATTGAACAAAGATAATCCTAGTTGGCCTATGGTACCACCTCAAGTAAGCGCAAAAGTTGATGGTAAAAATCTTACATTTGAATTTTCAGCAACATCTAATACAGATTTATTAGCTCAATTAAAAGAGCATGGTAATTTATTGAGATATAAATTGAATATTGATGGGAAATTATATGGCGAACAAGTATTTAAGAATACAGCACACGCTATTATAGATGGTATACAATATCCTGATGTTAAAGCACAAGCTGAAAGAGATTTAGGTAAACCAATTGATAAAAGTTATGTTTATACAGCTGATTCATCACCAATAGTTAATTATACTATTAGGATTAATCCTAATGCTGGAAATTTAAATCCAAATTCTGATAAACTTGATGTTACTGATAAAATGGGTAATGGGCTTGATTTCGTTAGAGGTAGTTTAGAAATTAATGGTGAGAAGACTAATGAATATCAATATAATGATGAAACTCATGAATTAACATTTAGTGTACCAGATGAGACTGCTATTGTAGTTACTTATAGATGCTATGTTAATTTACCAGCTAATACTGAATTTCAACCTGATGATAGTTATAATACTGTAAAGATTTCTGGCATAATAACAGATCAAACAGAAACAACAACTACAATAATTGGTAAGGTATTTGAATCAAATGGAACAACATCGGGAATAGGAAATTCGATTACAATTTATAAGTATTTAAATGGTGATCTTACACGTCCATTAGGTGGAGCAAAATTTGATATTTATAAAGTAAATACAAAAGAAGTAAATGGTATAGTAACGATAGATGAGTCAAATCCAATAAGTGAATTTTACAAAACAGTTACTACTGCAACTTCAGAAGATATAGGTTATGCTAGAGTTAGTGGATTAAGTGCTGATGTAGTTTATGTTATTGTTGAACAAGAATCAGTTGATTATTATAAAGCTGATAATATTTACTTTGTTGTTAGTGGTCATGATAATAATAATTATGATACTTCAAAAATAACAGTTATACCATCATCTAAAAATAATCATACATTCAATGTTAATAATGATGAAAAACCACCAGAGATTACTGTTCAAGTAGAAAAGAAAGCTGAATCAGCTACTGGTAGTTATTTACCAGGTGCTAAAATGCAGTTGTTAAAAGGTGATACAGTAATTGAAGAATGGGAAACAACTGAAGAAGTTTACACTATTAAAGCTGATTTAGAAATTGGTGAAAGTTATACAATTCATGAAGTAAGTGCTCCAGAAGGGTATGATGTAGCGCCAGATCAATCAATTACTATAGAAAATACAGAAGAAGTTCAACTATTCACAATTGTTGATATAAAAACAATTATTCCAATAGTACCAAAAGTATCAATTCAAAAAGTTGATGAAAATGGAACTCCATTAAAAGGAGCACATTTACAAATACTAGAAGGAGAAACTGTTATAGAAGATTGGATAACAGATGGCAATCCAAAAGAATTAATAACGTTAAAAGCAGGAACAACTTATACTTTGCATGAAGTAAGTGCTCCAGATGGATATGAACTTGCTCCAAATAAGAATTTTACAGTTGAAGAAAAAGAAGAAGTTCAAGAAATTGTTATGGAAGATATTAAATCTCCAACAGAAATAACTGTAAAAATAGAAAAAAGAGCAGAATCAGAAACTGGTAGTTATTTACCAGGAGCAAAAATGCAACTATTAGATAAGAATGAAAATATTGTTGAAGAATGGACATCTAGTAATGAACCAAGAACAATTGTTTCTAATCTTATAATTGGTGAGAAATATACAATTCATGAAGTTGAAGCACCAGAAGGATATGAAAAAGCTGAAGATAAAACAATTACTATAGCTGATACTGAAGAAGTTCAAACATTTATAATGGTTGATATCAAAAAGATTATCCCAATAGTACCAAAAGTATCAATTCAAAAAGTTGATGAAAATGGAACTCCATTAAAAGGAGCACATTTACAAATACTAGAAGGAGAAACTGTTATAGAAGATTGGATAACAGATGGCAATCCAAAAGAATTAATAACGTTAAAAGCAGGAACAACTTATACTTTGCATGAAGTAAGTGCTCCAGATGGATATGAACTTGCTCCAAATAAGAATTTTACAGTTGAAGAAAAAGAAGAAGTTCAAGAAATTGTTATGGAAGATATTAAATCTCCAACAGAAATAACTGTAAAAATAGAAAAAAGAGCAGAATCAGAAACTGGTAGTTATTTACCAGGAGCAAAAATGCAGTTGTTAAAAGGTAATACAGTAATTGAAGAATGGGAAACAACTGAAGACGCTTATACAATACAAGCTGATTTAGAAATTGGTGAAAGTTATACAATTCATGAAGTAGAGGCACCAACTGGTTATGAAAAAGCTGAAGATAAAACAATTACTATAGCTGATACAGAAGAAGTTCAAACATTTATAATTGTTGATATCAAAAAGATTATCCCAATAGTACCAAAAGTATCAATTCAAAAAGTTGATGAAAATGGAACTCCATTAAAAGGAGCACATTTACAAATACTAGAAGGAGAAACTGTTATAGAAGATTGGATAACAGATGGCAATCCAAAAGAATTAATAACGTTAAAAGCAGGAACAACTTATACTTTGCATGAAGTAAGTGCTCCAGATGGATATGAACTTGCTCCAAATAAGAATTTTACAGTTGAAGAAAAAGAAGAAGTTCAAGAAATTGTTATGGAAGATATTAAATCTCCAACAGAAATAACTGTAAAAATAGAAAAAAGAGCAGAATCAGAAACTGGTAGTTATTTACCAGGAGCAAAAATGCAGTTGTTAAAAGGTAATACAGTAATTGAAGAATGGGAAACAACTGAAGACGCTTATACAATACAAGCTGATTTAGAAATTGGTGAAAGTTATACAATTCATGAAGTAGAGGCACCAACTGGTTATGAAAAAGCTGAAGATAAAACAATTACTATAGCTGATACAGAAGAAGTTCAAACATTTGTAATGGTTGATGTTAAAATACCAAATAAAATAGTTGTACAAATTGGTAAATATTCAAATGATGATGAATTATTACCAGGAGCAAAAATGCAGTTATTAGATAGTGATAATAAAGTTATTGAGGAATGGATAACAGATGGTAATGTATATACAGTAAAAACAGAATTAACAATTGGAAACACGTATATAATTCATGAAGTAGAAGCACCAACTGGTTATGAAAAAGCTGAAGATATAATATTTACTGTAGAAGATACAAGTGATGTACAGGAATTTAAAATGATTGATATTAAGAAAAAAGAACCAATCGTATCACCTGATACATCTGATACAAAAGTTATTAAATATTTGTTAATGAGTATATTATCTATAATTTCAATAATTATTGGTGGATTTACTGTTAAAAATATTAATAAAAAGAAAGTTAATAAATAATAAAAAACATTAGAAATTTCTAATGTTTTTTGTTAATGTTTTAGCATTATTATTAGACTCTCCTAATTGAAAAGTGTTATAATTGAGAATTTGTTTTAAATATTTTTGTAAATTAATATTGTTAGAAATTAACCTACAAATAGCTACAGATTTTTCACTTTTTAATACAATTGCATTATTATGCTTGTAATTTAATTCTGGAAGCTTACTATCTGTAAATGATATTTTAAATTCAACGTTAGTGTTTTGAAATAAATAAGCTTTTCCATTACTAACACAATCTATTGCATCAATTAAAACAGAAGTATCTCTAGTAAACCATAAATCACTTTTAGAGGGATATCCATTAACTTCTTGCTTATCATTCATGATTTTAGTAATTATATCCTCTTCCATAAGTTTATTTAATATATATTTTCTTACTTCATAATTATTAGCTTTTTCACCATTTAATCTTGTTCGTTGTAGTGCAACTAAACGACTATTATAGAGATTGGTACCATTCTTAATATCATTTAATGTAATATCTGAATCAACAAACAACAAAAAACCATCCCAAATAAATCTTATATCTCTATTATTAGGAGCTATTATTGTTGATTTAAAACCATTATCAAAAAAAGTATAACATTTTTTCCCTTTTAATCCCTTAAATGAATAATCAATTTGATATTTATAAAAAAACGTGCATATATTTGGCACGAATTATATTATATTGAAAATAGTTTAGACTACAAAAAAAGATTTATATTTAATTTCTTATTAATTTATACCCATCATTTAATAAATAGAATTCTAATGTTTTATTATCAGAAATAGAATAGAAATTTTCACACTTTCTTTTTTTTGAGTCTAGATAGAAGGGTATAAAAACTTCTTTTAAATGGCTAATGAAATCTTTGTTATTGCCTCTCTCAAGACATCTTTTTTCAACTAGCTTCCATGTATTTAAGCTAGGATATGCTATAATGTATTTCATATTATGAGAGTCAAAATAATCAAGATGCATAGGAATTAATTGTACTAATACAATATCATATTTAGTTTGTGCCTCTTTTATTGCATCATAATAATTTTGCGGCCAATTGGGATTTTCTATTCTGTTTTTTAATCCCTTTCTTTTTTCAATAGGTATATAATCAATATTCGAATAGCCCTATCTATATGGACTTGATTCTAAATCTATTACATTTTTATATTTTTTACTAAGTGTTGTTTTTCCAACAGTAGCAAACCCTACTACAATTATTCCATTTTTCATAAAATCAACTCTAATTATTATAAAACCTCCAAAAATTGGAGGTTGTTTACAAATGGCAGGGGTAGCAGGAGTTGAACCCACATCAGCGGTTTTGGAGGACATAAAAACCTTAGTTGTAAAATAGTGAAATCAAATAAAATAAAGAAAAAAAACTATTTTATACATTGATATTATACGATATGAATTGATTAAAATCAATACTTTTGCCACCAAAAGTGCCACCAATTGACCTCAAAAAATATAACAAAGGTCTTTTTGACTTCTAATACCCTTGAAAATAACCATAAAATTAAAAAAACTCCCACAATTACAATGAATTGTGGGAATTGTTATATACTAATATTTTCATTTTTATATATTGAAATATCATTTATTGGATTAATTAAAAGTTCATGACTATTGTCAAAAATACTAAAAATGCCACCAAGTAATTTATTTCTTATTTCAGGATTAATACTTTCAATAGCTTGATTAAAACTTTGTAAACTCGGATTACTATCTAATATATATTGTTTGCACATACTCATATAAGTATCTAAATCATCATGTGATATATTATCATGCGATAACCACTCCAACGTATTAAATAAATCATCTTCATTAGTGAGTTCAGAATTATTTGTTAATATTGATAATAAAGTTAATGGTTGAATTTTAAAATTATTTGGCTCATCATTGTTATAGATATTATTAGCCATCATACTTACAATCTTTTGATCCTGTATTAAATTACTATGAGTATATATTCTTAAGGTAGTAGATGGCTCAGAATGACCTAATCTACGAGCAACATCCTGTGGTGGTATTCCTATTGATAATAAGTATGTCGCATGACTATGCCTTATATCATGAACAGTTATTGGCTTTAAATTATTTTCCTTTATAAATTTAGACCACTCTTTGGTTAAATAATCTGGATGCCAAATACCATTTAACTCTAAAGTTCTAAAGATATAATCTTCATCAGTAGGGTTAAAGCCATTTTCAATCTGATAATTTTTATATTCCATGAATGTATTATAAACCTCATCAACAACTACAATCTTCCTAATACTCTTATCCGTTTTAGGTTTAATTGCAACTAACGAATTTGTCACTTGCTCTATAATATCATACTTTTTTAAAAAGTTAGGATCCTGTTGCATTTCTTTTGATACTGACATAAGTTCACGATTAACACCAATAATATAAGTTGTTTGAAATTTTCTGACACCATTTTCGGTAATAGGCATTTTTCTTTTTGAAATATCTTTCCATTTCAAACCTCCAAGTTCACCTCGTCTAAACCCTGTATTAAATAAAGTAAATATTGCAGTTCTAAATCTAATATCATAATTTTTTAAAAGCTCAAACACTTCCATCATTTCTTCATAATTATAATAATCTCTTTGTTTAATTTTTAATTTTGGTGGATTTATAACAAATTCCGCAGGGTTTGACAATAACCATTTTTTCTTTTTTGCATAATTAAAAATAGAAGTAATTAATTTATGACAATGATTAATATAAGTTTCAGACAATGGTTTACCAGTTTGAGGATTATTTGAATTTCTCATTTTGTCATATAACTTTTCTAAATCTTGTTCAGTTATACTCCTTATTTTTATATCTCCTAAATTAGGTAAAATCCAATTATTAAGTAATTGTTTATATCCTCTGATAGTAGTGAGGGATCTTTTTTGATATTTAGTATCATCTAAGTATATTTTTGAAGTTTGAATAAGAGTATAACCACCATTTTCAGCTTTAAGTCCTTCTTCTTTCATTTGCTGTTGCAATTTTTTCATTTCATCTCTTCGTTTTATTGCATCTTCTTCAGTACCATATACTCTTTCAACTATACGATCACGAGTACCATCATCTCTAAAACCATTACTTAGTTCGATTCTAAAAACACCTTCTGCTTCTGTATATATATTTTTCATTCGATTATCATTTATTTTACCTATATATTATTCCCCCTCTAAACATATCTTTTATTTATCTTTTCATTTTCTTTAACAATAATTTTATTACTTGCAAGATATCTTTCTATATCTTTAACATCAAAATAATTTAATTTTCCAATTTTAACAACAGGAATAAAACCATTTTTAATGGCTTCATTTAATCCATAATTACTTATAGCAGGATACCTGTTTAAAACTTCTTTAGTTTTCAATAATATTTGACTACCATTGTTAACCTCATTTTGTTTTTGATATTTATTAATGATTGTGCCTATTTCAATTAACATATCACCTAAATTGTTAATATTTATCCCCCCTAAATACTTATATATGAATTATATGAATTTTCATCCATTGATATGTTTTGGTTTTTAGATAATATCTTCTCATAATTATTTATTATAATTTTCGAATAATTAACAATAGTATTAAGTGAATCATCGATTTCCTTAAATTCCTTATTCCTACTCCAAGAATAAAGGTACATGTTTGAATATTGACTTGTATCCATACCTAAATATTTCGAAACAACATACGCAATTGCTTCTGCTTCAGTTTCATATTTATTTCTATATTCTTGATAATCCTGATTATTATTGAGTAAGTGTTTATGAGCAAGAGAGTGAGCATATTCATGAATAACAACTTTTAATCTCATAAGATTACTTAAACCCTTATGCACAACTATTGTGGAATTTTTAAAATCACAATATCCTTTAGCTCCTGATTCTATTTTATCCACATATTTTACTTTAAAGCCGTCTCGATATATAGCTTTAATAAATAAATCTTCTATCCCCTCAGCACGATCATCTTCCATAATGGGATTTAATTTTTCATTAATTTCATCTAGTGGCATATTAGTTTGACTTGCATCAAACACCGATCCGACTTTAAAATTACTTAATTTTTCACTATGAAATGTTACTGAATCATCAAATTTATCTTTGTATTGTTTTAATTCAGTCTCATTCAAAGCAAAGAGTGGTTTATAATCATATTTTCCATCAATACCTGTCTTAATTTTAACTATTGTATAAAAAGTAGGAACTAATATTTTTATGCTTTGTTCACCAGAATTTATTCTATATCCCATTTTGTTAAATGTGCGAAGTGGAGCAACATAATTTGCATTTGGGTTTTGCATCCATATTAAACATTGATTGTTATATGAATAATTATTAAATTTAATTATATTATCTAAAAACTTTTTAATGTCACTCTCAGATTTAAAACTTTCAATAGCTTGTTTTTTTAAATCAAATATAATTGATTTAACATTATTTTCTAGCTGTTCCTTTTCTTTTTCATCTTTAGTTTTATTAGCTTGAAAACTTAATTCATTTATATTTTTTAATTGTTCTTCTAACAAACATCAATCCTCCTTATATATTTATATCTTTTATATATCCATTATCAATATAATCAGACAACCACATAGCTCCAAATGTTTCTCTTATCTTTAATCTAAACATGGCAAGTTTACCAAGTTCTAAATCTTTGTTATTAAGACCAAATGCTATATTAGTTAAGTTTTCATTTTGAAATGAATATACATCATCAAAAGAAAAGGAATCACCAACAATTCCTTCTTTCTTTAACATATTGGTAATGCCCTCAACCCATTCGTTGAGATCACCACCACATCCTTGTAATATTAAGTATTCATAATTTTTGTCTCTAAGTTCTTTAACTTCACTACAAGATAATTTTTTAATTTCTATAAAAATTCCTCCTATATTTTAATATCCATAAATGGATTCTCAAATTCTTTTCCAACTATATAATTATAGTGATTGATGAAATCCAAATAATTAAGTTCTATATCATCTGAACCATCAGAATTTCCTGCAAAAACTTTTATTGTTTTACCATCATTATAGAAAGATGCAACACCACTTAATCCAGTTTCAATATTTTGAACATGTAAAAATAAATTATCATCTTTTAATAATTGAGTTTTAATTTTTTCTAATTCTTCTAATTTAACATCAATTGCAGTTTTTACTACTTTAAATTGATCCTCACCAATAATTAATCCAAGTGATGAGCCATTATTCCAAGTCATTTGAATTGTTCCCATATCATCTACAAAATCAACAATGCCATGTGTCCCTGATGGAACAGCTTGAGAATCTTCCATATTTATTAATTCAATTTCGGTACCTTTAGGATATTGTTCCTTAATTCTTTTAATTTGATAATCTTTTAACATTTTATTCCCCCCCTTATATCTGAATATCATTTAGAATAATATTATAATCATCTTCTAATGATTTTATAGTTTCCTCTTGAATGTAATCAACTAAATCAGGATCATCACAAATCATATCAACAATCCACATAACATCATCTAATCCTGCACTTTTATCCACTCGAGCATTATACATATTTGCAAGTTGTTTTCCTACTTTTTCTATATTAACTTCTTCGAAGATAAAATCATTTTCACCTTGATAAACTCCACTTAATTTAAGTTTTTCAAAAGTGTCTTTTGCTTTATTAATTGCGTCATCTAATTCATCACTATCAACTTTTATAATTTTATTAGTACTTGAACCTTTAACTCTTATATATTTTGAAATAATTATTCCTCCTTAAATACCAATGTCAATTTCGTCATCATTGAATGCACTATACATTTCATAGTTCTGATCAACTGGTTCTATATATTCACACATAATCGAAAGTGCCTCTTCATAACTTCCAGAAGATGTAACTCTATTAGCCATTTCTTTTGCTTTATCATAATATCCTGCATCTTTTAATGCACGACTACATATGCCAATTAAATTAAATACATTTCCATCTGCTCCAATAATAGGTGCAAATGGTTTATTTTTTTCTTCCATTTTAATCCTCCTTATATTCTAATTCCAACATCAATGTTGTAATCTATTTCTTTTTCTATAAAATCTCTTAATTTACTTTGCATACCTAACATCAAAGTAATATCACTCGTTAAGTCAGGTTCCCACGTTTCAAAAGTGAGGTTATCAAACTCATCTTTATAATTATTTGTATATTTAGAATACCTTAACCCCATTTTTCCATTTTGAACAATTAAATCACAAAAATATAAATTATCTAAATCTTCATATGTAACTAAATTATTGTAATCATCATATTCTAAATCTTGTGCATCTGCCCCAATATGCTGTAAATCTGCAAGACATTTATGCATTTTAAATTTAGTATTATATTCTTCAAGAAAATGTTTATTAAATTGCTTTCTAATTATGTTATATGTATGATTAACAGCTTTATCATATTCATCATATTTAAAATATTTTGCAGACTTCCAAGCAATATCATTAAACATATCGTTATTATCAGAACAAGTACGATCAGCTGTAATAATCATAATGTTATCACTATTGCGACTTTCACAAGCCCATATTAACAATTCATTATCCGTAGTAGGTTCATAAATTGTTAGCATTAACCCTTGTTCCCTACAATTATTAAATGTTTTATAATATCCTTGCAAATTATCTGAAACATTTTTTAGTTTTTGTTCTAATTTATTAAAAAAACTTTGGCTTACTTCCAAACTTCGATTTTTAGTAATTTCTATTTTTATTCCTCCTTATTTTACATTACAAAAAAGAGCAGAATTATATCTACTCAAATATTTTTTATAACTAATCGATAAATTGTAATTTAGCGAATAGTAACTTAATTTTCTTTTTTATTAAACATATGGCG
>CAVDCT010000023.1:0-21087 GCA_963607615.1 Roseburia sp. AF12-17LB
TTTTCTCTAGTAACATTTTTAATATATCCCTATTATTTTCATTTAACATTACTTCTTTAAATACTCTATCGTACTTACCCGAGTACCATTTTTTATTTTCCATAAATCATTACCTCCTATATAATTATTATCTAAAAGATAATGATTTCCTTTTTATAAAATTAAAATCTACAAATTATGTAGATTCTTACTATACGCAAATAATTAAGCTTTAATATCTAATTCAAAATATATATACCAATTGTTAAGTAAGTTGCAAACATTACCCATAATATATATGGAATAAATAAGTAATAAGATATTCTATATTTAGATTTAAAAATAGATGCTAAATCAACTATTAAAATTAATAATAATAAAATCCATATAATTGCTACAAAACGCCATTTTAATACAAAGAAAATAATAGACCATAATGCATTTATAAACAATTGAATATAATATAATTTACCTTCTTTTTTAGTATTTCCATTATATTTTGTTTTAAATAAATAATAAGCAATACCCATTAATAAATACAATATTGACCATGCAATTGAAAATAATAGTGCTGGTGGAGAGAAAGGTGGTTGAATTAAATCTTTATAATCAATGCTATCTTTAATAATAAAGCCAATAATCCCTCCTATAAATAATGGAAAAAAGATATAAAAAATGTTTTTTATTATTTTGTTCATAATATTACACTCCTAAATAAATTATATGGAGAAATAACTTATATATACAAAAAAACTGTATAAAACAGTTTTAAACGTATAAACCTTGATATTGATATCTACCACCATTAGCACATATATCAACATCATCTAATAGTGCTAAAACTACAGTTTTTGTCTTTAAAGATTCTTGAACATCAATTATACGTTGATTACTAGAACCCTTAAATTTTAAATCATAACTATGTTTTGATTTTATAAATAATCCATCAACTAGAATATCTATATTATCAAGAAAATCCATAATAGCACTATTTTTTTCACTCATTTTTAAAAGTCTTTCAAATGTAAAACCTGTATAACACCAAACATCCATATTATTTTCATGTACACACTTTGCAAGTTGTGCACAAGCTTCTGGTTGATAAAAAGGATCTCCTCCACTAAACGTAACCCCATCCTGGGCTTCAAGATCCTTTATTTCATTCATTAATTCATCAATATCTTTTAAGAATCCACCATTAAAATCATGAGTACTAGGATTATGGCATCCAGGACAATTATGTGAACATCCTTGAGTCCAAATAACTGTCCTAATACCAGTTCCATCAACAACACTATCTAATTGTAATTCACTAGCTAAACGAATATTCATTATTTTACTTTGCAAGAACATTTGATATCTTTGATACCAGTATGTTTTACACGATCTTTTTCTTCTGCCCTTTTACTATTATTGAAACGTTTTACATCGCCACTTAAATATCCTGTAACACGTCTAATTCTTTCAAAACCTACACCTTCACCAACTATTTTTTCCATAAATATTATCTCCCTTCAAATATTAACAATCACAGCTCATTGACTTAATCGTCTCAAGCGGAACACTATCAAACTCTTTACGTCCACATCCAGGACAAACATCACCAATTACCCCTACATATCCACATACAGGATCTCTATCAACGGGATGATTAATCGCACCATATCCTATACCTGATTCTTTCATCAAACGTATAACACTCTCAAATGCTTCAACATTCTGTACAGTATCTCCGTCTAATTCAATATAAGAAATATGTCCTCCATTTGTTAAAGCATGATATGGAGCTTCTAATTCAATTTTATTTTTAATACTAATATTGTAATAAACAGGTATATGGAATGAATTAGTATAATAACTTCTATCAGTTACACCTTTAATTTTTCCATATATTGCTCTATCAATATTAACAAAACGTCCAGATAAGCCTTCTGCTGGTGTTGCTATTAAAGTAAAGTTTAAATTATACTTTTCTGCATATTCATCGCAACGCTTACGCATAAATGATATAATTTCAAGTCCTAATTTTTGAGCTTCTTCACTTTCTCCATGATGTTTACCTATTAAAGCTTTAAGTGTTTCTGCTAATCCAATAAATCCAATAGTTAAACTACCATGTTTTAATATTTTTCGTAATCTATCCGTTGGTTTTAACTTATCACCATCAGTCCATACACCAGATGCCAATAAAAATGGAAAGTTATAAACATGCTTACTACATTGAATTTCAAATCTTTCTAACAATTGATCCCTAACTAAATCCATCATTTTTCCAAGATCATCATAAAAACCATCCATATCTGCTTTATCACGTTCTTTTAAACAAATACCATTCTTTATTCCTATTCTTGGTAAATTAATTGAGGTAAATGATAAATTTCCACGTCCACCTGTTGTTTGATTATTTAAATCTGTAACATCACTCATCAAACGTGTACGACATCCCATATAACCAACTTCAGTCTTAAAATCCCCTTCTTTATAAAATGCTAAATTAAATGGTGCATCTAAGAAAGAAAAATTAGGGAAAAGTCTCTTAGCCGAAACACGACAAGCTAACTTAAATAAATCATAATTAGGGTCTTCAGGATTATAATTAACTCCCTCTTTTACCTTAAAAATAGATACTGGGAAGATTGGAGTTTCACCTTTTCCTAAACCAGCTTCAACAGACTCTAAGAAATTTTTAATAACCAGTCTTCCTTCAGCTGAAGTATCAGTACCAAAATTAACTGATGAAAATGGTACCTGAGCTCCTGCACGAGAATGCATTGTATTTAAATTATGTACAAAAGCTTCCATAGCTTGATATGTCTGACGATCAGTTTTTGCTATTGCTTTTTCGTAAGATTTTTCAAATAAGCGTTTAATTTCTTTAGAATCACTATATATTGATTTAAATATATCAATATCAAGCTCAATTGAATTTAATTTATCTATTTCTTTTGCAATTTTATCCATATTAATAAAAGGCAATAAATCTTCATAATCTAATAAATCATAAATTTGTTGTTTAAAAATTTTCTTAAATGATTTTAATACTCCTGGAGCCATATAATAATCAAAAGCTGGAATAGATTGACCACCATGTTGATCATTTTGATTAGATTGAATTGCTATTGCAGCCAAGGCACTATAAGAACCGATACTTGCAGGGGTTCTAAGATGCCCATGACCAGTTGAGAAACCTTTTTTAAATAACTTATCTAACTCTATTTGCATACAAGTAGTTGTACCCATAGCAAGAAAGTCCATATCATGAATATGAATATCTCCCTCATCATGAGCCATTGAAAATTTCTTTTTCATTAAATAAGCTTTAGCAAACTCTTTAGAAACAGTACTACCATATTGAAGCATTGTACCCATAGCACTATCACCATCAATATTTGCATTTTCACGTTTAGTATCATCTTCATTAGCAGATTTCAAACCTAAACCCTCTAAAGTTTTCAAAAACTTATGAATT
Organism: Roseburia sp. AF12-17LB; assembly: GCA_963607615.1. GTDB lineage: Bacteria > Bacillota_I > Bacilli_A > RF39 > UBA660 > UBA5578. The sequence goes on from CAVDCT010000023.1 coordinate 3,449, forward strand.
TTTTTGTCATTGGAAAATGCATCTCTTGAATTATTACGACGCTCACGATATTCAGAAAAAGCTTTATAAACATCTTCATATCCTTGTTTATCCAATTCTATCTCTATTAAATCTTGTATTTCTTCTATCTTAATGCGTGTCTCATTTTTATATTTTTTTTCGATTGTTTTTAACACACCTAAATAAACTTTATTTATATCTTTACTAGTATACTTACTATCAGCATCATCGCTTTCATCAGAAGTAACAATTACATCATCAAAGCCTTTTTTGATAGCAAGAGCTATTTTACTAGCATCAAAATCTACTTTTCTACCATTACGTTTTATAACATCAAGTGTTATTTTATTATGCGCTTCTGCCATATATTTACCTCCTAACTCTTAATAAGAGTATACACTCATATTCAGTCATAAATCAATAGTTTCAGAACACTTTTTAATGTTTTTTTAATTATATTCCCTTCTTGCCTTATTTTGTAATAAATTCAATTTTTATTTTTTTACATTTCATTAACTTTTTAATTTTTTTAATTTTTGTAATTAGTGTATTTAAAACACTTGATACGTGTTTAAGTCTTGATTTTAAAGAAATTTTATACATTTTGCGCCAAAAATAATTTAAAAATATTTTTTTATTTTTTTGATTTTATTATTTTGTCGTTTTTTAAATTTTTGTTGTTTTTCACTTTTTTGTTTTGCTGAATTTTTCACACAATTATGTACTATCAAACCGTTTAAAGGCCGTCACTATATTTAAATTTTCACTTCTTTATAATATAGACTTCATCTACTAAAATAATATACAAAAAAATTTATTGAATATTAATAAGCCTTTTTCTTTAAGTTATTAACAGTTGATTCTGGTATTTTATTACATATACGATTTATTTGTTTTATATATTGTTCAAAAGTAAAGTCGTTAACCACAATTTTTCGATGATGAATAATCTTTTTAGTTTCCAAAGTAAGAGTTTCTATTACTAAATCTTTTATTTTAGTAGCACTATCATAATCTTTATCATCTATATAAAATTCAATTAAAGAAATAAAATAATGTATTAACTCATCTAACTCTTTCTCATTGAAAATAATATCTCTACTAAGACCTTTAGATCGGCAACTATACATATTGTTAATAAATCTAACAATTATATCAGGAATTAGTTCATAGAACTTATTATCAATAATTTGTATTAACATCTTTGCAATTTGTTGTTGTTCTGACTTTATTATCTTTGTCTCATTAATGACTACAATAGGAATATTAAATTCTTTAGCAGCTTCTACCGTATGTTTCCATATTGAATCATTAAGTATTTCTGGTGTTAATCCATCATCAACTTCTGTTTTATAAATAAAATAATCAGGTTGCCTTTTATAAGTTGTTCCTTTAATTAAATTTCTTCTTTCAATAGTAACTTCACAGTGCATATCTCTAGTCATATCTATTAAATCATTAGGAAAATAAAAACAACCATGCATTTCATAAGTGCTTGCATATAAATTATTATTACTATGCATATCATAAGGTGCCATAAGTAAAATAGAATTATCTTCTAAATGAGAAAAACCAATTAATAATTTATCGGAATCAGGAGTAGACACATTTTGATTAGTTATATAGCAACAACAAATACCATGATGTTTATTATCTGGTCGATTCCAATCTTGATAAATATCTTCATCATATATATCATCATAATATGGATGAAGCATATGAGCTAAAATATTAAATTCTTGATTGACCTCATAGACAGAAACGCCCAATGTATCAAAAGCATGTAATTTATCTTCTTCTCTTGGTTGATATAACTTACTATTAAATGCTTTAATATATTCATTACGAATATGTTGTTCTAAAAATACACTAATATCAATATCAATTGGTTTTACATCAATACTATTATATAGTTCTTCTATTTCATTATAATTTTCTTCATCCTCTATAATTTCATAGATATTGGTAATATCTGAAATAATATTTTTTAAATTATCTGGTAAATATTTCAAAGAAGTAGTTACACAATATGAATTATTATACCTTTTAACAATACCTCTAGCTACCTCTTTTGATATATTATATTTTTTCAAAAGGTACAACCTTGGAGTAGCGGTATTATTACCAAAAAATTTTTTTGATTAATTAATAGTTGCTCATTTTCTAATTCTTTAAAATATTCTATTTTATAATCATTATAAGGCAAGTTAATAAGAACACTAACTAAATTATCGATTATTTCTTTTTGTGTATTAAAATTTACTTTATGTAAGTAGTCTATATCATCAAATAAAAAATCATACGAACCAGAATTTAATCCATACTCTAATAGCAAATAGATTAATTCCTTAATACTTAAAGATGTATCATCATAAATACAAAGAATAATTTCTAATATGTCCAACTTGTTATGGTGCTCATTTTTTAACTCTAACACTTGTCTACAAATCCATGAATCAGTTAACATACAATTTAATGTTTCTATCCCTAAGAAACTATATTGACTTGTTAATAGATCTATTTCTAAATAATTAAATATATCTTTATTTTTACTTTTTAGATATTGTAATTTGTATTTTAAAAGTTGCATATTACCAAAATCTTTTTGATATTTTGTTCTAATATAATTTAATACATAATCTAAATTTTCTTCAGTAGTGTTATTTAATATATCTCGTGGAAAAAAGGCATTCATTATTAAATTTAATCTCTTAAGGTTTCTAAAATAATTATAATCAGTAGTTGACTCAAATATAACATCAATTAAATTTCTATCGTTAATAATAATATTTCATAATTTTCTTTCTATACTAGCTATTGATAATTCTCCATTTAAAAATAATTTTAATATATCTGGTGTTATCTGCTCTTTTGTAGCACAATTAATAAACTTATATAGATAAGAATTATTTAATTTAGTTATATCTTGCAAACAGGAAACAACATATAAATCGGTTTTATTTCCTTCCTGATATACTCTATTATTCAAATAACTAATTAAATATTTATCTGTTTTAATACATTTAGGACTATTAGAATTAATAATATAGCCTTCAAATAAAGCTTTATCCATTAAATCAGGATGTTTTAATAGTAGATCTTCACTAGTATAATTTATAACATCAGTATTTCCTAGTATTAACGACAGTTCTAAAAGTTCATAACTATTTCTTATATATTCTGGACTATCAGCTGTAATTACATATTTATCATTTAGCATTTGAGTTGCTATTAAATTAAATTCTTCCTCATTAATATCCATATCCCACTCCAAATCTAATGCCAATTACTTTATAAAAACATTTATATATTATTATTTTGATATGTGTATTCATTAAATTGTGTAATTCATTTTATGAAACTAATACTATTACTAAGTTTTAGGTTTCATTCTTTAATGAATATAATAAAGCATCAATAATAATCAAAAACAATTAAAAAAATCATATTCAATTATTTATCAATTAGTTTCATATAATTATTTAGTAAAGAAAAAAATTTATTAACCAAATTTAAATTATCAATAATATTATGACTTCCTAAATATTAATGATAATATGCATTTACACTCTATTACTAACTTTAAGAAATAAACTTGAATCATTTCTATTATATATAATTATATCATATATCATAACAAATATGATCGTTTCTGTATCAAAGCAAAAGTCAAAATAAATTTTGACATCATTATCTCAGAATAAATTTTTTCTATTTCGACAAAACTTTACTTCTCCATAACCCAATATTGTACGGTAGCGCCTCATTTTCTTGTCTACTTTTTAATTTAATATTTGTTTTTGCTTTCTAGGATTGCTCTTTCTAACCATATACTTAATACTTTTATTTTTCTCATATTCTTTGCTCTGTTTTCTATTTAGATATGTTCTAAATACATATCCTTTTAGTTGTTTATTCATTGATACCATCTTCTGAAAAATTACAATATCGCATGAAGAAAAAGTAGTCATAGACTACTTAATCGAGTATAAATTAAATGCTTTTAAAAACATTGCTATCAGCTTTAACTTTTTTATCTTTAAAAATAGGATCTTTAAGAATACTAACTAATTCTTCCTTGGGATTTTCATTCTCATCAAACATCGATATTTTCTCAAATTCTTTATCTGTAAAAGTTCCCCAGTTACCTATTTTCGAGAAATCTGCAATATCAAAATCTAATCTTTTAACTAATCTAACAAAATCAGGCATTTCTTGATAATTATCCCGTTGAACAACAAAAAGTAAATTAACTTTTCTAACTCGTCCCTCTTTTTTAGCAACTGATAGATTTTCTAAATTCTTCATCAATTGTTTAAAGTTACCACCACAACGTATTTTTTTATATGTTTCTTCTGTTGTAGCATCAACACTAATCATTATCTCTATATCTTTATATATAGAACATAATCTATCTAAATTCTTTTTTGTTAATAAAGTTCCATTAGTATGAATAACAATTGAATCTCTTTCAGTAATCTTTGAATCAAAAAGCATTTTTCGATAAGTTGTACTAAAAAAGACTTCCCCTTGACTAGCCATAATTAATTCATCTGCATCATTTGCCCAATTAGATTCAACAATTCTTGTAGCAAGCCTATCTAATGTTTTTAAATGTCTGCCCTTTTTTACATTATGAAAATTTTTACGACAACTTTTACATTTTAAATTGCAAGAATTATCAATGGCTACACATACAGTTGTTGGTGACTTAGTCTCTTTTAAATCAGTAAACCTTGTATTAGTAGTTTTTACTCTTTTTTTCATAAAAGGACAACTATCTATATCACAAAAAGTATATGTTTTATTAATAATAGATAAACGATGTAATCTGGCTAAATTGGAATTCCATACTTCTTTTGGTTTTTTAAATGTTATATTTCCCATTTCTTTTTTTACCCATCCACTACAACATGGATAAACATATCCTTTAGGCTGAATTTGTACATATCCAAAAGGAAATTGACACTTAATATTATCAATTGAGTCCCTATAGATCATTTCTTTAAAATAAATAGAATTAGGAACATAGTCAGGATATTCCTTCCATTTTTTTATCTTTAAATGATACCATTTATAGAATTTAGCACTAAATTCATCCTTTTTATCATTTAATAAATATCCTAAATCTTCTAAATAGTAATAATCCTTTTTTGAAACCAAATTCAATTTTTCTAAAAATTTATCTATTTTTTTGCTTCTACGTTCACAAATAACTAATAATTTATGTTTTAATAAGCTTCTATCAACATTATCCTCATAATAACATTTATAGCCTTTATATTCTTTTTGTTTTTTATTTGATACAATATATCCACATATATTTACTTTAGGAAATAAATACAAAAAGTCCTCACTAAAACGTCCTATACCATAAATAATTATCTTCTTTCGATTAATGTTCATAAAATCCTCCCCATTATAATTTATAAAATATATTATCTTGAGATACAATATATTACATTTTATATAACAATTCTATAAGTATATTACTTTAAGAAATCTTTTATAAAATCCTCTTTTATATGTTAACATATGATATTTTCTATGTCAACACTCTTAAACTTACCATAAAAAATAAGATTATATTTTCATAGATTAGAAAATTTTATTGGGAAAAAAGAATTCCTTTAAATTTACTTAAAGTAATATACTTTGTCATATTTTAAAATAATATATTATTTGGCTAAATAGAATTATTCATACATTCAATAAAAAAGAAAAGCGGGTTAAAAACTCACTTTTTATAATAAAAATAACAAATAGATATATTTCTATTTGTTATTTATGTAAATAAGTTAAACTTATTTTTCCTCTAACTCTGGGTAAACACTAACTTGTTTCTTATCTTTACCTAAACGTTCAAATTTTACATATCCACTAATTTTAGCATATACAGTATCATCTGATCCAATACCAACATTAACACCTGGATAAATTTTAGTTCCTCGTTGACGATATAAAATAGATCCTCCAGTTACATATTCTCCATCAGCAGCTTTAGCTCCTAATCTCTTAGATATTGAATCACGTCCATTTTTAGTTGAACCTTGACCTTTTTTATGAGCAAATAATTGGATATTTAATGTCATCAATTTATTCATAGATGAGCACCTCCTACCTTAATTAAATTTAATATATTCCTTATAATCTAAAGATAAGTTTTTAAGTAATGATAACATATTATCAACTAATTTATCAATAATCTCATCATGTTTTAAAATACCAATCTCTAAAAGTCCATCTGATTCACTATATACTAAACAGTCCTCATTTATACTTATTAAAGCATTTACTGTTGTAATAGCAATACAAGACACAGATGCACATACAATATCAAAGCCTTCTTCTGCATATTCAGCATGCCCTGATATTTTGATGTAATTAATTACATCATCTGCCTTTTTGACACTTATCGCAATCATAATTATTTTTCTTTAATAGTCTTAATTACAACTTTAGTATATGGTTGACGGTGTCCTTGTTTTTTACGATAATTTTTCTTTGCATTATATTTAAATACAACAACCTTCTTAGCTTTGCCATGTTTTTCAACTTCAGCAATGACTTTAGCACCTTTAACATATGGACTACCAGCTTTACCATTTACCATTAAAACATTATCAAAAGTAACTTCTTTACCGGCTTCAGCATCTAACTTCTCTACATAAAGGACAGTTCCTTCTTCAACATAGTATTGCTTTCCACCAGTTTCAATAACAGCTTTCATATTATCCTCCTTTAAAATCTAAGACTCGCCATTAAGGTCATAAAGTTCTAAAACCTTTTCTGTGCGGTTGTAGAATGAGGTTCTACACAATAATAGATTTTAACATACTAGCCTTTATTTGTCAAACCCTTTTCTTAAAATCTCATGTTCAGAATAATATTTATTATCAATAAAAAAATAATTATTCTTCTCTTTAAACATATAATGTTTATTTTCACCAATAATTATTCTATTTTTTTTAAATTTATAATTATATTGATACCTTTCAAAATAAAACTTCAACATTATATCATCTAATTTTTTTATATAGCGATATACATCATACATTAAATAGAATAATATTAAGTAATTAATAAAATTAATATCTCTTATTAATAATATTATAAGCGTTATATAAGATATTATATATATGTATATATAAGAATAATAATAACTAGTTATTTTATTTAAAATAAGGAATAATAATTTAGAACCATCTAAAGGATATATTGGTAGTAAGTTAAAAAATAAAATAAAATAATGATAATCAGTTGGATAAATCATATTAAATAAAATTTGAAATAACGGTCCATAAATTAATACTAAAAATTCTTCATATACTGAAGAATTTAATTTATTATCAAATGTAGTCATACATCCAAATGGATAGACTGTTACCTTTTTAATAGGCCATTTAAGTATTAAGGCAGCTACTATATGTCCTAATTCATGAACTAATATAATTATAGTATATATACTAAATGCCTTAAAATAACCAGTAAAAAAAGAAATAAATGCTACTACATAATATAATGGATGAATATCTATTCTAGATTTTATCTTCATAATCCAGTATTTCACCATCTTTCTTATGTATTAAATATAATGTATTATCACAATTACCTATTAATCCTCCTTTATCTACATAATCATATAATTTAACATTAATATTACTTAAATTACCATACCAAATATCAATCCCATCAACAGTCTCAACAATCACAACGTTCCCATATCCATCCTTAGTACCAGTAAAAACAACTAAACCATTTTCTAAATTAGGAACTAAATAATTATCTTCAACACTTAATTTTAATCCTTCTTCCATTTTTTCTTTATTACTATATACTAATTTTTCATTAAATACAGGTTTAGTATTCAAATTATTATCAAATAAAGTATTAGAGCCTAAATATTTTTTATATATTTTATTTATATATGCAAATGATATATTATCATTATAAACTTTATCATATATAAAATTTTTTACTTTACTATTGTGTTTAATTACTATTAGCGCTACTAATGTTATAATTATAACTAAACAAACTTTAGATAGCCACTTAAACATATTATCACCTATTTAAATATATAAAAAAAAAGAGTTTTTATGAACTCTTTATTAAAACTATTAGCTATGACTATTTTATTACTATATAATTTTTAATCCACTTTTCAAAATCACTATAATTTTTATATAGCTTTTTATCACTATCTTTATTTGGATCAGTATACGCAACAACTTTTCCTTTATTAACAATAATTACCAATGGTGCATATTTATATTTTTTATAAAATACAGTTTGTTTATAAACCAATAATTCCATATCATATACATATATATTATTTTTTTTACTAAATTCAAGTGCATTTAGTCTAACATCATTAAATACTTGAGAGATACATATATCAGCATTAGCAACAGTTAATATAAAGGAAGCTTTCTTTTCTACTAATTTATTAATAATATTAGCTTTTTTTAATGTATTTTCTTGTAATAATTTTTCAAGTCTAGCAGCTTCTGCTGCATATTTAGGATCAGACGAATCATAAGGATTATTCCTTGCATCATAATTTTCGAGATCAATAACATCAAATTCTTTATTAATTGTTGTATGATAATACTTACTATCTAATACTACCTTTGAAGTAGTATTACTATTTGATGTAGATGTATTACTATTGGATTTTATCGAATTTGATGTTACATTACTATTAGAAACAACCTTGTTAGAATTGCTATTGCTATTACTATTTTGATTAGAATTACTATTTTTTAATTTATGTAATTTAGTAAAATCAATATCTATATATGGTACACTATCAAAATCATATGTTATTCCTTTATCAGTTACTTTTTTAACTTCAACGTTATTTTTTCCATCATAATACCAATAACCACTAACATTATATATTTTATTAGTATCCCAGCCTAACGAAACTAAAAAGTTTTTCGTCATGCCAGCATATCCTCCACCTCCACACATCAAGAAGATATACTTATCTTTAGGAAAATACTCTTCAATAATAGACATTGATTCTTCGTAATTAGCAACATACTTTCCATTACTATCTAAACTAAATAAAGTTTCTCCTTGATAAGTGTTACCTACGCTTTCTGGTAATCCAGATACAGGTATAATATATGGTAAAGGTATTACTTCAAACCCTTTAACATATCCTGATAGTTTAGAATCTCCACCTATAGATTCATAGTCACCAGGATCATCTAGTAAACGCATATCACGATATACAGAATCATTACGATTTAAATATTCATCAATTGTTTGTTCATTGATGTTTTTATCAATTCCTAGTTCTCCTCTAGTACCTCCTGTTACTTCTGGTAATGGTAATTCTTTTAAATTATCATTACTATTATTTTCTTTAGTATTATTATTTTTATCAACTACAAAATATCCAATACTTATAAAAATAGCAATACCTATAATAACTAAACCACCTATCAAAAGCTTCTTCTTCGTTAACTATACAACTTCTTATTATAACAAGTATATAATAAAATAAATATTATTGCAACAAAAAAAGAGTTTATATAAACCCTAGTCCTCAAAGATAAGCTCTTTATTCATTATATAATATTGAATACCAGAATATATAGATAGTATGGTTGCTATAAATAGTAAGAAATCAGCTACTCTTAAATTAATAAATTCAAATGGAATATTATAAAATAATGTAAGTGCTATACCAGTCATCAAACATGCTGTTTTTAATTTTCCAGATTTAATAGCAGCCACAACTTTCCCTTTACTACCAGCAATCATTTTAATAGAATTAACAACACTATCACGTACAACAATTATAACTGGAATAATAGGATGAATATCTCCTGAAGCTGCTAAAATAATTAATATTGAATTAACTAATACCTTATCAGCAATAGCATCTATCATCTTACCAAAATCAGTAACTAAATTACGACTTCTTGCTATATGTCCATCAACAAAATCAGTTAATGAAGCTATAATAAACAAAATTCCAGCAATAATATATCTTAAATCAACTACTAATTTTTCATTAATGAAAAACTGAGGAACTTTAATTCCTAACATATCAAAAGGTAATACTAATATAACAATAATAACAACAGCCATTAAAATACGAGCTAATGTTATTCGATTAGGTAAATTCATTACATTAATATTTTTTTTCCTTTTAGCCATAAATTATCACACCTTTTATTTATAAATATAAGCAACATCTTTATTATTGATATCTTTATTATTATCACTATCATCATCACTCATAAAAAGAACAATGCAATATCCAATAATACAAATTATCAATATAATAATACCATAAATAATAGAATTAGGAATCTTTCTATGATTATCTTTATCTACAGTATATGGCGAAGCAATTTTCTTCACCTTTTTCTTTTCTTTATTTTTATTATTTGCTTTCTTTATATCATCTATAGATATTTTAGATGTATAATCAAAAACAAACTCATTAAAGTCCTCAACCATAGCTTCGTAATCTAAACCTAAATATTTAGAATAATCACGAATGAAATATTTTAGATAAAATATATCTTTAAAAGCATCTCTATTTCCTTCCTCAATATTTGTTAATTGAGAAGGTCTTAATTTTAAATCTTCTGCTGCTTCTTCTATGGATATACCCATACTTTCTCTTGTTTCTTTAAGCTTTTCTCCTATCTCCTTCATGTGAAAACCTCAATTCCAAAAAACAATAATATTTAATAAGCCATGTTCTGTACCCTTTATGGGTGACAAACATTTATCTACCATTTCTGGTCCTCGAATCAGTTCAGTTCCCTATCAAGGTTCCCCTACCAAATTTGGGTTTCTCGCTCGTGGGGTTTACCGCGTTCCACTTTTCTCATTTCTTCGAAAAATCGTCACTATGGCACTTTTATACCTAATATAACCATATCATATATGACTTAGGTTATCTCGGAGCCGTTAGTACAATGTACTACTAAGAGTTATTTTTTCCTCTTACACGAACACTACAGTCATCACAGACTGTGCGAGCATGGACTTTCCTCTACATAAAATGCAGCGTTTGTCTTAAATATTACTCTTTTCCATATATTATCTTTTCTAAATTTGATAAACGTCTTAATAAATCAGCATTTACACCAGTTGCGCCCTGTGGGTCATTTTCTGTTGCTAATTCTAATTTAGATCGAAGATTACGTAGTTCTTTCTTTAATCGAAGATTCTCATCTAATAATTCCTGTTTCTCGTTTTCAAATTCGTTAATTATTTTAGACATTTCTTCATAATCTTTAATAATCATATCTAAAAAGCGATCAACTTCTTGAGGTCTATATCCTCTTGTATCGATTTTAAAATCTTTTTCAAGAATATCTTTCCCCGTTAGAACAATACGCTCTTGATACATATTCGACACCTCTTTATCCGAATACATTATCTCAAAAAAAAGAGTGTTTGTCAATCAACACTCCTAAAGAAGCATAATGCTATCATGAATGGCAATGCATAAGCAAATGAACACATATATCTAAAAGCACTAGATAATGGTGTACCTATCATAAGATTAAACCAAATAGCTAAAAAAGGAATAAATAATAATAAATACTTATTTTTACTTTTATAGTATATTAATAAGCCTAAAAATACATATATCCAAAACAAAGTCCCATTATTAATATATATAGTAGTTCTTTCATAAAAACTCTTTAAAAATTTACTTATATTAGATGGTAATATATTTTCATTTTTCAAATCTCCATAATATGATTCTACATTTGTATCATTAGATTCAATTTCTAAAAAGCGACTCTCATAATTAGAAAACTTATGAATACTCCATAAATCATAGGTACACAATAAATAAGCTTTAGTATAACCTTCAGAATGTTTTAACATATTTCTAGTCCATACAGACATGAATTTATCCTTTGTATCATTTAAATAAAACCTATCAAACATTATATTCCATTTTATACTATCAACTGAAAATGGATTATAATTATCTACCATAATTTCAATAGGTATTATGTTATTAATATAATCTTTATCATTATCAGATAATGATTCGTATTTTGATATATATGCAATTTGTTCTAATGGGATAGCAACACTTTCTTGAAATAAAGGTTCAGTATGATAATTTTTGGGTAATAATAAAGGTATACTATATATAAATAAAATACTTAAAGTAATTAGTATTAAATCTTTTATCATTTTTTTATATTTAATAAATAATATTATTAATAATATCAATACCATAAAAATACCATTATTTCTTATTAAAGTTAAAAATCCTATCATAATAACACATCGTAATTTAAATTTATCTTTTTTTAGGCACTCCCCTTTAGTATTAATAATTTTATATAATAATGGTATTAAAAGAAGAATAAAAGCTGCAAATAAAGAATCTCTTAGATGAGCACTATTTAAATTAGCAAATATTGTAAATATATTAAAATATAATATTGTTAACAAAGTAAATATATTAGATTTAAATGTTTTATGAGACCATGTTATTACATAACTAAGCACTGTTGTCATAAATAATAGTTGTATTAAACTAATAATAAAAAAAGCAATATTCATAGAATTAGAAAGATTATAAAAGAAATAATATAATTTAGAAAATAATAAACTATATATAAGTGGATATTGAAAGCTATAACCTATAGGATCAATTAATAACTGTAAACTATCTACCATACATGTACCTGGATAAAAAGTAAGTAGAAAAAGTAAACCTGATAAAAAAATGCTAATAAAAGACCAAAGGAAAACTATTTGTACTTTCCATACTTTAGTACTAGGTTTCATTTCATATTTAGAAAGTAATTTTAATAGATAGTTTAATACAATATAAATAATAATAGAAAATATTATTGTTGGTATTAAAAAAATATAATTAAAGTGGAATTGATTAATAAAGGTTAAAGTATTACTATCTATATACAGTGTTAACACTACCATACTAGAAAAAACTAAACTAACTAAATATATAAATATCTTTTTTATCATACATCATCACTATTTCCTACAACTATATCAGTATCACATTCAATATAATATTTATTAGCTTTACTCCTATCAACGATTGATAATACCATAAAATCTTTTACATATGTATAACTATTATAATTAATATTATAACTACTATCTAATTTATCATCAATAAACTGGATTTTATAATTACCACTATCTTTAATATAAATAATTTTAGTATCATATTTAGTATATATATTATATAAACCATTATCATTAGATATTCCTATGTCATCATTAATACTTTGATCATTTAACTTAATTAAAAGAGTATTTGAATTACTTTTTAAATCAAATAATATAACATCTTTAGCATCAGCATGAAACTCAAATTCTAATACACCATATGTTGATTTATTACTTCTGTTATAAAAATATATATTATCTTTTCTATTCCAATCACCAGTAGTAGATACTTGATAATTTTTTTCTTTAGTCCAAGTTATTTTGGTATCATCTAGTAAACAGCTATTTTTATTATTATTAGTTGGAATTAATAATATATTATAGTAAGTACCTCTAGTTTGTGTTTTATCATCTTCATAATATGAATAATATTGAAATGGTACTAAATGTACCTCCCAAGCTGTATATTCACTTGTTTTTACATTAAATATATCATTATAGCTTGATACATAATAAGAAAAATTATTATTATTCCCTAATTTAACTAACGGTTCAACTACATCATAATTCTCATTATTTAAACATTTACTATCTTTACAATAATAAACATTCAAAAAGCTAGTTGATATACCATTAGTACTATAATAATATTTATTAGTATCTGTAGTATAATCAGCATATAAATAAGCATTTCCATCTATTCTAGAATTAAATGGTATTATGTCATTATTTTTCAAAGAATCATATTGTAATACTATACTGTTTTCTAATTTACTACTTTTATTTATATCAATGATATGAACAACAATAATTATAATAAAAATAACAAGTATTAAGAAGAAAAGTTTTTTATTTTCTCTGATAATTGTTTTCAACAAAAATACCCTCCTAAATTATAAGAATTATAACATAGAAGGTTCTATTAAGCAATAATACATACAATACTATTTTATATGTTTATCACTATTATATATACTCATTTTAATATAATTAATATCATTTAACATACTATTTATTGTTTCATCAATATGATGTCTTTCTATCATATTATCACCTCATTATTAGCTTAACATTTTAAAGTGTTAACTAATGTCGAATTAACAATCTAAACTAGCATAAATATTCTTTTTATAGTATAATGTAATAAGGTGACGTTTATGAATTACCCAAATGGGTTAAATAAAAAAGTTAATAACACCATCAACTATGGTAATCGTGGTATGTGTTTAGAAGATGATTTAAATATTTCAAATCAATATTATTTAGAAAATGATATTGCTGTTATATATAAAAAACCTACTCCTATAACCATTAATCATGTTGATTATCCAAATAGAGCTGATGCCGTTATAACAAATGCCAAATTTAAAATACCATCAACAACAGATTATAATGGAATATATAAAGGAAAATATATCGATTTTGAAGCTAAAGAAACAGCTAATAAAACAAGTTTTCCATTAGCTAATATTCATTCACATCAAATTGAACATTTAAGAAAAATCGTTAAACATGGTGGAATTGGCTTTATCATTGTAAGTTTTTCAAGTTTAAATCGAATATTCTTACTTAGTGCTGATGAATTATTTAACTTTTTAGACAATAATATACGTAAATCTATTCCTTTAGATTATTTTATTAGTAAAGGAAAAGAAATAAAAGTTACCTTAAGGCCCAGAATAGATTATTTAAAATATATAGAAATATAGATAGGAGAATTTTATGACTAATACAAAGAAAAATGTAAAAATGGAGAATAAATCCAAGACTAAGCATAAAGGCTTAAAAATTGTTCTTTACACTATTTTACTAATTATCTTCTTTAGTATTATAGCGGTATGTGTAACGGCTACAGCATTCTTCATATATATAGCGGTTAATGCTCCAATATTTGATGAGAATAAGCTATATACAAGTGAACCTAGTGTTATATATGATGCCAAAGGTAATGTTATAGCTAATATTGGAACAGAAGATCGTGTATTATTAACATACGATGAATTGCCAGAAGTTTTAGTTAATGCTATCGTAGCAACTGAAGATTCTAAATTTTTCCAACATAATGGAATTGATTTGCCTCGTTTTATGGTAGCATCTGCTAAACAATTGCTAGGTGGTACTGGTGGAGGTGCCTCTACCCTTACAATGCAAATATCTAAAAACGTATATACAAGTAAAGAAGCTTCTGGTTGGGAAGGTATTAAACGTAAATTTACCGATGTTTATATGGCTGTATTTAAAATAGAACCAGCCTACTCTAAACAGGAAATACTAGAATTTTATGTTAATTCATTCTTCTTAGGTAATGGATATGGCGTAGAAGTTACATCAAAAAATTATTTTGGTAAAAGTGCTAAAGATTTAAATTTAGCTGAAGCTGCTATGATAGCAGGATTATTCCAAGCTCCTGGTGCTTATAATCCATATACTAATCCAGAAGCAACAGAAGATAGACGACAAACAGTTTTATATTTAATGAAACGTCATGGTTATATAACTGATGAAGAATATGAGATCGCTAAAAAGATGACAGTTGAAAAAATTGTTAAAGAAAATTCATCTTCAGATATAGCTAGTGGTATAGTTAATCCTGATCACCAATTATTCGTTGATATGGTTATTCAAGATGTTAAGGATAAAACTGGTAATAGTCCTTATACTACTTCAATGCAAATTTATACAACATTAGATCCAGATATGCAAAAACATGTATCAGATATAATGAATGGTAAAACATATAAATGGCAAAATGATAAAGTTCAAGGTGGTGTCGCTATTGTAGATATTGAAACAGGTGCTATTAGTGCTATTGGTGGTGGACGAAATGTTAAAGCTGCTAATACATTAAATAGAGCTGTCAATATGACACGTCAAATTGGTTCTACATCTAAACCATTATATGATTATGGTCCTGCTATTGAATATCTAAACTGGAATACAGGTACAATTATAGCTGACTCTAAAGATACATATAGTGATGGTACAGCAATTAATAACTGGGATGGTGGTTATATTGGTTATAATACAATCACAACTCACTTAAAGTTATCACGTAATATACCAGCACTTAGAACATTTAGGGCAACAACTGCTGAAGATAAAATTAAATTTGTAACAAGTTTAGGTTTAACTCCAGAAATATATTCATGTAGTGAAGGATATAGATTGCAAGGTAAAAAATGTTATAATCGTGAAAACGCTAATGATGTAGTTGATGCAAAACAATCAAATAAATTGCATGAAGCTCATTCTATTGGTGGTTATAATGGTGAAAGTCCTCTTACTATGGCAACAGCATATGCTGCTTTTGGTAACGGTGGATATTATAATGAGCCTTATAGTTTTTCAAAAATAATATATAATGATAGCGGTGATACATACATTAATAAAACAGAAACAAAACAAGTAATGAGTGATTCTACAGCATATATGATTACATATATGTTACAAGAAACAGCTTCTTATGGTATTGATTCTGGTAGTTATAAAAGTGTTAATGGAGTAAAATATGCTGCTAAAACTGGTACAACTAATTTCGATTCAGATACAAAGAAAAAATATAAATTATCATATAATGCAGTTAATGATTACTGGGTAATTGGTTACAATACTGAATATTCAATTGCTGTTTGGTATGGTTATGATACAATTAGAGATGGTACTAACAAATTAGGTAGTAGTCAACATCAAAGATTATTCCAAGCTGTAGCAAAAGGTGTATTTACTAACAAAGATGATTTTAAAATGCCAGATTCTATTGTTAAAGTAACAACAGAAAGTGATTCTGCAACATCATTATTACCAAGTAGTAACACTCCAAGTAGTTACAAGACAACTTCCCTATTCATATCAGGAACTGAACCAAATAAGGTTTCTACAAGATTCCAAAATTTAAGTGATGTTTCAAATTTAAGTTCAACTGATAATGGTGATGGTACTGCTACAATATCTTGGTCAGGTATCGGTACTCCTGATGCATTAAATAAGAGTTATATAGAAAGTACATTTAATTCAAACTCTCTTCCTGGAACAAGTAAAAGTAGTTACGCAAGTATCGTATTAAGTAAAAACAAAAAATTATTTGGTAACGTTGGATATAATGTATATATAGAAAAAGATGGAAATTTAGAACTTCAAGGATGGACATCATCTACTAGTTACAAAATATCATCAACAAATGGTGATCATAAAGTAGTTGTAAAATCTTGCTATTCTAATTACAAATCTAATATGAGTAGTGGTGTTAGTGTTGAAGCAACAATAACAGGTTCCTCAATAATAGATCCTTCTGTTGAACCACCAGAAGATGATACTGACAATGAAGATGATAATTTAAATAGTAATTCAAATAGTAATTCTAATAGTAATAAAACTAGTAACAGCAATAGTAATTCTAATAGACATTAAGATAGTTTGGTTCTTTGTCAAATAGTGTTGATAACAATAAATTTGATAAATGAATTGTTTGTAAGGATGGTTGAAAAGATCATCCT
>CAVDCT010000024.1:0-19001 GCA_963607615.1 Roseburia sp. AF12-17LB
TAAATAAAAATAGCATTGGTAAAATTTTCACCAACACTATTTATAATACACCCAACATTAATAACTCACCTTTTTTGATTGCAAATATGTATAAATTTATATATAATAGTAATAGTGATGTATTATGAGTAGTTATATAAAAAGATACATAAGAGTAATAGGAATTTTTATAATTATATTTATTTTAATTTTTATTTGTGTTCACTTTTTATCTAAAGGATATACTAATAAATATTCAATTGATGATTTTTCTATTAAAGAAGTTTATACTAAAGATGAACAGAATGAACATGATAATTATTATATTGAAATAGGTATTAACGATATTGTGTATAATTATCAGTTTTATAAAGAAGTCAAAGATGATAATAAATTAGTTAAGGATATTATTTATTATGATGGTGAGTATAAGTGTTTATTGCCAATTTTGAGTGATGATATAAAAGTTGATTTTTTATGTTATAAAGATAAAAAATATTATAATTATCAAGATATTGTAGGTAAAGAAGAACATTTAGATGAATATATTAAAAATATAGATAATGATAAATATAATATTAAGCTTTTTAAAGATAATATAAATGATGGTGCTGATTATAATAAGATAACTTATTATAAAGATAATATTCCAGATAATTTTATTATTTCAATGTCAACTTTACGAGGTATTTTATCTGTAGCTGATAAAACTAATTATGTTGAATTGTTTGACAAAGATGTATATAAAAGAGAACTTAGTACATTTGTTAATAATTATTATGTTACAGCTAATTATAATGATAAACAGGAATTTAGAGAATTTTATGTTGTTAATGTTTTAAATGGTAAGGAAAAAATAATTAAAAGCCCTGATTATATATCTTTTGACTCTTATATACAAGGTGTTGTTGACAATTGTATATATATTTATGATATAAATAATGAAAAACAATATAGTTTAAATCTTGATAGTTTATCTGTTAATGAAGAAGAAAATTCTAGTAGAGGAATTAAGTATTATGATGAAAATTGGTCATATATAAGTTATATTAAAGCTAATAATATACAATTATTTAGAAATAGCAATATCTCTTTAAATGATAATCAATATGTATATAAAGATGGAAATAAATTATCTGGTTTTTATTATTACTTTTATGAAACTGATGACGGATATGAAGTATATAGAGCTAATGTACAAAAGAAAAAAATAAAGAAATATTTATTTACAGTGAAAGACTATAATGATGTTATTTTTGAAGAAGATTACGTTTTTTATAAGGAAGAAAATAAAATAAAAATGTATAGTGATTATACAGGTGTAAAGACTATATTAAAAAATACAGAATTAGAGTTTAATGATAATATTTACTTTAATGCATATAAAAAATAAATGTAGGTGATAATATGGAGTTTAAACGATGGTGCTTCTATACTTATTATATAAATATATAGATATAGAAGGAGAATTATTATGAAAACAATTATAACTGGCGATCGACCAACAGGGAGATTACATTTAGGACACTACTTTGGTTCTTTGAAAACAAGAGTAAAAATGCAATATGATTATGATACTTTTATTTTAATAGCAGATGTACAAGCTTTGACGGATAATTTTAATAATCCTGATAAGGTTAGTAATAACGTTAAAGAATTAGCACTTGATTATTTAGCAGCAGGTATAGATCCTGAAAAATCACATATATATATTCAGTCTTTAATACCTGAAGTGGCTGAATTGACTGTTTATTTTTCTAACTTAGTATCTGTAGCACGTTTATATCGTAATCCAACAACAAAGCATGAAGTAAATCAAAAGAAAGAATTATTTGGTGAAAAAGGTGAAGGTATAACATATGGGTTTTTAGGTTATCCAGTTAGTCAAGCTGCTGATATAACAGCGCTTGATGGCGATATTGTTCCAGTAGGAGAAGATCAATTGCCACATTTAGAACAAGCACGTGAAATTGTTCGTAGGTTTAACAATATTTATGGAGAAACATTTAAAGAACCAGAAGCTTACTTAAGTACAACGCCACGTATTAAAGGTTTAGATGGAAACGAGAAGATGAGTAAGAGTTTAGGAAACTGTATTTATTTATCTGATGATGAGGCAACAATAACAAAAAAAGTTATGAGTGCTGTAACAGATCCACAAAAGATAAAAAAAGATGATCCTGCAAATCCTGATATATGTATGGTTTATTATTATCATAAATTGATTGATAATAATGTTGAAACCGTATGTGATGAATGTAAGCAAGGTAAACGTGGATGTGTAGCCTGTAAAAAAGAATTATCTAAAGCCTTATCTGATTATTTAAAGCCTATGCAAGAGAGACGTAAATATTATGAAGAACATATGGATGAAGTTGAATTAATATTAAAAAAGGGAACTGAAGCTGCAAGAGAACGTGCAAAAGAAGTTATGCATCGTGTAAGAAAAAACATGAAATTAGATTATTTTAATGATAAAGATGAATAAAAGTATAAAATATAGTAAAAACAATAGATTTTAGTTGACTTTTCTATTGTTTTTTAGTACAATTCTAATTGGTACATTTTATTAATCCCACATTGAGTGGATTCTGGGAAAATCTACTTTATGTAAAGGAGAAAGGAAGTCATTATGAAGAATTCATATATGCAAAAAAAAGAGGAAGTAGTACATAATTGGTATGTTATCGATGCTGAAGGAATTAGTTTAGGTCGTTTAGCTGCAAAAGTATCAAATGTATTACAAGGTAAGCATAAACCTACATATACACCACATGTTGATTGTGGAGATAATGTTATAGTAATTAATGCAGAAAAAATTAATTTAACAGGAAACAAACTAGATGATAAGATTTATTATAATCATAGTGGATATACTGGTGGATTAAGAGAAAGAACAGCTCGTGAAATGGTTGAAAAATATCCAGTTGAAATGATTGAAAGAGCTGTAAAGGGAATGTTGCCAAAAACTAGACTAGGACGTCAAATGTATAAAAAATTATTCGTATATGCTGGAAGTGAGCATCCACATGCTGCTCAAAAACCAGAAGTTATGGAAGTTAAATAGGAGGGTTTTAAATGGGAAAAATATATACAGGTACAGGTAGAAGAAAATCAGCTGTAGCACAAGTTAAGATGACTGCTGGAACTGGAAAAATAACTGTTAATGGTAGAGATGTAAGAGAATTCATGCCTTATGAAACTCTTGTTATGGATTTAAAACAACCTTTAGTTGCTACAAATAATGAAAATACATTTGATATTGAAGTTAAAGTTAGTGGTAGTGGAGCTAGTGGACAAACAGGAGCTATTCGTTTAGGTATTACAAGAGCTTTATTACAATATGATGCTCCAAACGAAGGTAACGAAGATAGCTATAGAAAAATATTAAAAAGAGCTGGATTTGTTACTAGAGATTCTAGGGCTAAAGAACGTAAGAAACCAGGTCTTAAAGCTGCTCGTCGTGCACCACAATTTTCTAAGAGATAATATTTTGGTTACATTTGAACCATATAAATATATGTTTATATGGTTTTTTTGTGGATTAACAAATCACTATTATAAAGCGAATTGGTGTATGACTATATATAGGCTAAAGAGTTATCCACCCAATATATTAAACTTAGGATAGTTGTTTTAACACTTTTTCTTAAATTAGGGAAAAGTTAGCAATTATGATATAATGAATTTGTAATTTATAGGAGATGAAGTTCATGAATAGAGAAATTGATTTTTTGGTGAAAATAGTAAAAGAAGCTAATTATATTACTAATGAACAATTTCAAATAAATAATAAAGGCGGAGAGTGTGATTTAGTTACTTCTTTAGATTTAAAAATAGAAAAATATTTAATAGATAAAATTAAAATTAATTATCCAGAGTTTGATATAGTTAGTGAAGAGTATAATGAAAATAATAAAATAACAGAAAATTGCTTTATTATTGATCCAATTGATGGAACAATAAATTTTGCAAATAACTTACCATTATGGGGAATACAGGTTGCGTGCGTTAGAAATGGCAAAACAATTGCCAGTGTAATTAGCTTACCAAGAATTAATGAATTTTATTATGCAGATGAAACTGGTGCATATTTAAATGGTAACAGAATTAAGGTTAATGAAGTACCAATAAAATATGCTTTATATGCAATAGATGGAAATAATAATTTACCATGTATGCAAAGAATGAAAAAATATTCTACAAATAGAAGAAACTTTGGGGGAGTTTGTATTTCAATGTCTTTTGTAGCATCTGGAAGAATCCATGGGGCTGTATTTAGGAGTGATAAGCCTTGGGATTATGAACCTGGACTATTTATTTGTAAAATGGCTGGTGCAAGTATTAAAAGTATAAATGGTTTTCATGCTGCAGCCATGAATGATGAATTTTTAAATATATTAGAGTTAGAAACTGCTAAAAAGCAAAATAATTCAAATATTTTCGTTTTACATTCACTAAATGGTGATACTTTAAGAATGTGGGGAAGTGACATAAAAGAAGAATTCGAAAGTCAAGAAATTGATGTGATATTACCAGAGTTTCCTATTAGAGCAGATTCAACTTATGAAAAGTTTGAAGAAATTTTATCGTTTTACTTAGATAATAAGACATTGAATGAAAATTCAATTGTTATTGGGCACTCAATTGGTAATGCTTATTTTATTAGGTTCTGCAAAGAAAAAAATTATAAACCGAAAGCATACATTGCTGTAGCTCCTGGAGCGGTATATAATTATCCATCCAATCGTACAGATTACATAGTTGAAGTAAAAAAGCAATCCTATGTAAAAGAAGATGCATTGAATTATATGAAGAATTTAGAATGTATTAAATATTGTTTATATTCTGATGAAGATGATAATAATAAAGAGAAATTTACAAGATTTATTACTGATACAAATTCAAAGGATGTATATTTAAAATATTATAATCATTTTGATGGTTATCATAATATTTATAAAATTCCTGAACTTAATAAGATAATAAGTGATTTATTATAGTATCAAAATTTTTTCTTAAGTATAATTAAAAAGTTTAAGATATTTTAAAGTCAGCTGTAGTAAATTTAAATAAATTACTAGTAGACTACAAAAGCTTTTTATCTATATAACTAAAGAAAAATTACTTTACAAAAAGCCGATTTCACTTATAGATATAATGTCTATAAGTTTTTTTTGTTATCTAATGAGATATAACTTGTAATTTAAAAATTATAGAATACTTTTGTCATATATATTTAAAGATGTTATAATAAAGATGGTGAGATTATGAAATTTAAGGACTATTTTGATATTGATATTCTTTTTCATCCACATATGTTTTATGATAGTGATTGGTTTTTAAATGGTGAAGAATCTATAACTGGTCAAAGAAAGAAATATTTATTATTGAATTCTAAGAAACATAAAAGTATAACTTTATATGAACAATATTTGGATAAATATTATTATAAACCACTTAATAATATACTTAATTCTAAACAATTAGCTTATTCATTTGAACCTGAAATAGTTTTAACAGTAAGTGATGATGGTCAAAAAAGAGTTACACAATTTTGTATAATGACTTATTTAATACAAATGATTACGTCTTTAAATCTTGTTGAAGATGCAGTAGAACATTTTATTGATGAAATTAATGAAAATATGGATAAGGCAGCCCAAATATCTAAAGCTAAAGAATTTATGCGATTAGAAAATAGATGCTATAATGATATTTTAAATAATGGAAGAAAGTCTACTTACTATAATAAAGCATTAGATATATATAAATTATATAGTGAACATTATAAATGGAATTTATCTTTTGAAGAGTTTGTAAAAACACAGATATATAATTTGCAAAAGCTTATGGTAGGTTCTAGATATTATTTAGAAACTTTTAATAAAGAGATTAATCTTGAAGATTTAGTTAATTGTTTTGACTATGATACTTTTTGTTTGTTAGCAGCTGTTAGTGCATTAGATGCGTGTTTAATTACTGAAAAAATTCACAATCAAGTGGATTATGCAGCAGGTTATATAAAGCTTTATTTAGATGCAGTAAAAAAATATAGAAATAATTATCATAATTATAATTGTACTATTATAACTGGAATGGATAATAAACATAAGAAAAAATTAGTTGATATTGATTATGTCGTAAAAGAATTTGATGCTTTATTAGCTAGACATCCAGAATTTTCTTTCGTTGAAATACAAACTGATAAATTATCCTCTCTAATGAAACATTATGGTGAAACAGAAGTTGGATTTGATGAATTAGATTTGACTAGTAAAAGTGGTGTAGCTGTATTAGATCCAGTTATACAAAAGTTTATACACGATAAAGAATTGGCTGCATCATGGGAGTTTATTCCTAGAACAGCAAAAAAGGGAACTGGAGAACGCGATAATAGTTCAAATAATACTAGAGAATATTTATCTGTTGATGAATATGTACGTAGAATGATTATTGGACGTGATTTTTTAGAAAAT
Organism: Roseburia sp. AF12-17LB; assembly: GCA_963607615.1. GTDB lineage: Bacteria > Bacillota_I > Bacilli_A > RF39 > UBA660 > UBA5578. Next base: position 6,459 of record CAVDCT010000024.1, read on the forward strand.
AGTGATTACATATATAAATTATATGGATTAAATAAGTTTGAAGGTTATATAGGATATGTGTATCCTAATGGTTGTGTTATTTTCGAAAAATACTACGAAAATATGAAAACAAAAAGGATTGCTAAAGAAAGTGCAACATATGCTATGAGTATTTATAACTTTTTAGAATTATCTAGACTTAATAGAATAGAAATAATTAAAAAGTTGAAACATGATAATTTGACAGATGTTAGGCGTATTTTTCATTGTAGTGATATGGATAAATGGAAAAGCGAAGTTACTCAGTCTATTAGTGGAACAGATTATACGGAAGAAGTTGTATCATATATTAACAATTTAGTTAATGATAATATTTTAACTCATGGTTCAGAGAAAGTGGTGAAGAAATGAGTTTAAATAAATTTTTAATAGAATTATTAATTCAAGAACGTTCGATTGTTGAAGAATTATTGGTAATTGATAATAAAATTCAATTTACTAACTTGACATTTGAACAACTGTTAAATAGTATAAAAGATGTTACTAATAAAGTTGAAGATATACCGATGAGAAAGTATGATTTTATTACAGATGGTGAGATAAAAACTGTTTTAAATTGTTTAATAAATTATGCTCCTTTTATTAATCATCTGAATATAAATAAAAGATATGTTGGTATAAATAAATGGTTAATAAATCATATAAATGACTATTATGAAAACAATAATATAAATATTCATATCGTATTAGATATAGATAATAATTATCAAAAATTTAATGATAGTAAGGTTATAGTTGTTTGTGGATTTAAAGAATTTGTAGAAGGAACATCTTTATTATTTGAAAATAAAAAGATTTTAAAAATAGAAATGTGAGGTAATTTATGTTAGAAGGTAAAGTAGCAATTGTAACTGGAGGAACAAGAGGTATTGGTTTAGCTATTGTTCGTAAATATTTAGAAAATGGAGCTAAAGTAATATTATGTGGAAGTCGTGAAGAGAGTGTCAATAAAGCTTTAAATATTCTTAGAAATGAAAATTCCACATATGAAGTTTATGGATATTATCCTAATCTTGTTAATGAGCAAGAAGTTAGCCAAATGTTTAAAGATATAATTGATAAATATGGGCATATTGATATACTAGTAAATAACGCAGGAATAAGCGCTACAACAGACATTTACAATTATACAGTTGATGAATTTGATAAAGCTATGGATCTTAATGTTAAAGCTGCTTTTGTATGTTCAAAAGAAGTTGTTAAATATATGAAAGACCAAAAGAGTGGGGTTATACTTAATACTAGTTCTATGGTTAGTATTTATGGTCAATCACGTGGTGTAGCATATCCTACTAGTAAATTTGCAGTTAATGGTTTAACAAAATCATTAGCACGTGAATTAGGAAAAGATAATATTAGAGTAAATGCTGTAGCGCCAGGTGTAACCAATACTGATATGGTATCTAGTTTACCAGAGCAGTATATTGCGCCTTTATTAAAAACTATACCTCTTGGACGAGTAGGAGAACCTGAAGAAGTAGCAAATGCTTTCCTATTTTTAGCTAGTGATATGGCTAGTTATGTAACAGGTGCTATTTTATCTGTAGATGGAGCTGCAATTAGTTAATGAATACGAATATATTAAGAGACTTATCTTATGGAGTTTATTTAATTGGTAGTCAAAAAGATGGGAAAGCAGTTGGATGTATAGCTAATAGTGTAATGCAAATAACATCTAATCCAGCTAAAATAGCTATAAGCATTATGTAGAAAACTATACTAATAATGCCATAGAAGAAACAAATGAGTTTGTTTGCAGTATTTTGCCAGAAAATATTGATAGTAATGTAATTGGAACTTTTGGTTTTAAATCTTCTAAAGATATTGATAAATATAAAGAAATAAAATATACATTAAAAGATGGTTATCCTATTGTAGATGGTGCTATTGGTTATATCAAGTGTAAAGTTGTTGATAAATTACAAGTAGATACACATACTATATTTATAGGAGAGGTAATAGAATCATCAAAAATAACGGATGAAGAACCTATGACATATGCTTATTATCATAAAGTAAAAAAGGGTAAAAGTCCTGCTAAAGCACCTACATATATTGAAGAAAAAGAAGAAAAAGGAAAGAAGAAATATATCTGTACAGTATGTGGATATGTATATGAAGCAGATGAATTACCAGAAAATTTTACTTGTCCAATTTGTGGTGTTGATAGAAATATGTTTAAAGAGGTATCGTAGATATCTCTTTATTTTAATTTTATTAGAACTATGATATACTTATATGTGGTGAGGAAAGTATGTTGAGAGTTAGCGATGAATGGAAAGATTATGAATGTTTAGATGCTGGAAATGGTGAAAAACTTGAACGTTGGAAGAATGTGATTTTAAGACGACCTGATCCACAAGCTATGTGGCCTGTAGATATGAATGGTAAGGCTTGGAAAAATCCTGATGGGCACTATTTTAGAAGTAATAAAGGAGGAGGACATTGGGAATTTAATAAGCAGTTAGATGAATATTGGACAGTTAATTACAAAAATTTAGTATTTAAAGTAAGTCCTACTAATTTTAAACATACTGGTTTATTTCCTGAACAAGCTACCAATTGGGATTTTATGATGGATAAAATTAGTACTAGCAATCGTGAAATAAGAGTATTAAATTTATTTGCTTATACTGGAGGAGCAACTATGGCATGTGCCAAAGCTGGAGCATTAGAGGTTGTTCACGTTGATGCTTCTAAAGGAATGACAGAATGGGCTAAAGAAAACATGCACTTAAGTAAACTAGATGATTGTCATATTAGATTCATTGTTGATGATTGTTTAAAATTTGTGGAAAGAGAAGCAAGAAGAGGACGTAAATATGACGCTATTATCATGGATCCACCAAGTTATGGACGTGGACCAAATGGAGAAGTATGGAAGTTTGAACATAATTTATATAATCTTATTAATGCTTGTATGAAAATACTTAGTGATAACCCTTTATTTTTCTTGATAAATTCTTATACAACAGGTATAAGTAGCACAGTTCTTTATAATATTTTGAAAACAACATTAGATAGTAAATACAAAGGAACAATAGATGCAGGAGAAGTAGGATTACCAATAACTAATAATAATTTAGTTTTACCTTGCGGAATATATGGAAGATGGCAAAGTAATGAATAATATATTATATGAAGATAATCATATTATTGTTGTAGAAAAGAAAATAAATATTCCTGTTCAAGAGGATGATAGTAAAGATTTAGACTTGTTATCGATAATAAAAAAATATTTAAAAGATAAATATAATAAACCTGGTAATGTATATTTAGGACTTATTCATCGTTTAGATAGACCAGTAGGTGGAGTTATGGTGTTTGCTAAAACTAGTAAAGCAGCATCTAGACTTAGTGAACAAGTAAGGACACATAAAATGTGTAAAAAATATTATGCTGTAGTAGAAGGTGATTTAGAGAAGAAAGCTACTTTAAAAGATCGATTACTAAAGGATAGAAGGAGTAATATTGTTAAAGTAGATAGAAATGGTAAAGATGCTGAACTATCATACGAAGTTATATCTCGACGTAACAATCTTAATCTTGTTGATATAGATTTAAAAACAGGTCGCTCCCATCAAATAAGAGTTCAATTCTCTAGTAGAAACAACCCTTTATATGGTGATCAAAAATATAATAAGAAAGCTTTAGTAGGTGAACAAATAGCTTTATTTGCATATTCTTTATCATTTTATCATCCTATTACAAAAGAATTAATGACCTTTAAATTGCAATTACCAAATAGATATCCATTTAATCTATTTAATTAAAAAAAGTACATATAAACAATTTATCACAAATAGTAAAAGTGATAGTTGTTTATTTTTTTTCATATATTTAAATAGGTGATTGAATGCCAAAAAAACGTCACTATTACTTTTTATTAATTATATTTATATGTACGTTTAATTTTATAAGAGTTAATAGTTATAATGTACCATTAAGAGGTAAGGTTATTTATTTAGATTCTGGACATGGTGGGGTGGATAGTGGAGCACAATATAAGGATATCTTAGAGAAAGATATTAATTTAGAATTGTGCTACTTACTTATGAGTGCTTTGGAAAATAAAGGTGCTAAAGTATATATGACTAGGTATGATGATTATGATTTAAGTAATAATGGGGTAGCATTCCGTAAACGTAGTGACCTTTATAATAGAGCTAAAGTTATAAATGAGAGTGATGCTGATTTGTATTTATCTATTCACTTGAATTCTACTAATTCAGCTAAGTGGCATGGTATCCAAATTTTTTATGATGATATAAACGATAATAATAAAGTAGTAGCACAAAAAATTCAAGATGAATTTGATAGTAAACGTGAAATATCAGAAATAAGCACAAAATATATGTATAAAAGAATAACTATTCCAGGAGTATTAGTTGAATTAGGTTTTTTATCTAATAGTGGAGATAGAGCTAATTTATTAGATGAAGAGAAGCGAGAAGAAATGATAAATAAAATAGTAGATGGAGTAGTAAATTATTATAAGTCTCCATAATTAATGGAATATAAATTGTTGTATTTAGTTATTTAATTAGTTATAATACTCATAAAAGGTTTGGAATATTTATGATTAGTATAAGAGATTTTGATGAAAAAGACATAAAAAATATTTAGTTGTATTTGATTGTATTAATGATTTATACAATGATTATGGTGGTATGTATTATATACTTGATATTGATGGTAAAGAAAAAGTTTTACATAGAATAGATAATATATTTACTATTTTATCTTTATCGTGTGATGGTAGTATTGATTATAGTGTTTTTACTGTCAATGAAAATTATGAGATAATAGATGCTGGGTTTGATGAGTTTGAAACGCATATAGTAGAAGATAAGTTAGTAGTTCAAAAAAGAGAAACTTATTTTACTGAGTGTTTATCTTTTTCGAAAAGAGAAAATGGTCTAGATAATGATGGCTATGACGGAGTTATTGTTTATACACAATATGATCCTAAACTAGACATTCGTGCATCTATTACTTATCAACAAATGTATAATGAAAATAGAAATAGAATATATGAGTCTCATATAAATGTTCCTTTTGTTTATACACTAGAAAACAATATGACTAATAAAAAAACTAGTAGACAGTATACATATATTAAATGTGAATATAGTTATGATAAAACTCCATATACTTTTAATATAGCAACAATTAAAGATTATGGGTTAATACCATTTTTAAAAAATGGACCAATTAGTTTACAAAAGAATGATAAAATAACAAGATATTATAAAGTATTAGCATATTCTAAACAAAAATATGCTATAACGGGGTTTCCATTTACAAGACAATATAATCCTAATGAAATGAAGGAATTATTTACATCATATGGATTTAATGCTTCTATTCCATCATATTTACTTGATTTATATAATGGTGAATATCAAGAAATGAATTCATTTAAAGAGATAGCTAGTATTATAAAAAGAATTGAAACAAATTATGGTATTGAAGATATTATAGATAAGAAGATACTTGTAAAGTAGTAATACTAATTAAAGTATGTAATAAGTATATATATCAATTTGACAAGTACAAACGTTTGTGCTAGTATATAAAACATTAAGGGGTGTTAAAATGAAATTATATAGTGATATTGATATTTTAAAAAATAAATATAGATTTTATGGAAATGATATTTTAGAAAGCATTGGAAAGATACATGAAGTAAAACCAGATATAAAATTAAAGGTAGAACATGGAGTATCTATGTGTGATGCTGTTTTAAATACAACTATAAATTCTGGGTTTTTTAATGAATCGTATGCTCAGTCAGGTGCAGTTGATGGTCTTTTACATGATGTTGGACGTTTTGACCAATATTTATTATCAGGTACTTTAAAAGATTTAGAATCGAAAGCTTATACTGGTTTCGAGGATCATGGTCAATATGGTAAATACTTATTATCTTTAAACCATAATGAATTATTAAGATATTTTATTCCAAATGAAAAAGCATATGATAATATATTAAAAGAAGTTGTTGGAGAACATACTACTATATCCAATCCTAATTATCAGTTACCGTTATTATCGTTAATAGATGTATTTCAAAACTATGATTTAAGTGAAATTTTAAGTAGTAATAATGAAGAAATTAAGAACAAATTGATTGCTCTTAAGTTATTAATTTTAAGAGAAGAAGATAGCTTAGAGATTTTACATAAAGTAAGAGATGGTTTATGGAAACCTGCTATTGGTAGTGAAGACAAATATCATATTAATGATACAACTTGGGAAATATTTACTAACTTTGGATATTTAGATATGAATTCATTAAAAACAAATGGAAAATGGACATGTAATGCAGGATTTTTACTTCGTTATAGTTTGTTATATCAAAATATTAATTTCGTTGGAACCTTAAAATCTTTGTTAGCAGATGGTACTATTGATAAAGTATATCAAAATCAAATTAATAATGTTACCAATGATAATGATGAATTAGTAACTGATCCAGAATTAATTGACTCAAGATTAAAGTTAGCTTATGAATACATAAAATTAGCAGCGCAAAATTTGATTGAAACAAGTCCTGATGGAAAAATTATTACAGATGAATCAAGACAAATGGCTAAAGAAAAGACTTTAACTACATTTTAGAAAATATAATATCATTTTAGTGAAGTCAAAAGTAAACAATTATGTTTACTTTTTTTGACAGGAAAGTAATTAATATAATTATCATAAAATATATATAGGAAGATAAGTAAAAGATATTGTCAAATGATTATAATAGGATATTAATACATATTATTTTAATAATTTTTATGGTATAATTTGTTAAGGTGATACTATGAGTAGCAATAAAGTATTTAAAACTTTAGATGAACAAGTAGAAATTTTACGTTCTAAAGGTTTAATTGTGGATGATGTTGATTTTGCTAAAGATATATTATTACGAGAAAATTACTTCTTTATTAGTGGATATCGACATATATTTATGACTAACTCTAAAGAAAATAAGTTTATGCCAGGTACTACTTTTGAGGAATTATATGCAATGTTTTCTTTTGATAGAAATATGCGTAATATTTTGTTTAAGCATATATTAATCATTGAAAATAATATTAAATCTTTAATAAGTTATGAATTATCAAAAAAATATGGTTTTAAAGAAAAAGATTATTTAAACGTAGATAATTTTACACAAAATCCAATGAAAGTAAGACAAGTACATGATATTTTAGATAAGATGCGTAGGCAAATAAGAGTAAATGGTAAACAACATACAGCTACCTTGCATTATTTAAGTAATTATGGTTATATTCCTCTTTGGATTTTAGTTAAGGTTTTATCATTTGGTATTGTGTCAGAATTATATACAATCTTAAAAGAAGAAGATCAACTTGCTATTAGCAAGTTTTATGGTATAGATCCACCAACATTGTCAATATATTTATCAGTATTATCTAATTATCGTAATTTATGTGCACATGAGGATATTTTATACGATCATATAACACAACGTAATATACCTGATAATAAATATCATTTTCAATTAGATATAAAAAAAAGTGATGATGAATATATTTATGGTAAGAATGACTTATACTCGGTTATTATAATTTTAAAGATAATGTTGACTGATAGAGAATTCCGTAATTTGATAAATGAAATTTCTTATGAAATAGATTTTTTAGAAGGAAAGGTTAAAGTTTTAAAATCTGAACAAATTTTGAATAAAATTGGATTTCCAAAAAACTGGCGTGATATTTTAGATATAAATTAGGGGATGATATTATTAAGTTTATTAACTATTTATTCTTTTTTTTACTAGTTATAGTAGTAGGATGGTACGTTAATAAAGAAGTTAAATATGATGATGTAAATAAGGTAGTTAAATCTGTAAATATTGTAGAAGAAAATACTATTAGGAGCGCTATTGAGAAAGTATATGATGCTGTTTATGTAATTGAAGCTTATAGTATTGATGGTGGAAGTAGTATAGGATCTGGTTTTGCTTATAAAATAGATACTAAATACGGTTATATATTAACTAATTATCATGTTGTTAAAGATAGTGATAGCATAACTATTATAGATAGTAAGGGTGAAGAATTTACGGCTAAATTATTAGGTTATGATGAACTTATGGATTTAGCTGTTCTAGCTACTGATAAAGATACTATAACTTTAGTAGCATCCCTATCTAGTTCTTCAATAAATATTGGTGATACAGTTTTTACAGTAGGTTCTCCAGAGGGAACACAGTATAAAGGAACTGTTACAAAAGGTATTGTTTCAGGCTTAAATCGTGAAGTTAAAATGAATTTAGGTAACGAAGAATATATTATGAACGTTATGCAAACAGATGCTGCTATTAATCCAGGAAATAGTGGGGGACCATTAGTTAATATAAATGGTGAAGTTATTGGTATTAACTCATTAAAGATTGTTCAAAATGAAATAGAAGGAATGGGATTTGCCATTCCGATAGAAGAAGTTATGCTTTATACTGATAGGTTAGAGCAAGGTAAAGAAATTAAAAGACCATATATTGGACTTGAATTAAAGAATACAATGTCTGGAATTGTTGTTAGTAATATAAAAATGGATGCTGTAAAAAGTGATTTATCTATAAATGATGTGATTGTATCTGTGGATGATGTAGTTGTTAAGGATGTAATTCATTTTAGGTACTTATTATATAAACATAGTATAGGTGATCAAATAGAAATAAAATATATTAGAGATACAAAAGAATATACTACAAAGATATTATTAACTAAGTAATATTTAGACTCGAAAATAAAGATTATATTATTTGAAAAAATTAAATTATAATGTTTAATTTTTTTTATACAATAAATTAAGGTTAGTTTGCAAAATAATAAATAAATAGTATAATACTAATAGTGCAAGAAGAAGAGGAGTTTTTATGAAGGTTTTAATAATTATACCAGCATATAACGAAGCAAAGAGTATAGTTAATACTGTTAATATGTTAAAGAACGCTAAAAGTACTGATTATACTTTAGATTATATTGTTGTTAACGATGGATCAAAAGACAATACACGTGATGTATGCTTAGAGAATAATATTAATTTTATTGATTTACCAATTAATTTAGGTATAGGTGGTGCTGTACAGACAGGTTATAAATATGCATTATATAATGATTATGATATTGCTATTCAGTTTGATGGAGATGGACAACATGATGCTAATTATATTAGTGAATTAGTTTCAGAAATTGAAAAAGGTAATGATATTGTAATAGGTTCTCGTTTCATTAAAAATTTAAGTGAATTTAAATCGACAGCAGTACGTAGAGTTGGTATTAATTTTTTATCATCTTTAATTAAAATATGTACAAAGAAAAAAGTATACGATCCCACTAGTGGCTTTAGAGCAGCAAACAGAACTATTATTCGTGAATTTGCTAAAGACTATCCTATTGATTATCCAGAACCAGATACGATAGTAACAATTATAAAAAAAGGATATAAAGTTTCTGAAATACCAGTAAAAATGAATGAACGAAAAGAAGGAAAATCTTCACTTAATGCTAATATATTTAAACCAATATATTATATGATTAAAGTAAGTTTAGCAATAATTATTGCTAGCTTATCAACTAAAAGGGTTGGTGACAAAGATGAGTAATAATTTAATAATATTTTTGGTGACACTTTGCGTTATTACTTTTATCTTATTATATAGAATGGTAAAAAAGAAGAAAATATTATTTAAGCACGCATTATTATGGAGTATGCTAGATATTTTGTTATTAATTTCAATTTTTAGTATTAAATATTTACGTATTATAGCGGATTTTATTGGAATGGAAAAAATATCAAATATGATATTTTTATGTGGATTTATCATTTTACTTGCGATATGTATTGGACTTACAACTATTGTTGCTGAACAGAAAAATAAAATAATTATTTTAACTCAAGAAGTAGGCATATTAAAAAATAAAATTGAAGGAGAAAAAGATGGAAAAAATAAAAAAACTAATCATAAATAATTTAACTTTTATAAAGTATATTTTTTCAGCGGGCTTTTCATTTATCCTTGATTTAACATTATTTACTTTATTAATATATTTATTAAAAAATAAAATTAGTAATTATATATTAATTGGAACAATTGGTGCTCGTGTTATCTCTTCTTTTTTCAATTATTTATTAAATAGAAATGCTGTTTTTAAAAGTAATGATGGTTCAAAAGTAGATAAGAAGACAATTGTCAAATATTATCTACTAGTTATTATTCAAATGTGTATATCAGGTATATTAGTTAGTTATGTATATAATAGTATTAAAATAAATGCTACTATAATTAAAATACCAATAGAAATAGTTCTATTTGTGGTTAATTATTTTATTCAAAAAAAATTTATATTTAATAAAGAACCAAATGAAATAAAAATTAATAGTACATTAAAATCAATTGTTCTTGGAATATTATCTACATTTACAATTTTAGTGGATTTAAATAAAAAAACTGTTTTTAATTATAATTTAACAAATACTAATGTTTTATCATATTTAATTTTAGGTATATTTTTAATATGGTTTTATAAAAAGTATGATTATAAATACAAGAGTAATTGGTTATTCCGCTTTCTAGCCCTTTTATTAAGTATATTTATGGTAGTTGGATATAGTTATGATACTGTTGGAAGTGCGTATTTAGTATTTGGTCATATTGGATTTATTATTATATCGTTGATAAAACTTTTAAGCTTTTATTATTTATTTAATATTGTTATTAATATAGTATATGATTTACTATGTAATTATAAAATTAAAGATATAGTAAAGAAAAATAAATTTATTGAGTTATTTAATAAACACCCATTTATAGTAAGTGCTACTATTATCTTTATTTGCTATATACCTTATTTAATAGCATTTTATCCAGCTGTAATGGGTTATGATCCATCAAATCAAATAAGAGAGTTTATGGGTATGCATACAAGATATATGGATAGTGTTATCTTGCTTGATCCAAATCAAACAATTACCAATTTTAATCCCGTATTACATACATTATTATTAGGTGGTTGTTTCAAATTAGGACATATTATGGGCAATGATAATATTGGATTATTTATATATGTTATTATTCAATGCATAATTTTAATATCTGTTTTATCATATTCTATATATTATATGAAAAAACAAGGAGTTATTAATAAATTATTATTTATAGTTCTTGTTATATATGCTTTAGTACCAGTATTCCCATTTTATGCTATTACGACAAACAAAGATACTATATTTTGTTGTTTTGTCTTATTATATTGTATTAAATTATACGATGTAATTGCTAATAAACAAAGTATTAAAAAATATATTACTTTCTTCATTATTATGTTACTAGTAACCTTAACACGTAATAATGGTATTTATACAATAGTATTATCATTACCATTTGCTCTTATTTGGTTAAAGGATAAAAGAAAACCAATACTTGCTACATTAGCTTGTGTATTAGTTTGCTATATTGGATACAATAAAGTAATTTTACCAGCGTTTAAGATAAGTAATACTAGTACTAGAGAACTGTTATCAATACCATTTCAACAAACTGCTAGACTAGCTAAATATCATCCAGAAGCATTTAGTGATGATGATAAAGAAAAGATAAATAAAGTATTTGTTTTTGATAGTTATAATAAAATATATAAACCAAAACTAAAAAAAAGTTATGAAGAACCAATAAAATCATTCGATACTTTTGCTGAATTATATGATCCGTCTTTATCAGATCCTATTAAAAATCAATATAATATATATACAACAAAAGAAGAATTAATGGATTACTTTGGAGTATGGGCTAAAGGACTAGTAAAATATCCTGATGTTTATATTGATTCAACAATAAATAATATATATGGATATTTTTATCCTGATACTAGTAACTGGTATATATACTATAAATATAATAGTAAATTAAAAAGTTCGGGTTTTGATTATCATTATAACTCTTTATCAGGAATGCGTAATGTATTATCTTCATATGGAACGGCTTATCCATATATTCCTGTAATAGGATTAATTGTTAATATAGGCTTTGTAGGATGGATATATTTCTTCTTATTTGTTGCGCTCATAGTTAAAAAGAAATATAAATTTATACCATTTATATTACCAGCCTTATCATTTATTCTAGTATGTGTAGCAGGCCCTGCTAATACATATTTTAGATATGCATTACCATATGTAATGTCACTTCCATTAACTTTATGTTTACTATATTATGTATTTCAAAGTGAAAAAAAAATTAAAACAAAAATTGACAAATAGGTAAATCTTTATACTTATTTGTTTTTTATATATTAGAAAAGTTCGTTTTTTTAATAAAATTTATTTGCAAACATATGTTTGCACAATATTATACTCTTATCAAGAGGTGATACCATTGGATAAACAACTAAAAGGATATGTATTTAGAATATATCCAAATCGAAACCAGAATTAACAAAACAATATGAATGGTTAAAAGAAGTAGATAGTTGTTTATTA
>CAVDCT010000025.1:0-18921 GCA_963607615.1 Roseburia sp. AF12-17LB
ATTGGTGACCCGTACGGGATTTGAACCCATGAATGCATGCGTGAAAGGCATGTGTGTTAAACCACTTCACCAACGGGCCTTACAAAATGGTGGGCCTGAATGGACTTGAACCATCGACCTCACGCTTATCAGGCGTGCGCTCTAACCAGCTGAGCTACAGGCCCATTGAAAGCTTGCGCTTTTTTTCTCAATGACTATTCAAGTATATCTTATTTTTTCTCATTTGGCAATACCTTTTTATAATTTTTTTTAAATTTCTTTAAATTTCTTTCCTAATCACATATATAACCATTGCTCATTGTAGACATTTTAGCATCTTCATAATTAAGATACGGTTGAATACCTAGTTTTTTATTCTCTCCCTTTTTAGCATATGTAATAATAGTTACTAACATTTGATTATTACGACGTATTATATTTGTATCAACATTTTCATAATTATAATCATTTTTTAAAGATGTCACATATTCATTATAAATTTTATCATAATAGTCCATGTACTCATCGCTTAAGCTTATATTAGTATGATATACAGATATTTCTATATCATCCTCTGAAAAATAATAAATAAGTGTCTCTTGCTCTTGTATTTCAGAATTATCATGAGGTATTTTTCTCGTGCATGATAACTTCTTCATCGATAAATCTTCTTCAAATCCTATACTTTCATAAGCTTCTTCAAATATTGTTTTGTCTCTAACAGTATCATCAGTTATATCCTTTTTATTTTCCGAAAAAATAAGCACCATTAAAATTACAATAATCGCAATAATAGATGATAAAATAATTATATTACCTATTTTATTTTTGCTTTTAATATTGTGATTATCTGCAATACTTACTACGTTAGTTCCGACATTAGCATTAACCTTTGAATTTGAATTAACAATTTTTTTAACAATATCGGATTGTACATTTCTACTTTCTTGACTATTGATTTGATTTTTTTTCATTATACAGACACCTCATTAAGTGCAATTATATCACAAAAGAATCAAAAAAGATACTAATCTAGTATCCTTATTAGCGTTTGCTATTATTATCAGCTATTTCTACAAAGGCCATTGCTGGATCAAAATTATAATCATTAAGATATTTATCAACATTTCGCCCACTAGCCAACATTATGCTTAAAAATCTTACTTGTTCTGGTGAATATAATTCACTAGCAAATTTAGAAATATCAACACCCATTTTGTGTGCTATTACATACTGTTTCAATTGAGCTTGATCATAATTTGCAATATCAATTATTCCTGATATTTCTTTTATACTTTCATCCACATATGTTAAATTTGAAGATTCAAAAGAACTATCTCCCTCAATATTTTTTTTATTGTCAGTTATTTCAAGTGATATACTTAATGGTTTAAATTGAAAATCAGTAATACTACTATCTCCAATTAAGTTTTGACGTGCTAAATCATAAGCTTCGGTATATGATAAATCAGGACGCGAATTCATTAATATTAATGCGTCGTGTCTAATTTCATCAATTAATTCCATTGTTTTTATATTTGACATTTTATCTACTCCTTATAATTACATCTACCACATGAAACCATATTTACAGGTATTATCCTATTACATCCAGGGCACCTTTTTATATTTATAAGATGGTGCTCTTTGAATAGCATTTTACGCTTTATCATATATATATAGTTTGGTATAATCCAACAAATAATTCCAACTACAAATAATTCAATAATATAAACCATTTTCTCAATATTATACTTATTAATAATATCAAAAATAATAGTAAACATACTTATAGCAAAAAATATAAACATACAATAATAAGCTTTCCTTTTTCGCTTTATCAAATTATAAAAAGTAAAAAAGCAAAAAATTATAAAGCTTGAAAAAGCAATTATTTTAATGATATTTATAGTATCTATTTTATTAAAGCTATCAATCAAATTTAATGAAAGAGTAAAAATATAAAAGAGCATAAAAATATAAGTTAAAAAATCTAACCATATAGTTGATGGTAATTTATTATGTTTTTTATCCTCCATACTACACCTACTCTCCTATTAATTATATCATAATTATAGATAAAGAAAAAGAACTTCGTTAGTCGTTCTTATAAATTAACATTATGATATACATTTTGAACATCGTCTACTTCATCTAAAAGAGTTAATAAACGATTAAATTCATCTAAAGATTCACCCTCTAAATTAATTCTTTCTTTTGGTAAAAGAGAAATTTCGTCAATAGTAAATTCAATGTCTTCCTTTTGACCACTAATAGCTGATTTTATTTTAAACAAATCTTGAGGATTGCCATAAATAATAATTTGGTAATCATCGTTTTCTAAATCAATAAAATCAACATCACTAGCAATTAACGCTTCCATTACTTGTTCTTCATTTAAGCCTTTAAATCCGACAACACACAAATTATCGTACATATATGAAACACTTCCCATAGCGCCCATTTTAACATGACATTTATTAACAACTGCGCGTAAATCACTAACGCTACGATTAACATTATCAGTTAAGCATTTAACCATAAGTGTTGAACCGGATGGTCCAAATATTTCATATGTTAATGTTTCATAATCCTCTCCAGCACCACTACTTACTTTATCAATTGCTCTTTTAATAACATCACTAGGAACTTGATCCTTCTTAGCTTTATCAATTAAGCGTTTTAAACTAGGATTTCCCTCTGGAGTTACACCACCATTTTTAGCTGTTTGATATATTTCTTTAGCATACATACCATAAAGTTTACCTTTAGCTGCTCCTGTTTTAGCTTTAGCAGCTGCAATATTTGGAAATCTTCCCATATTATAACCTCTTTCTAAAAATATTCTAACATAACAATTATTGTTAAGCAACTATTTTTGATTACTTTCGGCCTTCTTTAAAGCTGATTTAGCTGCTAATTGTTCTGCCTCTTTTTTACTATGAGCAATACCTTCACCATAAATAATATTATCAATTTTTACAATAACTTTAAATGTTTTGGCATGAGCGGGTCCTGCTTCATCAATTACTTCATATTCTAAACTTTTTCTATCCGTTTGAACCAACTCTTGCAATACAGATTTATAATCTTCTATAAAATCAATAGAATGATTTTCAATCAAAGGAATTATATTATCATAAATAAATTTTTTTACAATATCAAAACCACAATCTAGAAAAACAGCGCCAGTAAAAGATTCGAAGATATCTGCAACAATTGTTTTATTATGCTTTCCATCTCTTTCCGATTCACCCTTACCTAATTTTAATTCTTCGTTTAAACCTAGTAAACATGAATATTCATATAAAGCATTTTCACAAACATAACTACTTCTTAATTTAGTCATTTTTCCTTCTGGTTCATTACTATTTTTATATAAATATTCACTTATAATAAGTTCTAAAACTGCATCTCCTAAATATTCCAAACGTTCATAACTAATTGTATTTGACTCATTAGCATACGAAGTATGAGTAAATGCTTGTTCATACAATGTTAAATCATTATAAGGAATATTCAACTTATTTAATATATTCATACATTCTCCTTTCTAACAATTAATTATATCATAGAAAAAAGACAATCACAATAAAGTATTGGGGTTTATTTTTTCTTTATATTTTAGTATAATTAATATGGTGCTAAAATGAAATATATATTGATTAAATTAATAAAAATATATCAAAAAATTCCTGGTCCATGGCACGCTACTTGTCGTCACATACCAACATGTTCTAACTACGGTATTGAAGCAATTAGTAGATTTGGTGCTCTTAAAGGACTATATTTAACAATAAAAAGAATATTAAGGTGTAATCCTTGGGGCACTTCTGGATATGATCCAGTAATAAAGGAGAATTGTGATGAAAAAAATTAAATTGGTTCTTATTATATTTATTATCTTTTTCATAACTGGTTGTTATGAAAAAACGTCAATGGAAAATGCAAATATACGCGTTTCTTCTTATCCTATTGAATATGTGACAAAAAGATTATATGGTGAACATAGTGATATAAAAAGTATATATCCAGATAATATGGATGAGGATTATGTTGTCAGTGACAAACTAATAACAGATTATAGTTCATCTAATTTATTTATATTCAATGGAAATGAAGATAATGAAAATGATTATGTATATAAAATGTTTAATGAAAATAAAAATTTAAAAATAATTGATGCTACTGGAAGTTTAACATACACTAATAAAATTGAAGAATTATGGCTAGATCCTATGAATTTACTAACAATTGCTAATAATATAAAAAAAGGATTTAAAGAATATATATCGATGACTTATCTTAATAATGATATAGATAAAAATTATGAAAAACTAAAGTTAGAATTAATCCAACTAGAGGCTGATTACCGAGAAGTAGCTAATCGTGCCAATAATAAAACAATTATTGTTGGAAATGATTTATTTCTTTATTTATCTAAATATGGTATTAATGTAATATCTTTAGAAGAAAGCGATAACTTTACTAAAAAGAATTTATATATAGCTGAAGAATTAATTCAAAAAGGTGAAATTAAATATATCTATGTCAAAAAAGGTGAGAAAATTAATAAGAATATTAATGATTTAAAGGACAAATATAATATTGAAATTATTGAATTAAATAGTTTATATACCATTACAGAAGATGATAGGAAAGGTAACAATGATTATCTAACAATAATGTACAATAATTTAGAATTATTAAAACAGCAATTATATGCATAGGAACAAAAGTCAAAATAAATTTTAACAAACTTATCTCACGATAAGTTTTTTTCTGCTTCAATGAAACTTTGTTTCTCCACAGACCAATGTCGGACGGTAGCCACCCTATTTTTTTGCCAGTTTTCGAAATATCTAGTCTTTCATATATTTTTTGCTACCTTTAAACATAATATTAAAACTTGCATTAACGTCTTTTTCTTGTTTACTTTTTTCTAGAAAATAGTTATAAATAACTCTATTGCCTTCAAAAATTTTATAGATTAATTGTTTTTGATTTTAATTTTAATATATTATATCCGATACTATCACTTCTTGATAAATATATAGAATTATGCAAACATATGCTTGTAAATGATTTTTATAAAAAAATCAACTTTGTAATATATAAAAAAACAGAAATTTCTGTTTTTAAACTATAATCCTTTTTTATCTGATAGTAAAGCTCTTATAATATACCCAGTATCTTTCAATGAGGATACTTTGTCAGCAAGACTAACTAACCAACTTTCTCTATATTTAGGTAATTTTATATTCAATGGAAACATATGCTTAATAATACAATCAGAAATTTTCTTATTTTCATATTTCTTAAAGTATTTTAAATAATTTTCATAAGCCTCTTTTGCATGTGTAAAACCGTGTTTATGAAAGAATGGCTCTTTCTTATATAAACGTTTTAAATAACTAGAATCATAATTATTTAACTCTTCTGAATAAAGCCAAGCATAAGGATAAAAATCGTGTAACAAGCCACCTATTGCACACACTCTTCTATCTGCATTAAAATGAAAAGAATATTTGTAAGCTTTAAAAGATACTTCTATACTATGATCCCATACACTTTTTTCATGATGTTTAAATAATCGTCTTTTTTGAAATTCTTCATTAACAAGAATATCTTTGACAATTAAAAACCAATCGTTAAAACAAGGATCATCAATAGATACCATTAAATTATTTTTTATCTCCTTTTCACTTAGTATGTACATTCTTATACCTCTTTCTAAATAATAAAATCAAAGTAAAACTTATTACCATTATAATCATAATAACGACAATATATTCTTTAAAATTCATTTTATTAGTAAGCCCTGCTTTTTGTACTACCAATATATCTTGTTGATATATAATATCATCATCACATTTTATTACAAATTCTCCTAATTTACTATTAAGCTCATCAGTTTCTTCGATAATATCCTTACCACGATATTCCTTTACTAAAGTACAATCTTTCTTTAGATACTTTTTTACATCTACATTTGAAAGATAATCTATACTTCGCTCATCATATAAGTTGATAGTTACCAAACGATCATTTTTGTTTAAAATAACCTGTTCACCATAATTAGTAAAATAATAATTATATATTGTTTTAGCATCTATAATATGATTAGACCTATTATCATATGGAGCTTTAGCAGTAACTAAAAGATAATTAACTCCATTATAATGTGAAATACTTGCCATACATAAACCTGCATCATAGGTAAATCCTGTTTTGCTACCATCAATAAAAGAAGTGTCTATATCGTTTCGATATGACGTGGATAAAAATGTATGACGCTTATTCGAAGTGACATATTTCTTAGTAGTAAATATCTTCTTAAACTCTTTATTTTCTAATGCTTTTTTTAAGATAACAGCTACGTCATAAACAGACGAATAATTATTTTCATTATCTAATCCCGTTGGATTAGCAAAATGTGTATTTGAAAGATTTAATTCTTTAACTTTATCATTCATTTGAATAACAAAGTTATCTATACTACCACTTGTCTTAATAGCTAGTCCTTGAG
The DNA here is from genome assembly GCA_963607615.1 of Roseburia sp. AF12-17LB. Lineage (GTDB taxonomy): Bacteria > Bacillota_I > Bacilli_A > RF39 > UBA660 > UBA5578. Next base: position 6,509 of record CAVDCT010000025.1, read on the forward strand.
CAGCTTCAGCACCTGAAGGTAACAATAATCCATATAATAAATCATAATAAGTTACCCTCTCACCAATACTAAAACCTGCTAAAGCTGCATTTTCTTCTTTAAGTGACTTATACATATCAGCAGTCATAGTAAATTCTTCATTTAAATTATCTATATTATCAATAACTATTAATGCAGTCATAATCTTAGTCATACTAGCAATAGATACTCTATCGTTAGATTTCAACTCATATAAAACTGTATTGTCGTTTAAATTATATAAAATAGCATGTTCCGACTTAATATTAAATGAAAAAACATGATAAGGTAATAATAGTGTAATAAATACTAGAATATATATAAATTTTTTCATTTCTTCTCCCTCATCATATCGTATTGTTTATATAAATACTGAACACCATTTTCTAATTTAAAATAATGCAAAACATAAGGTATTAGAAAGAAACACAAAATAATTCCAATAATCCTAAATATCGGTACATATATAGACACTATTAAACTCATAAAAAATAATAAAGCATAAGTCAAAGTAACAAATAAATGAATAACTCTTTCATGCTGAAAGAATTTTATCTTAATCAAATGTTCATCAACTAATTGATTGCTTACCCTATCCTCTTTAATAATTTTATCAATATGTTCTATATAATCATACAAATATCTTTTCATATTATCACCTAATTAATTATAGCAAAAAAATAACCAATATACTAGTTACATAATAATTATCTTATTTAATAGCAAAATAAAACCCTTATAAATAAGGGTTAAATTCTTAATGGCGGAGCAGGAGAGATTTGAACTCTCGCACCAGTTGCCCGGTCTACACCCTTAGCAGGGGCGCCTCTTCAGCCTCTTGAGTACTACTCCAATTAATCAGCTACAAGTTAATTTTACCATAAAAAAAATCTCTTTTCAAGATTTTTTATGCAATTAATTGCTTTTTTAGTTTTTCTAACACTTTATGTTCCTTTCGTGATACCTGAACTTGACTCATACCGAGTGAAGATGCCACTTCTGTTTGTGTCATATCTTCCATATACCTCTTTGTTATCAAATCCAATTCTTCGCTACTTAATTTATTCAATTCTTCTTTTAACAATAAATTATTATTATAATTATCTGCATTATTTATCTGCATTTCATCTATATCTAGTAAAACATTAGTACTATTTAATGCTTCTACTACTAGATATTCATCTATTTCTAAAAAAGAAGCTATTTCTTGAAGAGTAGGTGTTCTCATTAGTTTTTGAGTTAAATACATATTAGTCTTTTCAATTTGCGCATATAACTTAGATATATTACGACTAATTTTAATGCCTTTATCCTCTCTAACTAATTTTTTCATTTCACCTAAGATATAGGAATAAGCATAAGTAGAAAACTTAGTATTACTATTAGAATCATAATTATTATAAGCATTTATTAAACCAATACAACCAACTTGAAATAAATCATCCTTATTCGGGTAATTCTTAAAATAACGCATAACAGCATATATCAACTTCTCATATTCTAATATTAATTGTTCCAATTTATCACCCTTATAGCACATAGCTCATTACTTATTTCTTTCATATAACTTAATAAATTGCTTTTTCTCACACAACCTGGAACCCCACAAACTAAACTCACCCCCTTTCTACTTTTAATTAAGTTATACCAATCAATCAAAGTATGTGCTGCAAAAGTATCAAGTTCAACTAACTCTTGAAAATTGAAAACAATATTATAGATACCTAAATTATTAACAATATTATCTAATTCACTATCTATATATTTAATTGTATTTTTATTTAAACTACCTATTAGTCGAATAAATAATATATTTTCTCGATATTCAATATTATATGTAAACATTATTACCACCAACTAAAAATACTATACGACATAATTAAAGAAAATTTTGTCGAAAAAAAATATAGTATTTCTACTATATTATTATCTATTATTACTTAATATCCTTTTATAAAATCAGAATAACGTTTAATTATACGATCTTTTCCTAATAAAAGCATTAATTCATATAAATCTGGTGTCATAGATTTGGTAGTTAGTACTACTCTAAGAACCATACTAATATCTCCAACATGTCCTTTATAACTTGCAGGATTATTTTTATACTCTTTAACCTCTCTAGCATAGCCTAATTCATCAGCTAAATCTTTTAACTTGTTAAACCACATATCTTTATCATCATTTTCATTATAATACTTATTAATATATAAATTCAATATTTTTTTAATTTCTTCCTTATCTTCTATAGACTGAAATTCATAAGCATTAGGAATAAATAATTCATCAAACATATACCATACTTGATCTTTAATCATACTATAACAAGAATAATCCTTTCTTGGCTTTTTCTGTTCTCTTTCAATATTGAATAAGTTAACAGCATAATCTTTATGTTTAATCAAAATATCATAAAATTCCTTATCAAATTCAGAAGTCCAATCCAAAAGCCCATCATAAACATCAGTTGCTTTCAAATAACTAATATAATTTTTAGAAATATTATATAATTTATCTACATCGAATAGAGCACCACTACTTGATACTTTCTTAAAACTAAATTTAAAATCTGATAAAGATTTATCTTTATTACAATCATACCATTGTTCAAAATTAGTATTGGCAATTGTCATCAAATATAATTTAACAGCTTCAACAGGAATGCCTTTTTCATAATAAAAATTAACAGCAGCTTCAGGATCTTTTCGTTTACTTAATTTACGTTTTTTACCATCCTCTTCTTTCATTATTGGTGATAAGTGCGCATACTTAGGAACTTTAAAATTTAAAGCCTTAAAAAGTTGAATATGAACTGGTAGAGAACTAATCCATTCATCTCCCCTAATAACATGTGTTGTATGCATCAAATGATCATCAATAACATGAGCGAAATGATATGTTGGAAGTCCATCTGATTTTAAAATAACTAAATCCATATCATTCTCAGGAAACTCTATTTCTCCTTTTACCAAATCATTTACTTTAATCCTATTATCAAAAAAGCCCGGTGATTTAAATCGAATTATATATGACTCACTATTTTCTATTTTTTCTTTTATTTCATCAAATGATAAACGTCTACATTTAGCATATCTTCCATAATAACCAATTCTTTGTTTTCTCTTTTCTTGAATCTGTCTTGTTTCTTCTATTTCTTCGGGAGAACAAAAACATGGATATGCTAATCCTTGCTCAATTAAATATTTAACATAAGTTTGATATATCTCTTTTCTTTTGCTTTGAATATATGGACCATAATTACCGATTTCTTCTGTTTCACTAATTGCACCCTCATCAACTGTAATTCCAAAGTTATTCAAATCATTAATAATACCATTAATACCATTTTCAACTTCTCTTTTTTGATCTGTATCTTCTATTCTTAAATAAAAAATACCATTACTATCTGTTGCAGCCTTTTTACCTATAAATGATGCAAATAATGAGCCCATATGAACAAAGCCAGTTGGAGATGGAGCAAATCTTGTCACAATAGCGCCCTCACTTAAATTCCTTGAAGGATACATATTTTCATAATATTCAATATTTGAATTTACATTAGGTAATAATAAATCTGCCAATTCTTTATTTGTCATAAAATAACACCTCTTTTTAATTCTATCATAATTAATATTATTAAACAAGAAAAAGGTAGGAATCACCCTAACCTTTTATTATTTAATTGTTCATAATCATCAGTGTATGCTTTTGTAATATTTTGACAATAATATGGAAGTTTGTCTATTCCAGGATATGAATCATGATTATCAAGAACACTTACGAGACTAACATGTTCTTGAAAATCTTCTATTTCTTCAGAAGTAAGAAAACCACCTTTTACTCGATTACCAAAAATATCTATGATATTTTGTAAAGCCAAAGGATAACTATCACTTGTATAATTTCTCTTATCACTCGTCATTCTTGAAACAAGACCATAGTTCAATAATCTCATTGCTTTTTCTGTACTCATTGTAGCCATTCAACTAACCTCCGCTTCCAATAATTTTTTAAATATTGTCTCGGCATCATTGTTAAAATATGCATCTAGCATCACATCTCTGCCAATAATTTTACTTATTAAATTAGTAGCCAATAATTCTTCTTCGAAATCACAAATACCATCATTTCCAACTAATGTATTAGCTAGCATTTCCGTAAAACCTAGATTAAGAGCATACAGACTATCATTTTTATTAAATCCATAATAATTATCACAGGATGATATTAAACCTAAAAGTCCTTTCATCATTAAATGTCTTGCGTCGTAATCATCTTCTAAACTTTTGCGACTCAACAATATCTCATTATTTACTACATCATAAACAACAGGTCCCTTACGCTCATAAATCGTAATTTTTCCCACTTTTACAGCCTTTATTCTAGACTTTAATGTCTCTAAACTAACGTCAGGAAACATTTGATGGAAAAGGATAATTAGTTGTAATATTTCATCTTTAATTTCCATTGTTAAAGACTGATTACTATCTAAATTAGACTTTATTTCATCTAAGATACTCATATCATCACCCTCATCTAATTATCATTATACCATAAATTTAATTTTTGGAATAGTTTTTAATACTTTTTTTTCTTTTTTTCGATGAAGGAATTTTACTAACTATACTTTTTATCTTTCGAGCACCATATTCCTTATATGATGATTCATCCAAAATTTTCTTAAATTTATTACTATCGATTGTTATATTTTTATGAGATAAACTCAATTCTTTTCGAATAATTTCAGTCATTATTTCCTCTGATAATGAATCGAGAGTTATAATTTCTTTAATTCGATTTATAAAAGGTGTTGTAAAGTAGTCGTTTAGTTGACTATTTATTTGACAATTATTAAATCCAAGATTCTTATTCTTCTCAACATTAGTAGTCATAATAATAATTGTATTATTAAAATAAATAACATTTCCTTTTGCATCTTTCAATTGATTATTATCTAATATTTGAAAAAATAGATTTAATACAGCAGGATGACATCTTTCTATTTCATCCAATATTATAATAGTAAATGGATATTCACGGATACTATCAAATAAATAATTACTATTATCATATCCTACATATCCTGGAGGTGCTCCAACTAATTTACTAACACTATGTGCTTCACTAAACTCACTCATATCAATTCTAAGAACTTTATTAGATAAAGCATTAGCAAATTCTAAAGCTAGTGATGTTTTTCCTACACCACTTGGACCATTCAACAACACACTAAATACCTCATTATTTTCTATATTAGCAAAATAAGATGACACTAATTTCTTAATAGCACAATCTTGTCCTATTACCTTATTTTTTAATTTTTTAATTATTTCGCCACGATTAAATCTATCATTTAACTCAATAATTGGTATATTAACTTTATTTTTTAATACATGTGCTAAATCATGTTTTGTTACAGAATTGTAATGAGTAGTAGTAAGTAAATATTCTAATTCATTTAACCTTGATGTTATTTCATTCTCTCTTTGTTTATATTTAAAAGCTGATTTAAAGTCACTGCACTCTATTTTTTCTTTTTTATTCTTTATTATGTTTGTAAGTTCTTCCGTTAATTCATTATATTCTCTCATCTCATCATTTTCTTTTAAATTAGCATGAGCACATACTTCATCAAGAATATCAATCGTTTTATCAGGATTTTTATAATTACGTATATATTTATTTGTTAAATCTATTATCAAATCTAAAACATTATTTTTTATTGTTACATGATGATAATTTTCATATATAGGTTTTAATTTATAAATAATATTTTTAACATTTTTATAATCAGGTTCTTCAATAATAACTTTTTTAAAACGTCTTTCTAAAGCTTTATCCTTTTCAATATACTTTTTATATTCATCTAAAGTTGTTGCACCTATACATTTTATATTTCCACGTGCCAAGGCAGGTTTAAATATATTAGATGCATCTATTGCACCTTCTGCTCCACCTGCACCTACAATCGTATGAATTTCATCAATAAATAATATAATATCATTATCAGTTTCAGCTTCTTTAATTATCTTATTAATTTTATCTTCGAATTCTCCACGATATTTAGTTCCTGCTACAGCTGAAGACATATCTAAATTTATTATACGTTTATTTTTTAATTTGTTAGGTACTTTATTATTAACAATCATTTTACTTATTTCTTCAATTATAGCGGTCTTTCCTACTCCTGCATCACCTATAAGTAATGGATTACTTTTATTTTTTCTAACCAAAATTTCAATAATTTGGTTTATTTCCTTATCTCTACCAATAACAGGGTCAAATCTTGCTACCATAGTAGGATCGGTAAATTCAATTCCTATTTCATCGATGATTGTTTTCTTTTTTTTATTTTTTTTGGGTACTTTAAATACAAATTCTGTATAAATTTTTTCCATATTAACTTGTAAATTATTTAATACCCTATTTGCTATACCATCACCAATTTCAATTAGTGCAATAAAAAGATTATCAATAGTAACATCAGAGTTACTATCGCTACTTATATCTATTGCACGTTCAAATATCTCTTTAACAATTGGTGTATATAAAATCCATTCAGCTTTTTTATCACCTATACCTACTAATTGGATAACCGCATCTTTATATCTTTTGTAAGTGACATTATATTTTTTCAATAAAAAGGTAACATTATTATTATTTTTAAGTATACCTAATAATAAATGTTCTGATCCTAAATATGGATGCTTTAATTCAACCATTTCTTTTTTTGCTAACGACAAAACCTTTTTCGTCTCTTCTGAAAATTTATTAAACATTTATACCTCCTTATATATTCTATGAATATAATGTGTATAAAATAAGTTTTTTAATCAACAAAAAAACTAGTTTAATCTAACTAGCTTCATTGTATAGTATTAAGGCTGAATAACAATATATTTGTTCCTCTGAAAAAACGCCAATCGAAACTTGATATTTAATATCAATAATATCTTTATCAGTAATAAAATCATTAACACTATCTTCTAAATCTTTTTCATGTTCTTCATCAAATATTTTAATTTGCATATTATCACCAATATAATAATACAAATTTCAATATAATTATTATGTCGATTAATATCTTGTTGTTCTACTACTAAAATATTTTCCTAATACAGGAATATTAGTAACTGTTCTAGGGTTAATATTTCTAGAAATATGACCACTATATGAATTGTAAGTACTTCCCCAGTTACCTGTTGCTACACTAAAGTGAAGATGTGCACCAGTTGAACAATGATCCCAATATTCTGCAGATGTTCCACCCATTGTACCTATCTGTGTTTCATATGTTACATTTTGACCAACTTTAACATTTACTGTTGCCATGTGAAAATAAGCGGTAGTATATTTTTTGCCATTAATATTATGATTTATATAAACCATATTTCCACCACAACTTCTTCTTGGAAATATAGCAGCAACTTGCCCATTAGCAGCAGAATAAATCTTACTATAATGTGTACCAGCAAAATCTATACCATAATGGAAATCACTAGTCCAACGTCCATTTAACTTATAAGAACGTGATCCATAATTACTAGATACTCTTCCTGCTACAACTGGTCGAAAGAAAGAGGTACCTGCTGGAAGTTTTCCGCGTAAACACTCATCAAGAGTTTCATCTAATTTACATTTATAAGTTTCCTCATATAATTTAATAGTTTTCTTTAATGCACCTATTTCATCTTCAATATCTAAAGCACCATCCATAGCTGTATCTAACTTGCCTTGTTGACTTTTAATACTTTCATCTAATTCATTTTCTTTCTTATTTAGTTCTACCTTTTTATCTGCTAGTTCTACTTTTTTCTGTTCGTTATCAGAAATTTTTTTATTATATTCTTTAATTGTTGCATTATTATAATCGCTTAATTGCTCAGTTACAGCCATACGATATATAAGTTCAGTATAATCATCAGCACTAAATATATATTCTAATGAGGCCGAATCTCCAGTGTTTGAGAGTTGATGATAATTCAATATATCTTTTATTTCATCATTCATATCTACAATTTCTTGATTCAATGTTGTAATATCTTCACCTAAATCTTTGATTTCTGTTTCAATATCTACCTTTTCTTGTGCAATTTGATCAATACGTTTTTTAGATGAAGAAATACTAGTTTCAGCTTCCTGCTGTTCTTTTTTATTAGATGCCAATTCGCTTTCTAACTCAGCCAATTCCGCCTTCATGGTTCTCAATGTCTTTGCTGCAGCATCTACTGAATCATTTTTTGTTGGAACAGAAACTTGTACTAATAATACAACAAACGTAATCATAATATAACCTATTCTTTTTACTATTTTCATTATACCACCTACCCTTTCAATTCCTTTCTCAATTTCTTATAATCAGGACAATATTTACTAACTAAATTCCAAAACTCTTTAGAATGATCAAAATATACAGTATGACTTAATTCATGAATAATTACATAATCAATTTTATCATAATCATATTCCAGTAAATGACTGTTTAGTGTTATTGAGTGTTTAACTCTATTGTAAACTCCCCATCTTGTTTTCATTGCTCGTATTTTTAAAGTAGGACAATCATCACATTCTTCAAAAATTGAAAAATTATATAATAATCGTGAGTTAAATATATCTAACAATTGTTTTTTATACCATTTATCAAATTCTTTATAATTAGGTATATATATGTGTTCTTTATCTATCTCTACATTATCCATAATTGATACTTCAATTATATCATAAGCCTTTCCTAAAAAGAAGAAGAATTCATCTTTTTCATTTTTTTCTGATTGTTTCTTTAACATTTTACGTATACCATCAACATTACTATCAAGCATCTTTTTAATATCTTTTTGTCTTGTAAAATAGCCTGTAGTAACTAAAATCGTCATATCTTCTTTAATTCTTATATAAGAATTTTTATTATTTTTTTTTATTATATGTACATCATATACTCTATTATCTAGTTCATACTTCATCATTACACCTAATAATTATTTTATCATATTTCCATATAAAAAAAAAGAAGTAATACTTAAGCAAATTTTGTCGTAATTAATAAGACAATCAATACTACTCCTAAAATAATTAATAATGTTTTCCAAATATATTTTATCCATTTAGTATATGGTATCTCTAAATAAACTAATCCAGCAATTAAATATACATTAAATGGTGTTATTAAAGATATCAAACCATGTGATACTTGTGTAATAAGTAATGATAAATTTATACTATCATAGCCATATACAGTTACTAATGGATTAGATATTGATGATAATAATGCAAAATAATCATTTATAAAGAAATTATGTAATAAACCTGATGTAAAAACTCCAATAATTTGATGATCAGCTGCTGTTTTGAAAATATTATTTATAATTGAATATATAAAACTATTACCATTATTTAAAGAAATTATTATTATTACTAAAGATAATATACTATAAAAAATCGTTGGTAACATATCAACAAGCCCTTTTTTTGCTCCCTCTAGTATTTTATCTAATTTTAAATTATATATAAAAGATAAAATAACTGAATCTAATAATAGTAAAGCACTCATTGAAAAACCAGTCCAATATCCAAATGATTCTGAAATTCCAAAAATATTTTTCATGAAATTATATCCTTTTACTTCAGCACTCATTATACTATTATAGGCTTCTGTAACACTAGTTATATTAAACATATAATACCAATTATACATACATACAAATAAAATAATAGTAGTTACTAATGTAGTTATAATAATAGGAATATAACTACGATTACTTTTTTCATCAGTTTCAAACAAAAGTATTTCTTCTTCTTTTTTTACATATTTATTTCTATTTAAATATAAAAATGCTAATAAAATTATTAATAACATCAAAAATAATATTATTCTTGAGGCTATATTACTATTAAGTTCTGATTGAAACATAATTCTATTTAATCCATTAATAGTCGGATTATATAAGGAGCCAATTTGTCCAATGAGCATCGCTCCTATTGTAGCTGTAAATGTCGTCATTTTATTAAATTTTAATTTTGATAAAATAGTTGCTACAAAAGGAAAAAACATAAATAAAATCAAATTTAATCCAGATAAAGCTGAAACTGTACAATATATTGTGGCGATTATCAAAAGAAAAATGTCTTTTTTAGGTTTTAATTTATTTTTTAAATCCATTACCATTTTATAATAAGCACCTGTTTTATTTAATACCCCATACAAAATACCAATCGATATAAATGCTATGACTATATTTCCATAACCAATTTGTTTAACATATCCATCGATATTTTTGGTCATAGTTACAACAAAATAATTAAACAATTGAAATGGTGCAACCAAGAAGTCAAACAATCCAAATTGATTAAAGCTAGAAGATGCAAAATCGCCATTTGAAAAATTTCCGGATACAATAAACCAACTTAGTAACATGTAAACAGTGATACATATTAATAGCACCTTTAAAGTCTTTTTATTTTTCATACATACCTCCTGTAATAATTATAACATATTACATATAATTTAACTATTTTTTTTATTTGAGGTATAATATTTAGTGGTGATTTTATGTTTATTTATAGTAACACAAATAAAAGGTATCATACTCTTGATTATTTTTATAAAGAAAAGTTTAATTCAAAAGTCTGTAAGATAAGTTTAAATGCTGGATTTTCGTGTCCAAATATTGATGGTAAAGTCGGCCGTGGTGGTTGTATATATTGTTCTAAATTAGGTAGTGGTGATTATGCTGGAAACGCATGCGATGATCTCGTCACACAATTTAATAATATTAAAAAAATAATGATACATAAATGGCCTAACAGTAAATTTATTGGATATTTTCAAGCACATACTAATACCTATGCTCCATTAAATGTATTAAAAGAAAAATACGAACTAATATTAAATCAGCCAAATGTTGTTGGTCTTTCAATTGCTACTAGACCAGATGCTATCAGCGATGAATGTCTAAATTATTTGTGCGATTTAAACAAAAGAACATATTTAACTATTGAATTAGGATTACAAACAATTCACAAAAAAACAGCAGAATTCATTAACCGCTGCCATACATTAAATTGTTTTGAAGAAATGGTAAAAAAATTAAGAGCAAATAATATTAATGTCGTTGTTCACATTATTAATGGATTACCTTATGAAACTAAAGAAATGATGTTGGATACAGTTAAGTATCTAAATAAACTAGATATCCAAGGTATTAAAATTCATATGCTTTCAATTTTAAAAAACACCAAATTAGAGTTATTATATCAAAAAGAAAAATTTAAAATTTTATCTCGAGATGAATATATAGGTATTGTTTGTGATCAATTAGAACTTTTAAGACCAGAAATCGTAATACATAGAATTACTGGTGATCCTAAGATATCCGATTTGATAGAACCTGATTGGTTATGTAAGAAAGTTACAATTCTAAATGATATAGATAAAGAATTGGTAAGAAGAAATTCTTTTCAAGGAAGCAAGTTAGATATAAAAATCTAACTTTTTTTTCTGTTAGAATGACTATAAATTAGTTTAAGACTACTAATAACCCATTCTTGTTGTTTAATATATACAATTTCATAATAACTTTCATAACTATGGTTAGTATTATTTGTTTCAAAATCTATAGTTTTAGTATATTTATCCTCAATAACCCCTAAACTAGTACTTACAATTAATTTATTATCATCTATTTCTTTAAAATCATTAATTTTAAAATCAATAAATTTAAAATTTTCTCTAATAGCACGCTTATTATTCTTCTCTAATACTTTCATTTGTGAAGAAAATTGTTTATATAAATCTTGATCTAAAATACATTCTAATTTTTCATATTCTAAATTCATAAAATATGTTTGCATATCACTATATAATTTTTGCGCTATATGTTCGAATTCTTCTATATCAAAATTTGAAGGTAATTCTACATTAATAGTTACATCCTTTTTTTCTGTTTTTGGTTTCTCTATAATTATTACACTTGATCTTTTTTTTGTTGTTTTTATTTGATAAATTCCTAATATTAAAATAATTATAGATAGAAAAAGATTAATAGTGGAGAAGAAAAAGATATTAAATAAAAGTAAAGTTAAAAAATATATAAAATATATTATCAATAATTTTTTTTCCTTGATTCTAGAAAAAACATTAAAAATCAAATAAATAGAAATTATTAAATAATTCAAACTTAAAATTAATCTATTATTTAAAGGTGTTAAAAAAAAAGTTAAATCTAGCAAAATAATTATCAATACATATATCAATATTTTCCTCTTACTATTCATATTATCACCTATTTACATTTTAACACAATTTAGACTAGAAAAAAAGAGAGTTAATACTCTCTTTAATGGGTGTATTATAAATAGTGTTGGTGAAAATTTTACCAATGCTATTTTTATTTAATAAA
>CAVDCT010000026.1:0-17619 GCA_963607615.1 Roseburia sp. AF12-17LB
CTCAGTCGGTAGAGCATTTGACTTTTAATCAAAGGGTCTGGAGTTCGAATCTCCAACGGGACACCATCTGCCTGAGTGGCGAAATTGGTAGACGCACAGGACTTAAAATCCTGCGGGAGTCAAATCCCGTGCCGGTTCAAGTCCGGCCTTAGGCACCATAATGTTATTGCCTCGAACTTGCTTTTTTATTGAGTATTCGAGTGAAATTCTAATTAAAAATCTTCGCAATTTTGTGAAGATTTTTATGCTTTATAAATAATTAAAAAAATATGTTAAGAAAATACATTAAATATTTTTAAACAATTTAAATAAGAAATAAAACTGATTTTATTATGTGGCAACATAGAAAGTAATTTGGATATTAATGGTACTGTTTTTTTTATTAATTATTAAAAAAATATACTTTTGAATATCATTTAGATAGAATTTTAAACATTGAAACTGAGCATTATAATAATAAATTTGGAATATGTTCTAGTAAAATTTTTTTACAGATTAAAATAGTGATAAATTGGTTTATATAATAAATGTTAGATTTAATTTAATTAGTAGAAGAAAGAAGAAAATATAGTAAAATGCAATATATGTTTATGTAGGATTGAAAAATAAAAATTAGTTTTATCTAAAGTTATGCTTAAAAGTAGTTACTATTTCTTTGATGAAAAATTAAGTAGTTTATTTTTTCTTAACTTTAGTTTCAGATTTTTTTACGAGATTTTTAATTCAAGTGATTTCTTTACTCGTATGTGTATTTGGGTAAGGATAAAAATGTATATTATATTCTACTATTGATTTTGTAGAATCATCATATCCCTTATTTCATTTATAAAGAGAAGTTATAAAAATATGATATTTTTTACAAACATATTCAATTGAGTTTCTATTTTTATAGGTTTTAATTGAAATTTCTCTAACTTCCGTTAGTCTAAAAAGTTTTGAGATAAATAATTAAGAAAGCTGAAATTTATTATAAATTTGTCTTTTTTTATATTGAAATGTTTCAAATCAATAGTACTATTGCAGTTAATACTTTAATATATAATTTAATAAGTATTAGAAAAAGTTGTTTTGTGATATAATATTATAAACGAATAAAAGAGGAGGATTTTATGTTAGATAAATATATAGGAAAAAAAGTTAAATTGTTAGTTTCGTCAAATTCAGGTGCAGGCACTAGTACAGCAATGAGTGTTGGAAGTAGTATGACAATGGTATCATCTATCATTACTATATTTGGTGATTTGAAAGAAATAGGAGATAGATTTGTTGAATTGTCAAATACAAGAACAATTTATATGGATAGTTATCAATCTGGTTATGTATCTATGTCTGGCTCTAAAGAAATTTCACCAGCTGTATTAGATAATTCATCTACGTTAGTAAATGTTAATAATATTATAGCTATTTCATTAGTTGGTTAGTTATATTGTGTAGTAATTTAATATGTTTTTGTAAATATAGAAATATTGAATATTTAATTGTTTTTTTATAATCGAGTGTGAATTGTTACAATAAATATATTAATAATTACAAAAAATATAAAATAGATGTTGACTTCTTTGATTTTTATATGGTATAATCTAAACGTATCTGAAAAAAACGTGGAGAAATACCCAAGTCTGGTTGAAGGGACTGGTCTTGAAAACCAGGAGGTCGGCGACGGCGCGGGGGTTCGAATCCCTCTTTCTCCGCCATTATTTTATATCGCGGGGTGGAGCAGCTTGGTAGCTCGTCGGGCTCATAACCCGAAGGTCATAGGTTCAAATCCTGTCCCCGCAACCATATGGTTCCGTGGTGTAGCGGTTATCACGTCTGCCTGTCACGCAGAAGATCGCGAGTTCGATTCTCGTCGGAACCGCCATTATTTGGCTTCATAGCTCAGTCGGTAGAGCAGAGGACTGAAAATCCTCGTGTCGGTGGTTCGATTCCGCCTGAAGCCACCAGGTAGAAATAATAGCGAACATGAAGTTCGTTTTTTTTTAAATAAATTACTACATTTGTTGTAATGTTCGAAGTTTTATGTTTTATAGGTAGATTTAAAATTAATAATGTTTTAAAATATAAGTAGGTAGTTAGAGGTGTTATATGTCTTTGTTTCACAATGATCGCTTTTATAGTACAACTATTTCTTTGCTTTCGGGAATAATATTGATGATATTTGGTATAGTTTTAGTTATCTATAATAAGTCTTTTTATATAGGGACTATTAATATACTTCTAATTTTAATATTAATAAATAGTTTAATTCAAATTATTAAATGTCTATTTAATAAAAATACAAAAAAGAATCTTGTATTAGCACTTGTTAATATGCTTTTCATTTTTACCTTATTAATAATTCCAACCATTCCACAATCTTTATTTCCTATTTTGTTTTCTGGCTATTTAATTATATATAGTGCTACTAGACTTATTATGAGTATTATATTTTTTAAAAATCATGTATCAGGAGTAATAAAGGAATTAATTAGTGCTATATTTTTTTCACTAATCGGTTTTTCTATTTTTCTATTTCCACTTAGACATATAGATATATTGTTATTTATAGTTGGTATTTATTTTATTGTTTTAGGTATATTTTTGATTTTAACTGCTGCTTATGTAATTATTCCTGTTAAATATAAAAATATATTTAAGAGAAAGATTAGAATATCCTTGCCTGTTTGGTTAGAAACTATAGTACCATATACTGTATTAATAGAGATAAATAAATTTTTAGAAGTTGATGAAGTTAAAAAAATATATAAGAATAAGAAGTTTAAGAATAATGAGCCAGATATGGAAATCATGGTTCATGTATCTGACAATGGCTTTAATAGAGTAGGACATGTAGATTTGGTTTATAATAATCAGGTTATATCATATGGAAATCATGATGGTGACTCATACAAATTGGGACCATTAATTGGTGATGGAGTTTTATTTTATGTTAGTAAAGAAAAATATATCCCATTTTGTATTAAACATAGTAAAAAAATTATTTTTGGCTTTGGCATAAAGTTATCTGATAAACAAAAAAAGCAGATTGATACTAAATTAAAAGAATTAAATAAAGAGTTACAAATATGGTATCCACCTTGTTTAAAAAATAAGAAAGTCAAAGAATGCCATGATTATGCTAGTGAATTATATAAAAGCACAAAAGCAAAATTTTATAAATTTAAGAGTGGAAAATTTAAAACATATTTTGCATTAGGTGCAAGTTGTTGTAATTTGACAAATGAAATAATAGGTTATAGTGGTATTGATTTTTTGAAAATGAATGGTGTAATTAGTCCTGGTACTTATTACGATTGCTTAAATAGAGAGTATATTAACAAGACAGGTTTAGTTGTAACTAGAAACATATATACAAAGGATACGTATGATTATTTATTGAATAAATAGCTCTTGTAAGTTTGCAGTTAAAATGGTATATTATATATATAAGTATATAATAAAATAAGAGGCTGGTGGTAGAAATGAAGTGTGAAAAGTGTGGTAATGAATTAACAGGTAAAGCAAATTTTTGTCGTATTTGTGGTACGCCAGTAAAACAAGACGAAGTTAAGAAATCCATGCCAATTGAAAAAAATAATATAAGAAATTCAAATAAAAGTAATAATTTGGCAGATAAAAAAATACAATTAACTGGAAATATTGATGTTACAAAAATAAAAATAGGAAATACTTCAACCGATAATATTGAAGATGTATCTGGAGATGAAATTAAAATTACTAAAGAAGGTGCGGATAAAGAATTTAAAGCTATGTTGGAAATAACTAGCATAGAAAATCAACCTAAAAAAAGTTTAGATATTAATGATGAATTAGATGTTTCTTTAGTTAATGATAATAATATTTTAGATAAAATTAATTGCACAGATAAAACTAAAACAGAAGATAGTGAAATGAAAATAAATGTTATGCCAGGGGAAGCCAATTCTTTAGAAGTTCAAAGTACAAGTGAACTTGAAGATTTATTGTCAGATAATTCACAAGATAAAAAAATAGTAAAAAATGAAGTAAGTGAAGAAGTATCTTTGGAGCTTAATAAAAGTGGTGAAACCGAATTGAATGAGTCCACTATGTTTGTTCCAGATGAGCTGATTATAAATAAAAATGATGAGAATGAAATTAATAATTCAGATTGTAAAACGAAAGAATTAGATGAAGTTACTACACCAATATTGCCAGTAACATCTAAATTAGAAAAAATAAAAGATGATTTAACTGAAATTGATTTATCAAAAAGTGAAGAGAGTTTAAATAATAAAGAAGATATTGTAGAAAAAACAGAAGAGGTTTCTGACAACACAATAAATTTGTTATCAAATTTAAAAAGTGAAAAAGAAGAATATAGTACTACAGATTCAAATAATATAACTCATGAATTAGATGCTATTTTAAGTAATGATAATAATGACAACAATGAGAATCAAACTTTTTCTCAACCAATTCAAGTAAAAAAAGAAAGAAGAATAGGAGTATTAATTCTTGTATTATTATTAATTGCATGTATGCTAAGTTTAGGTTATTTAGGGTATAATTTGCTTATTTCTAATGAAGAACTAAATGATTTAAGAACAAAAAACAAAGCATTAAATGATAAAATTACTGAAATTCAAAATACTGATAGTAATCAACAGTTATCAAATGATAATAAATCATCATTAAAAATGAATGGCTATGATATTGTTCTAGATGATACTAATGAGTATGCTATAGAAGGTGATAGTTTATTAATAAAATCATCTCAAAATGATATAGTTATTCATTTTGGATTAAATGTTGATTATACAACAATTAAGGAAGATAAAGATTCTTATAAGAAACTTTTGATTGAAAATGATTATGATGTTAAATCATATGGAACAAAAGTTGTTGATAATCGCGAATATGTTGTATATGAAGTAGAAACTGAAGAGGGTAATGAAAAACTTGTTGCTTATACAAATTTATCAGATAAGAATACAATTTGTTTTCTAATTTCATATAATGATAATGAAGTTAATTATGATTTCTTAAGCAATATTAATAAATTTATTGATTCATTAAAAATAGATTATTCATATGATAATATAAATTATGATTTCTTTATAAAAGAAGAAAATGCTTCATAATGTCAAAAATATATTGCAAATTTATTTTGTTTATGCTATAATCATTCTTGTATTGATTAAAGCAATGCGCTCATAGCTCAATTGGATAGAGTGTTTGACTACGGATCAAAAGGTTAGGGGTTCGACTCCTCTTGGGCGCACCACTTCGGGAAATGGCTCAACTTGGTAGAGCACTTGGTTTGGGACCAAGGGGTTGCAGGTTCAAATCCTGTTTTCCCGACCATTTAGTTATTTAAGAACTTATATATAGTTCTTTTTTTAATATTATTAGCAACCCCTTGCTCTCAAACTTTGTATACTCATTATATAAATATTATATTTTATAAGCCTTTTCCCCGAAGTGGATGATAATTATAAAAACATATTGAAAATAAAGTTGATTATGTTTTTTGTAACTTATAATAACTAGTACTTTATTATGAAAGAATAATTTTATAAATAATTTTAAACTCAATTGTTTGCAAATTATTATAAAGATAAAGGTATTAGTAGTAGGATCATTTATAGATTTGAGTATATAGTAGTAGTAAATCATTTTCGTTTATATCAAATCCAGTTCCATGATCATGAATTTTTCCTTTTTTAGGACCTTTTTTGAATATGCCAATTTTAAATGTTATCCTAATAATACCTTTTTCCATTAGTTCAATAAATTTGTTAAATCCTTTTAAGTAATAAAAATTTATACTATTATATTTAAGAAATTCTATATTATTATTCCATTTACTATCACTATGCACAATTGCTAAATATTGAAGTTTTCTTTCAATTTTATTTTTTAATAGATCAAATGACCAAGAAATTTTAGTATCCGTAATGGTTCCAAATAAATCAATAGATATTAGTCTAATTTCTTTTCTTTTTTTATCAATTTTTAATTTAAATTTATAATATGCTCCAATATGTGAAAATTCCGTACAAGTTACGGAACCTTTAAATACACGATATTGTGGTAGCTCTTTATCACTGTATCCAAATTTGTTCTGTAACTTTTTAATACCAAACAACTCATCTCCGTCAGGGGTAGCGTTGAAAAGAGTTATATATCCTTTGCTATATCTATGTTTTGTTTTTATTTCAATTTTTCCAAAATCTGGAATTTCAAAATTCTCTTCAGGTTTATTTAATAAAACTTCAAATGTATAACCAATTCCTGTTGGTCCATTCCTTTTACTTTTAATCCATCCTAATTTTTTTATTCTTTCAAATTCTTTTTTCAAATCTATTATATCTTTTTCCATAAATACCTCCTAAAATATTATTATCGTTTTTTATTAATTTTCTTTTTTTATTTGATTAATAATAAAGTAATTTTTTTCAAAAATCGGTTAAATACTTGTAAAATTTTTTTCTAGAATATTCATTAATGCTATTTTAATGTACAATTTTTTGAAATAATAATTATTTTTTATGAAAAAATAAGTTCTATTTAAAAATATTTAGTATTATTTTCCAAATTATTTTCTTTAATTGTGGACTTAAGCGTTATAAAAAATTTGAATAATTTATATTAACTATTTAAATTTCTAATACTAATATAATTTTATTATGTAAATTATTGCAGCTTTATATTACAACCAATAAAGTAATGCAATTCAGAAATAAGAACTGAATTTTGTTAATGATTTGTAAATAGTATTTATTAATACATTTTGCGAATATATATTTTTTTTGACAAAATTTAATATTAGACATATAATTTAATGTGTGAACAATTATTCAAGTAAGGAGGAATTATAGTGAATGATGTTTGTGAAATAAATGTTATACATGAAGATATGATTGAAACAGTAAAAAACAATATGTTAGACGATAATAAAATTATTGATTTAGCAGAGTTATTTAAAGTTTTTGGCGATTCAACACGTATGAAGATTATATGTGCATTGTTACAAGGCGAGTTATGTGTATGTGATATAGCGTATATAATCAATTCTACTGTTTCGGCTGTATCACATCAGCTTCGTATTTTAAAGCAAGCCAAATTGGTAAAGTATCATAAAGAAGGCAAAGTAGTTTATTATTCTTTAGATGATGAGCATGTGTATGAAATATTTAAAAAGGGATGTGAACATATTGAAGAGGTATAGATATACTTTAAAAGGTTTAGATTGTGCTAATTGTGCTAGAGAAGTTGAGGAGCATTTAGCTAAACAAGAGGATTTAGATATTGTTTCTGTTAACTTTTCCACATTAAAGTTGAATTTTTCAACTGATAGAAGGGGTAATGTTAAGGAATATGTGCAAAAGTTAGTGCGTGAAGTGGAACCTGATGTTCAAATTTTAGAAGATAATGAGAGTCATGCACATACATCAGTTATTAGATTTGATGTAATTCGATTAATTTTAGGTTCTATTTTAGTGTTATGCACATACATCTTTTCTTTTCCTGATATAGTTATTAACATTTTTATTTTGTTAGCATATATTATTTTGTTAAGCCGTACATTTATAAATGCTATAAAATTATTATTAAAGGGCACAATTAATGAAAGCATTTTAATTACTATTTCATGTATTGGTGCTTATTTAATTGGTGAAAGATTAGAAGGCATAATGGTTATTATATTGTACGAATTTGGAAAGATTTTGGAAGAAAGAGCTATAAATAAGAGTCGTAAATCTATTTCTGATTTGCTTGATATAAAGTCGGAGTATGCTTTACTAGAAAATGGTAGTACTGTTAAGCCAGAAGAAGTGAAAATTAATGATATTATAATTGTTAAACCAGGTGAAAAAGTTCCATTAGATGGTGTAGTTATAAATGGAGATTCACATTTAAATATGGCTTCATTAACAGGGGAAAGTTCATTAGTTGAAATTAAACAAGATATGTCAATATTATCAGGAGCTATTAATGTTGAAGGTGTATTAAAGATTAAAGTAACAGATATTTATAGTAATAGTACAGTTAATAAAATACTACAGTTAGTAGAGAACGCTACTGATAAAAAAACTAAAACTGAAACTTTTGTTAATAAGGTGTCAAAAATATATACACCAATTGTTATTATTTTATCTTTATTAGTTGCGATATTATTACCATTGATTACTGATTTACCTTATAGTACTAGTATTTATCGTGCTTTGACATTTTTAGTTATATCTTGTCCATGTGCGATTGCTATATCTGTTCCACTTAGTTATTTTTCTGGAATTGGCGTTGCTTCAAAACATGGTATATTGATTAAGGGAAGTAATTATTTAGATAATTTAAGAGATGTAAAAGAAATTGTTTTTGATAAGACAGGAACATTAACAACTGGAATATTTGGCGTAACACAAATCAAAACTTTTGGTCATTATAAAGAAGCTGAAGTGTTAAAGTTTGCAGCATTTGGTGAGAGTTTGTCTAATCATCCTATTGCGCATTCTATCGTTGAATATTACGGTAAAGATATCGATAATAGTTCTATTAAGAATTATCAGGAAAAATCAGGTTTAGGAATTTCTTATTTTCTTGATAATAAAAAGATTAAAGTAGGAAATGCAGATTTTGTTAATTATGACAATGAATTAAGTGATGGTACTAATGTTTTCGTTAGTGTTGATGATTATGTAGTTGGTTGTATAATTTTAAATGATAAGATTAAAGAAGATTCTCAAAATATTATCTCATTATTGCATGCTAAACATATTAAAACGAGTATGTTTACAGGTGATAACAAAAATGCTGCATTAAGTGTTGGTAAAAAATTAGTCTTAGATGAAATTAGATATGAGATGTTACCTACAGATAAATATAGTAAATTAGAAGAAAAAATTCATGAAGGATATAAGGTAGCTTTTGTAGGTGATGGAATTAATGATGCGCCAGTATTGGCTTTAGCTGATATAGGTATTTCTATGGGACTTAATGGTACTTCTGCAGCTATTGAAGCAAGTGATATTGTTGTTATGACAGATAATTTAACTAAAATTGATAAGGCAATAGATATATCTTTATTTACTCATAAAATAATAAAACAAAATTTATTTTTTGCATTATTTATTAAAGTACTTATTTTGATACTTAGTGTTGTAGGTATGAGCAGTATGTGGCAAGCGATATTTGCTGATGTGGGTGTAACTTTGATTACTATTTTTAATACATTAAGGATATTAAAAATAAAATAGTATGATATAATTTTTTTAAGAGGTGATTTAATTGACTATTAATGGGTATAAATCATTTAATAATGATGGTACCAATATTATTGGTGAAATATTACTTCCTGGAATTATATATCATTGTGATGGAGAAATAAAATTCGGCCCTAAAGGTAATGGTTTTCACTTCGCTAAGAATATGGAGGATACTATTCGCTATAGTGATTATGATAATTTTTTGAGAAAGATTATTATAGCGGAAGTTATTGGTAGCGGAATAATTGATGAAGGCTCTGATGAGTACAATGGTTATTATGATTTATATGCTGCATCAGATTTAGAAGTCGTTCGTTATTTATCAAGGGAAGAAATAATATCATTAGCGCTAACTTTACCTTGTTATAGAATGGTACGTTTTATATCCTTATTTAAATTATATCCATCAGAAATATCATTATTTGAAAATATATATCGTGAGGTAGATCTTGCTATTGATTATTATCAACGAGGTATTAAAGATGTATATAATAAAGAATATACAAAAGTATATTCTAAATATAAAAGTAAATAAAAATTATTATATATTTTATGGTATAATTAAAGTGGTGATAATATGAATGAAGAGATAATGAATAATATGCATAAACAAGAACAATATTTGAGTGAGTATGCTACAAAAGATAGTGAAGCAATAAGATTAAAGGAAGAAGATAAAGATATTAGGCCTAGTTATTTTCGTGACATAGATCGTATTATTTATTCTTTGTCCTATACAAGATATATAGATAAAACTCAAGTTTTTAGTAATATATCTAATGATCACATTAGTAGGCGTATGACACATGTTCAAATGGTTAGTAAGATTGCTAGAACTATAGGAAGAGCTTTAAATATGAATGAAGATTTAATTGAAGCAATTTCTTTAGGACATGATTTGGGACATGTTCCATTTGGACATCCAGGAGAGGCTATTTTAAATCGTATTAGTTTAGAGTATACTGGTAATTATTTTAATCATAATGTTCATAGTGTTCGTATTTTGAAGGATATAGAAAATAATGGACAAGGTGATAATATCACCTTGCAAGTATTAGATGGTATATTATGTCATAATGGGGAATTTGTATCTCAAGAGTATTATCCAGAACCAAAGACAAAAGAAGAGTTTATTAACATTTATAATAATTGTTATACAGATTTAAATACTATAAAAAAATTACATCCAATGACATTAGAAGGCTGTATTGTTCGTATTAGTGATGTAATTGGATATATAGGTAGAGATATAGAGGATGCTATTAGAGTAGGTATTATAGATATAAATGATATTCCATCATCTATTACAGAAGTATTAGGTAAAAGTAATAGAGAGATAGTTAATACAATTATTTTAGATGTGATTAGTAATAGCTTGAATAAACCATATATAAAGATGAGTGATAAAATATTTAATGCTATTAAAGAATTAAAACAATTTAATTATGAAAATATTTATTATAAGGCTAATAATAGTGTTACTTTAGATAAGTATGATGAAATGTATAATACATTATTTAAATATTATTTAAATGATATAAAGGTAAAGAATGTTGATAGTGAAATATATCAAATATATTTAGGTAATATGTGTGATACGTATTTAATAAATACTTCTGATGAACAAAAGGTAATAGATTTTATTGCTGGAATGACTGATGATTATTTTACAAATTTATATAAAAAAGTTATTAATGGTTAAAAGAAAGTTTGATACTTTCTTTTTGATTATATATATATTGTATAATAAATGTATAAATAGTTAATATTAAGAGTGAGTTATGTGCATGTTTTGTGATATGTGCTATAATTTTGGTGGTGATTATATGGAAAAGAAGAAATCAAAGAAAAAAGAAAAAAGAAATAAGTTTTCTCTAGTAATTAGTTGCCTTTTCTTTGTATTATCATGTGTATTAGTTTATTTTCTTATGACTTTAAAAATACTACCAAGTAAATACTTTTTATCAGTTGTAGTAGCCTTATTAATCGTTAATTTGATTCTTTTTTTAGCGCTTATATTTTCTAATAAAATATTTATAAAAGTTTTATCTATATTAGGCTGTTTAGGTTTGTTTTATGGTATTTATAGTATTTCTAATACTAGTGATATATTAAATTCAATGAATATTAATTACAAAACAAGCAATTATGTAGTATTGGTGAATGTAAATAGTGAATATAAAAAAATAGAAGATTTAACTAATAAAAATATTGGATATTTATCCGATGATGAGAGTATATTAAATAAGATAAAAATTAGTTATCAAAAAACAGAATATAATGATGTTAATTTAATGAGTAATAATTTATTAGATAATAAATTAGATGGAATTATTTTGGAACAAAGTTATGTTGATATGCTAAGCGAAGAGGATAGTCCTATTAAAGATTTTAAAAATAAAGTAAGAGTAATATATGATTTTAAAGTTAATACAAAGATAACTGATATTAGTAAGGATGTTAATACGACATCAGATACTTTTTGTATATATATAAGCGGTATTGATACATATGGAGAGGTTTCTTCGGTATCAAGAACAGATGCTAATATGGTAGTAGTTGTTAATCCAACTAGTAAACAAATATTAATGTTATCAATACCAAGAGATTACTACATAGATTTATATGGCAAAGATGGTAAAGATAAATTAACTCATTCTGGTATTTATGGAATTGATACTACAGTAAAATCGATCGAGCAGTTGTTAGATATTGATATTAATTATTATTATAAAATTAATTTCACTAGTTTGATTAATATTGTCAATGCGATTGATGGAGTGGATGTTTATTCAAAGTATACATTTACTTCTAAAGATGGATATAATTATCAAAAAGGGTATAATCATGTAAATGGTAAAGAGGCATTGTCTTTTGCTCGCGAAAGAAAAGCTTTTAGTGCTGGTGATCGTATTCGTAATATTAATCAACAAGCTTTGGTTGAAGCTATTTTTAGAAAGTGTACAGATTCTAGTATTATTGTTAAATATAATAGTTTATTAAATAGCTTAAAAAAGAGTTTCGTTACTAATATGCCATCAGAAAGTTTAACTTCTTTAATTAAAATGCAATTAAATAATAATGTGAAATGGAATATAACGTCAGCTAGTTTAGATGGAACTAATGCTAGAGAGTTTACTTATTCTTATAAAAGTAATAAATTATATGTAATGATTCCTGATCAAACTACTATAACTAATGCGCAACAAATGATTAATGATGTTAAAAGTGGAAAACAATTAGATAGTTCATATACAAATGAAATAACTAATATTAAAAATGTAACTAAAACGCAGAAATCTAATAAAAATAGTAATACTCCTAAGAAACAGCCGGTATCTAATATCATTAAAGAGTATACAATTACTTATATAATTGATGATACTAAAGAAGTACAGAAGGTTAAAGAAAATTCTATTTTAACTAATAAAAAAATTCCTGAAAAGGAAGGATATAAAATTATCGGTTGGTATGTTAATGACAAGTTATATGATTTTACGCAACCTATATCAAGTGATTTAGTATTAACTGCTAAGTATGAAAAAGTTATTGAGGAAGGAAATATTATTGAAGATCAAATCCAAGATGGAATTATTGATGAAGATACTGATCTTAAATCAAATATTAATGAAAAAGATATTATTCCGTAATATCTTTTTTAGATTAATAAATTGTAAGTTTATTAATTTTTAATTAAATTGTATTTATATTTTAATAATAGTATATATAACATCTATAGGAATAGCAATCATGAATAAATAATAAATTATGTTAGGAACTTTTTCTACAAATTTTAATAAATAATTTTTAAAATAGTAAATAATAAGACCACCAACAGACCAAAGTAATGATACTTCAATAGCTATATAATGTTCGTAGTTAAATTTTAAATTTTCATAGCTCCAAAAGATAGTGCCAAATATTTTTTCTATTAGTATACCACTCACAAGCTCTAATATTGTTATAGTAAAAAATAATAAACCAAAAACAACGAGATTTTCTTGGTATCTTTTAAGATGTAGGTGTTTAAATATATAGTCACTACCGTATATTATAATTAAAATGCCAAATCCGTATATAGGCGTATAAGGTCCATATAAAATTCCACTATCAAAATTATTTTGCATAATTATTCCAACTAATCTTTCAAATATGTATCCAATAACACTAAAGAAAATAAATTGCTTAATATAACGCATATTATCACCATTATTAACTTACCCAAAAAAAAGAATAACATTAGTTACTCTTTTTAAAATTTCTACGTAATCCTATATTAACACCAACAATACCAATAAGAATAATACATGTAGCGCTAGCAATTAAAATAGTATTTCTTAAATCTTTATTCATTAAGTTAATAACAGGTTTAACTTTATCAATATAACTATCATCATTATATGCATCAACAATAGCTTTTTTGATATCTTCATTATAACTCTCTGAATATCCTAAAAATGTTTTATCTCCTATAATTATATATGGAACACCTAAATTTTCTTTTTCAGTTTTTAAAGCATCTGCAACACTTGACATCATTTTATTATTGCGATGTGAATACCAAGTTTCATATTTTACTAGATTAAAATATTGCCCATATTCTTCTTCAATATCTTCAAAAAATTCAAATGCCTTATGACAATGTGGACAACCATCACCATAAAAAATATAAACATTAATTTTTTCTTTTTCTTTATTATCAGCTTTAGCTATACTAGGAATTAAAACTAGTAATAAGCATAATGTCATTATAAACTTCTTCATAAAACCACTCTTTCTAACTATATATAATATACCAATTAGAAGTTGGTGTCAATTAAAATTAGAAACTTAATAATAAAAGATTAAATAATATAGATAGTTAAAGTGTTAAAAAATAATTATAAGTTTCTTTAGAATGGGTGAGAGATTAATTGTTTTACATATTTTCAAGCCATATTAAATCTTTAATTTGAGATTCTCTATAACTGTAGTCTTTTTCTGCTATTTCTGTAACAATTTTTTTTTGATCTATACCGTATTTTTTTAATAATTTAAAATCTTCTATGCATAGTTCTTTTGTTGGATGTCCAACTCCATGGGTTTCTTTTTTGTTCTTATATCCATCATTATTTGCAGTATATGAAAAATGAATTTGATAAACATATTTTTCACAATCACTTCTATTTAATTTATTAGAAAGCCAATCGTTTATATTTTCTCTATACATATTAGCTTGACAATAAAAGTGGCAAATATCTAAGCACATCTTTAAATTATCGTTATTAATTTCTTTACACAATTGTAAGGCAGTGCATTCATTAAAGGGTTCTTCCATCATAAATAAATTTTCTATTAATAATTTAACATTTGTACCCTCAATAATTTTTAATAATTCTTTTATTTTTGAAATCGTATTTGCCCTATGTAACACCATTGACCAATGCGTATGATAAATTAAATTCAAATTTATATTAAATTTATTACTATAATAAACTAATTGCTGTAATTGTTCTTTTATAATATTTATATCATACATTAAGACAACTTCTATATCATAATTATTTAATGGTGGATGAATAGTTATTTCTTTCATATTATAGTTTAAGCATAAATATTCTATCATTTGGGAAAAATCAATTTGATGTGGTTCAGGTTTTCTCTTGAAAAATTGTACTTCTGCTTTTCCATATTTTTTTATAAATTCTTCTATTCCACCAATTTGTTCAAGTTTTTCACTAATTTTTACCATTAAATTTAACATATTTATTACTCCTTTATATTTACTTTTTTATTATTTATAAAATGAATTATGTATTATATAAGTTTAAGATTATCACCCTAATTTTGTTTTTTTAATTATCTTTAGAGTTTTATAAATAATTGCGATTTTTAAAATATAATACTAAAATTATAAATTTTTATTTTAATTCTTGAGTGATGCTTCCTTTACCATTACTAGATTTAATGGTTGCTATAGAACCATTAATAATACTTAACATTGGACATTTATGGCCAATATCTGCATCCCATATAACAGGAATATTTAGACTAGAACATGCTGTTTTTAATGCTTCATGAAAAGATATATTATAAAAACTTTTATTAGTCATACTTCGTCCAAAAATGATTCCATTAGTATAATTAAACCATCCACTTTCTTTTAATTGCCAAATAGCTCGTCTTAATCCTTCACTAGTTAATTCACAATTATCAAAGTACCAAATGATTCCGTCGTTTTTATATTTTTCAATAAATTCTTTTGTCTTATCATATTTAGTTCCAATTAAATTTAGTAGTACATCTAAACAACCACCTATAATTCTTCCATGAATAATAATTTCTTTTTCATCGTATAAGTTTTTCCATTCAACTGGATAATCTTTATGAAATGATTCTAAGCCTGTTTTATAATCATACCAATCATTTTCATAATAATCTAAACTATATAGAGTTTCAATATTACCTTTTACCAGATTAATACTATCATAAATACTAGAATGCCAATTTTCCATTCCGTATGAACCAATATTATATCCATATATGGTTGCTATATCATAATTAGTTGTAATAGTAAAAAGTAGTGCAGTAAGATCTGAGTAGCCTTGTAACCATTTTATATTGTTTTTTATAATATCATAATTAAGATAGGGAAGTATTTCTACTAAAAAATCACCTCCACTAGCACATATAATATAATTTACATTTTTATTGGTATATAAACTTTCTAATTCTTTAACTCGTGCTTTTATTATATTACTTTCTCCGAGTTTGCTTTTTCTAACACTATCAGTTTCAATCATATTAAGATTAATTTCTTTTAATTTTTTGTAGGCATTATCTAGACGTTTTTGTTTAATTTTATCAGAAATACCATCTGATGGAGCACATACACCAATTGTATCATTATCTTGTATATATCGTGGATAAATCATTCTATCACCTATAATAATTATCTCTTTTTACATGATATTTGTCAAATATTAATATATATTAATTTAAAGTATTAATAAAATAATTAGCTGATGTTATAATGTTTTTAGAGAGTGATAAAATGGATAATGCAAAGACATTAATAAAAATAAAAGATATTCGACTTCCTTTTTATTTTGAGTATTTAAATATAGATAAAATTGATAAAAAATATCATATTGTATATATTGATAGTGAATCTTTTAAGCTACTTATCCCAAATAATTATCAAATAGATTATCTTAGGTCAATAAATAGTAATGATAGGGGACATCTTTCTTTTAGTAGTAATAAGCACATTTATACTCTTGATTATATGAAAATGCAGTATAGTGAATTTATAGAGAAAATAAACAATTTAAAGAGAAGTATTAATAAATCTTTTATAAATTATCGTGGGCAGAAAATATATGAAGTAGTAAAAGATAATGTGGATTATTTGTACATGTATTATAATAATTACTTTTATAAGTTATATGGTAATCATAAATTTACTATAAATGAATATTTTGATATGTATTTTGTTTTGTTTAGTGTAACTAATAGAGATATTGATGATTCTATTAATCATATTCGCGATTTATGTTATTTACAAGAACAAGGAATATATTATTTATGTAATGATTTAGATTTACTATTAACTGATTTGTCTAATTACTCAGATTCTATTGAAATTAAAAAAGAAGATTTAATTATTGTAAAAGATGAGGCTTATTTACAGTATAAGGAAACGCAAAATAAAGCAAAATTAATAGCGCTTAAGGTTTTAGAACCTAATAAAGAAGATTTATCATTATATGAAAATGATAATATTTGGTATATATTAGGTAGTTTTTCATTTGGAATTTTAGGTAATTTTAGTTATGGCTATATTGATGAATTTAATGAAATAAACAATTCAGAAGAATTATCGTACGATGAAAAAAAGGATTTGTTAAATGAATTAATTAATCAGAAACAGTTAGAAGTAGCTAGCAATTCTAGTAAAATTGAAATGGAGTTTTATAAATATTTAGTTAACTATTTTATAAATAATATGTCATATCAACTATGGAATGAATATCATATTAGAGAATTTGTTAATATAGATTATTTAACAGATAATGAAGATAATATGAATGATAGTATTATATATAGTTTATTTATTAATAAGTTAGAAGAAGATGATGATTGTATCTCTTTATTTGATAAAAAAATGATTGAAGATAGTATAATTAGTGAAAAAATAGTTATTTATCCTAATAGATATATTATAAGATTTAGTGCATTAAATTGTTTATTAAAAGATAAGGAATGTACTTTTGATGAAACATATAAATTATGTTGTGATTATTGTTAAATAATTTTGGTTAATAAAAAAAGAAAAGACTGTTAACAAAAATTGGTTGTATTATAAATAGTGTTGGTGAAAATTTTACCAATGCTATTTTTATTTAATAAA
>CAVDCT010000027.1:0-17175 GCA_963607615.1 Roseburia sp. AF12-17LB
AAGGAATATTCCACATAAGCAAACTTACATATCATTTCAACCTTTCTTTTTAATTCTTCACTTATTACAAGTTTTTTAGTTTCTATTGTCATAACTCATCACTTTCCTTTCTAAAATAACAAAAAAACTAACTATTTCTAGTTAGCATTTATTACTTAAACTCGAAAAGTTCGAGTTTCCTATCAATCTGGAGGGCCTAGTCGGATTTGAACCAACGATCAGGGAGTTGCAGTCCCACGCCTTACCACTTGGCTATAGACCCATCAATTAATACATATACATTTTAATATAAAAAAACATTCTTGTCAACTGATATTCTATAATAATATATGTAAAATAAAAAAATAAATGATATAATAATGGGGGTGTTAAGATGAATAATGTAGAAATAGTAAAAATAATTATTGATGATGTAGATGAAATTTTTCATCAATTTGATAATAATGATATAAGTGATGAATTGGCAACATATATTGAAAATAGATGTTCTAGACTAGCAAAAAATGAAATGTGTATAAAAATTATAACAAATGAAGAATTATTTAATACTATGAAAGATAGAATAGTAACTGCTATTAGAAGTCATTATGGTTTAGAAGTTAAATATGTTAGTATTGATATTAAAAAGATGAAAAGGGTAAATATTTATTACTTTATTAGTGGCTTATTAACTATTTTGATAGCTAATTTATTATCTATCGGTCCTTTTTTTGTTGAAGTAGTTGATATTTTAGGTTGCTTTATTGTTTGGGAAAGTGCTTTTAATCTATTATTTACTGATAATGAAATGGACTTGAAAATTGATCGAGCAAAGAAGATAAATAAAGCTCGAATTGAATTTGATATTTTAGCTTGTTAATAATTGTATTTCCTTTTTGAGTAGTGTATTATATTAAAAAGGAGTGGTAAATTGATTACTGAAAGTAATGTTAACAAAATATATGATGCTATTGGTGCAGAAGAAGAATTAACTACTAGTTTTTTAAATGGATTAGGATTTAATTCTAGGGATTTAGCACAACTAATAGATAAAGGAATTTTAAAAAGAGTAAAACGGGGATATTATGATGTAGTTAATGTAGAATCATTATATAAATATGGTATTAGTATGATATATAAAGATAAAGTAGTAGCACATAAATATTTAAGAAAATGTTATGAAATAAACTCAAATTATAGTGAATTAGATAGTAAATTAATTTTGCTTGCTATCTATGAAAAAGATTATTTTCAATCTTTAGAATATTTGAAATTAAATGATTTAAAAGATAAATTTACTTATACTAATCATAGATTTTATTTATATTTATTAAGTAAGCTCATTGAGTTACCTAATAAGTATAAAGAAATAGTCGATAAACTTAAATTATCAGATATTCAGTTTATACCTAATAAAGTAAATCAGAATGAATCAAAAACTAAGTGTCGACAAAAAATAAGAACTTTAGCTTTTTATAATGAATTATCTAAAGCTTCTAAAATTAAGATGGAGGGCACTTTAACTAATTGTGATAGAATTATTAATTGTTTATTAAAAGATATCTTGCAAATTAGAATTCAAAAATATAACATGATTTTACAAGATGTAAAAGATAAAAATTATAATAATGCTCTAGAAATATTAGAACAAATGGGTAGTTTATGTTATTATGAACAAACAATACAATCACTATTGAATACATTAGAAACAATTATAATTCAAAAACAAATTCCAGATAAATTAGACTTTAAATCAACTAATGTTTATGAGGCAATATCCGATCAAAATTATGAATGGGCTTTATATTTATCTAATAAATCACATTCAGATAATATAAAATATTTAAAAGAAAATGATATAATATATTTATTATTGGTAGATATTAATGATGAAATTAAGAGATTAGAAAATAGTTGTGAAGATATTAAAGAGAATAATAGTGTAGAAATTACAGAAAATGAGCAACAATCTATTAATCCTGATTTTGTAGTTCCAGCTTTAGTATATTTATTAATGTTAAATGATCTTGAAAGATTTATGAAATATTTACCAGAATATTTAAGTATTATAAAAAGGGATAAGTATCAAGACATAATTGAATATTTATTAGAACTTGATACTCTTAATCAAGATTCATGCTTTACTAATACTGTAAATTTCATTAATCATTTAACTGAGGATAAAGTATTAAATATTTCAGAATATATACAATGTACTATGGATAGTATTATAAATAAAAAGTTAAATCATGCTCGTATTTATTTAAAAATAATAAATAGTTATAGTAAATTGAGTAATAAAGAAGTACCATTAGAGGATTTAGCACCTGTTTTAACACAAATGATTCAGCTTGAAGATTTAGATAGAGTAGAAACTGTAGCTAGTATACAATCAGAGAAAAAAGATATTACATCAAATATTGATATTGAAAATTCTGAGTTAACTAGCAATGAAACTATAGAAAATGATGTATCAACAGTAGATAATATAGCTCAAGTTGAAACGAATGATGCAATATTTTTACAAAAAAAGTTTGAACAACTAAAGAAAGAACAAGGAATTATTATTCTTAAATCTATGAAAGAAGAAAAACGTAATCATATTATTGAGTTATCAAAAACTTATAGTGATATGGTAGTATTTACTATTGGAATATCTGAACCTAAAAGACTTGTATTAAGATATAAACCTAAGAACCATGATTTTATAAATGTTAGGGAAGAGTTTAGAAAAGCTAATGGGTTGTATGCAGAGCATCGATATAAAGAAGCAAAAGATATATATTTAAAATTGTTATTAGTTGGTACACCTAAAGAGCATGTTTATTCTAAATTAGGATTATCATATTTAAAACTGAATTGTTTAAAACTAGCTATTAAGTATCTTACTGTAGCAACAGAAATGTCACTTGAAAGTGGAAATGATTTTGATTTTACTGAATTGATTGCTAAATTAAAAAAAGAAGATAATGAAGAAGAAATAGAGGTAAAACCTAGAGTAAGTATGGATATCCAATCATTTGATAATGATATAGATGCGTACTATGGTATTGATGATATCGAAAGTATTGCTAATTTAGTAGCTAATGGTTTAGATGTAATAGAAGCTTGTCAACAATTTAATTTAACAGCAGAACAAATTGGTATTGTATTATTAATATTTGCTAGAGAGTGTTATTTACAAAATAATTTTATATTAGGTGATGCTTATTTAAAAAGAGCAGAACGTTTTCAAGATAAGACACCTTTAATTAATAATTTATTAGATAATGTAAGACGTAATAAAAAATTCTATAGTAATAGAAATCAAGAAAATCATAAGAGATTGATTTTATTACCAGAATACTAAAAAATTGAACACATTGATGTTCAATTTTTTATTAACAATTATCTTATTATCTAATTTCCAAAAAAATTATTAATAACTTTGTGAGTTTCTTTAGAATTATTATAAAAAGTTAAAATCTTATTTTTATTTCTTTCACATCTTTTATAACATTCTTTTTGTATATTAAATGTTTTTTCTGTTTTTCGTAACTTTATGTATTTATCCTTAAATATTTTATATAGCTTTACTGTTTCATTTAGACTATGTTCTCCAGTAGCATATAATGACCATAAACAAAGATAGTTTAGTGCTAGATAATCAGTATTATATTCAGTAAAATCATACATACATATTGAACTTGGATCTAATAAATGCCAATCTTTATCATGAACGATTACTTCATAATGATTTCCTCGCTCTATATTATTACAATCGCAATCTAGACGTTCCTGTTCAAATGAGGCAGTATCCTTTATAAATAAACGATAATATTCTTGTATTAGTTGATTAGTTTCTGATTCATATTGACCTCGTTCAGTAATAATACCATAATTTTTAATATCAAAGGCATTTAATAAATCTGAAAACATACTTCCAATATTTCTACATATGCCTTTACCTGTTATCATAGATAATCCTTTTCTAAATTCTAATTCATTATAAGGCGTAGTAAATTTGAATTTATTGTTAATAGATAAAAATCCATTATAATATAGATATGCATAAATATACATAATCTCTTCAATACTAGGGTCATATTTAATTTTGTTAATTAATAGGGCAATATCATAGATATAATCTTGATAAGTTTCTTCAATATATTTACATTTTCTTTTAAATTGAGTACTACATTTTTTTAAATGTTGATGAGCACAACTACTTTCTATAAATGGTAAATCATAATTAGTTATATTAAATATTTGATTTATTTCTGGATATTTCTTTTGTGCTAAAATATATTTTTGATTTATTATTAAAGAAAATATTTTATTACTTATATTTAATTTTTGCATATACATCACAAGAAGATATAATACACTTTAAAGGTATAAAATGCAATAAAAAGAGTGTAATAATATTACACTTAAATTAGTGATCTGTTTTCAAATGATAGAACAATAGACCGATATTAATGATTCCACAAACACCAACTATTATATATATAATACGGCTTACAATGTTAAATCCACCAGTTATTAGTTCAACTACATTAATATTAAATAGACCAATTATTCCCCATGCAATAGCACCTATAATAGAGAATACTAATGCTATTTTTTGTAATCCTTCCATATTAATACCTCCTATATTAATATGATAACCAAAATAATATATAATATACGTTAATTATTATTAGGAATATATTCAACTATATCATTAAGATTACAATTTAAATAGTCACATAATCTAGCTAAAACAGTTATATCCATTTTACTTAAATCACCAGTAATTACTCTTTGTAATACTTTATAGTCAGTATTTGTATCACGCATTACTTTATTTTTACTTAAGTTATTATCACCTAGTAAATCATCTAATTTAAATAAGTAACAACCTTTTTCAACTTCAACTTTTACCATGTTTATCATCTACATCCTTATAAAGTTATCATAACAATCTAGATAGTTTCTTGACTATTGGTTGTATAACCAGTATAATTATAATGAGGGATTCATATGAGATTAATGTATGAGTATGTTTTGTTAATTCAAAAGTATTTAGAAAAACCACGAAATGATTTAGAAAAAAGATTACTTAAAAGACCTAATAAAAATATTGAAAAGATTGTTAATAAATATGATAGGTCTTTATTAGAGAAATATTGTTATATAGAAAAAATATTAGAAAAAGAATTAAATAAAGATGATGAATAATTCTTTTTTTTACTTTGATTTAGTGTTATACTATCTACTGAGGTTAGATATAATGAGAGAAAGATACAATCCTGAGATTTCCTTTGGTCTTACTAAAGATCAAGTTAATAGAAGAATTGCTGATAAATTAGTAAATTATGATAATATATTACCTACAAAGAGTTATAAGCAAATAGCTTATTCTAATATATTTACACTTTTTAATATTATTAATTTAATATTAGGTATGTTAATTGTTATGACAGGAACATTTAAAAATTTACCTTTTTTAGGAGTTGCTTTGTGTAATACTATTATTAGTATGGTTCAAGAAATGCGCTCTAAACATACTATTGATAAATTAGCAATTATATCTAGTACAAAAGTTAATGTTGTAAGAGAAGGAAAAGATTTAATTGTAGGTGTTAATGATATTGTTTTAGATGATATTATTAAATATAAATTAGGTAATCAGGTTGTTGTTGATTGTATTATTAAAGAAGGAACAGTTGAAGTTGATGAATCTTTTTTAACTGGTGAATCTGATCATATTTTAAAGAAAAAAGGCGATAAGTTATTATCGGGTAGTTTTATAGTTAGTGGAGATTGTGTAGCACAAGTAGATAGTATTGGTGAAGAGTGTTATGCTAATAAAATATCTAAAGAGGCAAAATATTTAAAAAAAGTTAATTCTGAAATTATGTTTACTTTAAATAAAATAATTAAGTTTATTTCTATCACTATTATTCCATTAGGAATTATTTTATATATTCATCAATTTTCTATTACTGGACAAAGAAATGAAGCGATAGTTAGTACAGTAGCAGCTTTAATTGGTACTATACCAGAAGGCTTAGTGTTACTTACTAGTACTGTTTTAGCTATATCTTCAATTCGTTTAGCAAACCAAAAGGTTTTAGTTCAAGAATTATACTGTATTGAAAACTTAGCTAGAGTAGATACGATTTGTTTAGATAAAACAGGAACATTAACTACGGGGAATTTACATGTTTTAAAAACAATTAGTTTAGATGATAAATATAATTTAGAGATGATTATGTCTAATATTAGTTCTTATATGACTGATGGAAATGGTACATCACTAGCAATTAATAATTATTTTGGTAAAAGTGATAGTTTGAAACTAATTAATAAAATTGCTTTTTCTTCTAGTAAAAAATATTCTGTTTATGAATTTGAACAAGAAACTTATATTGTGGGTGCTCCAGAATTCATTGATTATTATGGTAAAATTAATGATTTAGAAAAATATGCATCTAATTGTCGTGTATTATTAGTAGGTGTTAGTAAGGAACATATTGTTAATAATAATATTAAAGGTACTTTTAAGCCAATTGGCTTAATTTTAATTGAAGATGAGATTAGAGCATGTGCTAAAGAAACATTAGATTATTTACGAAGTCAAGATGTTGATATTAAGTTAATTTCTGGTGATAATATTAAAACAGTTAGTAAGATTGCTAATTCTGTAGGATTTAATGATATAAGAGCATTTGATATGCATACATTAAAAGATAAAAGTGATTTAAAAGATATAGTACAACAATATAATATTTTTGGACGTGTTACACCTAGTGAGAAAAAAGAACTTGTTATAGCATTAAAAAACTTAGGTCATAAAGTAGCAATGACAGGTGATGGTGTTAATGATGTATTATCTTTAAAAGAAGCTGATTGTAGTATAGCTTTAGCTAGTGGTTCTGATGCAGCACGTAATGTTAGTGAGATTGTACTATTAGATTCCGATTTTAAAGCTATTCCAGCAATTGTACGTGAAGGTAGAAGAACAATTAATAATTTAGAGCGATCTGCATCTTTATTTTTGACTAAAACAATTTACTCGATGATTTTAGCTATTATGTTTGCCTTTATTAATATGGATTATCCTTTTATACCTATTCAACTATCGTTAATTAGTGTTATAAATATTGGTATTCCATCTTTTATACTAGCTTTAGAACCAAATACTAATTGTGTTAAAGGTCGCTTTTTTACAAATGTTATTAGTAAATCAATTCCTGCGGCTTTAACTATTGTAATTAATATTATTACCATTATGCTTATATCATATATTCTAAAAGTAGATGAGGATTACATTTCTACAATGTCAGTAATATTAGTAGCATTTACTGGATTTGTATTATTGTTTAAAGTATGTTATCCTTTTAATTACTTGCGTGGTGCTTTATTTGGAGCACTAATTGGAATATTTATTAGTAGTTCAGTTGGATTAGCTAAATTATTTGAGTTAGTTTTACTTACACCACTACAATTTATTTTTATAGCAGGTTTATGTATATTAGATATAATTATTTTTAGTTTATTAACGAAAATTTGTGAACAAAAAATATTTAAGTATGAAGAGAGGATTTTAAAATGAAAGCATTATTAATAACATTGCTAGTTGGATTATTTATTTTAGTAGGAGCTATTTTAGGAAATATATTAAAAAATAATAAAAAATTTATAGATATATCTATTGGTTTAGCACTAGGAGTTATGATTTTATTATTAATGTTAGATATAATTCCAGAAGCTTATGAATTATTAAGTGATAGTATTGAGTATAAGTGGCTTGCTATAATTGCTTTAATAGTTAGTGGAATAGTTGGATTTTTTGAATTAAAATTATTAGATAGTTTTGTACCACATCATGAACATGAATCATTACATCATCATAATCATAAGAATGATAAATGTCATAATGAACATTTAGAACATGTTGGAATATTAGCTAGTATTGCTGTTATCATTCATAATATTATTGAAGGTATGACTTTATATGTTACAACAACTCAAGATTTTAAATCAGGAATATTATTATGTATTGCAATAGGACTACATAATATTCCATTAGGAATTATAATATCAACAACACTACAAACTAAAAAAGAAATAATTATTAATAGTATTGTTTTATCTTTATCAACTTTTGTAGGTGGATTAATAGTTTTCCTTGTAAACGATATGGTTAGTAATTGTTTGGTAGGAATTTTATTATCAATAACACTTGGAATGATATCATATATTATTATTTTAGAATTATTACCTCAAATTATTTATAATAAAAATAAAAAGTATAATATTTTAGGTATTATTTTAGGTATTTTAATAATAATTATTAGTACATTATTAGGTTAAAAGGTTCAACTTGAACCTTTTTTTGTGATATACTTATACATAATAGAGGGAAGTTAAAATATGAATGAGTTTAAGATAAAATACTGTAAATTAGTTAAAGAAGTAGTAGAAGGACATATTGATAGTCGTGAATTTGATAAATTTATAAAAGATAATAGTAATAAAGAATACTTTAAAAAAAGTATTGTAGATTTAATGGATGATAAAGATCCATGGAATATGGTGTATGCTGCAGGAATTAGTATTGATTATAATATTGATATGAAAAAAGCAAGAAAGACATTAAAATATATCTTAAGAAAAGTAGAATTTGGTATATATACTATCGAAGCTGAAAATAATTTAATTAAATATAAAAGAAAAAGACTGTCTAGATTTTTTAAGAAAAAAAATAAATAAATTGTTATTTGAAAGTATTTTTATATGATTATTGTATATCAAACGAATGTATGGTATTATATATTTGTTGGAGGTGTCTATGAAAAGAATTATTATGCATATAGATGTAAATAACGCTTTCCTTTCATGGACAGCTGTTAAATTATTACATGATGGTTATAAAAGAGATATAAGAAAAATAGAAGCTGTTATTGGTGGCGATGAATCAAAACGTCATGGAATTGTTTTAGCTAAATCACCAGTAGCAAAAAAACGAGGTGTGAAAACTGCTGAAACTTTAATGAGTGCTAGAAGGAAATGTGATAATCTAGAAATATTTTCTCCTGATTTTAAATGGTATAGCTTTATGTCTAAAAAGATGTTTAATTTAATTAGAAAGTATACTCCGGATATTGAAATTTTATCTATTGATGAGTGCTTTTTAGATTATACAAAAATTCAAAATATATATGGTGATCCAATAAAGTTTGCTTATCA
The DNA here is from genome assembly GCA_963607615.1 of Roseburia sp. AF12-17LB. Lineage (GTDB taxonomy): Bacteria > Bacillota_I > Bacilli_A > RF39 > UBA660 > UBA5578. The sequence continues at coordinate 9,199 of CAVDCT010000027.1, forward strand.
CTTGAAAAACGAAATATATAGAACATTAAAATTTACTGTTAATATTGGTATTGCTAATAATAAATTGTGTGCTAAAATGGCTTCTGATTTTAAAAAGCCTAATCGAGTTCATACTTTATTTATGGAAGAAGTTAGTGAGAAGATGTTTCATTTAGATGTTGGTGATTTATATGGAGTAGGAAAAAGGACAACTGAAAAATTAAAACAACTTAATATATATACGATTGAGGATTTAGCTAAAACAGATGTTATTTTTTTAAGTAGATATTTTAAAAATCAAGCTAAAGTTTTGATTGAAAAAGCTAATGGTATTGATAATAGCGAGGTAGTAAGTGAAGCATCCGAGCGAAAAGGAATTAGTAATTCATCAACATTTAGTTATAATTTAATAAGATTAGATGATATTTTAAATAAATTACAAGCTTTGACAGAAAATGTTTGTGTAGCACTCCGTAGGGATGAAAAGTATGCTAAAGTTGTGAGTGTTACGTTAAGAGATAAATATTTTAATAATAAATGTCATCAGAGAAAGTTAGTTAATGCAACTAATAATACAGATGAGATATTTAAGGTTGCCAAAGAGTTAGTTATAGAAATGTGGAATGAAGAACCTATTAGGTTAATAGGTGTTAGTTTAAATAATTTGACAATTAATAGTAATCATCAGTTATCTTTGTTTGAAAATTATCAAACGAAAGAAAAATTAGATAGTTTAGATAAAATAATTGATGATTTAAAATTACAATATGGTAGTAAAATAATTAATAAAGCGTCATTAATGAATATAAATATTAATAAAAAATATAATTAGATGTTGAATAAGAATTTAATAAATAGTATAATAATTTTAGGTGACTAGTTATGGAATGGATATGGTTAGGTGTAATTGTTTCACTAATATTAATTGAATTAGTGTCAATAAATTTTACTGCTATCTGGTTTGTTATTAGTGGTATTGTTAGTTATATATTATTAAAATGTAATCAAGATTATATAGTTCAAGTATTAGCTTTTTTAATTTTAGGTGGAATTTTTATTGTTATAATTAGACCAATTGTTATCAGTAGATTACTTGAAAAGAGAGACAAAATTATTGATAACTTGACAGTAAAACATCCATTTTTTAATAAACTTATACCTGCTGAGATAAGAACTGAAAAGAAAAAAAATAATAATATAAAGAAAAAGAAAAGTATGAAAAAGAGTCAAAAGAAAAAATAAGTGACTCTTTTTTGATTTATTTAGTGTTTGTAGTCTAATAATAGTAAAGCAATTGTTTAGCTTTGTAAAAATTAATGTTTTATTATACTTTTTGTGATATAATAATTTCATGGTGATATGATGCAAATAAAAATAAATGATGTTAATATTAATTATGTTAATTATGGAAAAAAAGATGCTGATACAATTGTTTATCTCCATGGATGGGGACAGAATATAGAAATGATGAAACCAATAGCAGATCCATTTAGTGAAGAGTACAATATTTTAATTATTGACATTCCTGGTTATGGACTTAGTAGTGAACCTACTTATACTTGGTCTTGTTATGATTATGTTGAGTGTTTTAAAGAACTGTTTGATAAATTGGGTATTGTTAATCCTATTTTAGTTGGTCATTCATTTGGTGGAAAAATAAGTTTATTATATGCTAGTAAGTATGATGTAAAGAAAATGGTACTATTTGGAAGCCCTTTTAAAAAAGAAGTTCAAAAAATGTCTTTAAAAGTAAAGACTTTAAAAGCTTTAAAAAAGGTACCAGGTTTGAATAAACTTGAAGGATTTGCTAAAAAGCATATAGGCTCAACTGATTATCGAAATGCATCAGATACAATGAGGAAAATATTAGTTGATACTGTTAATTTAGATATTACTGATGAAGTAAAAAAAATCAAATGTCCAACATTAATTGTATGGGGAACTTTAGATGAAGCTGTTCCAGTTAAGCGTGCTTATGAATTAGAAAAGTTAATACCTGATGCTGGTGTTGTTATATATGATAATTGTACTCATTATGCTTATTTAGAACGTTTAAATCAAACAATTAATGTTTTATGGAATTTTTTGTAGGAGGAAAATATGACAAGTTTTGGTATATCTTTATCACTTTTACTTTTCTTTGCTTTATATAAATCAAGCAAAGCTATGCATATGTTACAACAAAATTATTATGATGAATCAAATAGATATTTATTTTGGATAACTAAAAATCCTAAAAAGGTATTTTTGTCAATAGATTTATTATTTTTACTATTATGTATTTTCTTATTTGTTGATGTAAATACTAATTTTATTGTATTATGTTTTACAATTCTCTATATCTTTATTTTTATAGCGTATCATAATAAATTAAAAAAAGAACAGACTAAAAAACCATTAGTAGTTACTTCACGAATAAAAAGATTATTTGTAACAGAATCTATATTATATTTTTTAGTTATTGTTCCAATTTTAATATATTTTGTTGAAGATCTAGTAGTTGTTTATTATTTAATTTTATGTATGATGACATATTTTAGTTATTTTATTGTATTAATTGCTAATTATATAAATAAGCCTATTGAAAAATTAGTATATTTACATTATAAAAGAATGGCTATGAAAAAGTTAAAAAGTATGAATATACCAGTTGTTGGTATTACTGGTAGTTATGGTAAAACTAGTAGTAAGAATATTATTAATGATATATTAAGTGTTAAGTATAATAGTTTTGCTACTCCTAAAAATTTTAATACACCTTATGGTTTAATTAGATCTATTAATAATTATTTAGATAAATTTAATGATATTTTTATTGCCGAAATGGGTGCTTTTAAAGTAGGAGAAATTAAAACAACTTGTAATTTAATGCATCCTAAACATGGTGTTTTAACAACAATTGGTGAAGCGCATCTTGAAAGTTTTGGTAGTAGGGAAAATATTCAAAAAGGTAAATTTGAATTAATAGAATCATTACCAGAAGGTGGTATAGCTATTTTAAATGCTGATGATGAATGGCAGATAAATTATAAATTGAAAAATAAAAAATGTCGTGTTTTATGGATTGGTATTAACAATAAGAATGCTGATTTAGTAGCCTCTAATATTCAATTATCAAATACAGGAACAAGTTTTGATATTAAGTTTAAAGGCAGCGATGAGGTATATAATTTTCATACTAGATTATTAGGACAACATAATGTATATAATTTATTGGCTGGTATATTATTAGGCAAAGAATTAGGTATGAATATTAATGAATTAAAACGTGGTGTTAATATGGTTAAACCTATTGAGCATCGTTTAGAATTAAAGAAAAGTGGTACACTAAATATCATTGATGATGCTTATAATTCTAACCCAGTGGGTTCAAAGATGGCTTTAGATGTTTTAAAGTTAATGCCTGGTACAAAAATAGTTGTTACACCTGGTATGATTGAATTAGGTGAAAAACAATATGAGTTAAATAAAAAATTTGGTGAATTCATAGCTAGTTCTAGCGATTATGTTATTTTAGTTGGAAAAGAACAAACTAAACCAATTTATGATGGATTATTAGAAAAAGGGTATGATAAAGATAGAATATATGTTATAAATGATGTAGTAGATGCATTTACCATCATGAGAAGAATTGATGATGGAAATACATATGTCCTTCTTGAAAATGATTTACCAGATATGTTTAATGAATAGGAGTGAGAAGATGAAGTTAAAAGTTGGAGTTATTTTTGGAGGAGAAACAGTAGAACATGAGGTTAGTATTATTTCTGCTGTTCAAGCAATGGAACATATGAATCAGGATAAGTATGATATTATTCCTATTTATATAGCTAAAGATAGAACTTGGTATACAGGTAAGATGTTAATGGATATTGATGTATATCGCAATTTTGATGATTTAAAGAAATATGCTTCTAAATGTACTTTAATAAAAAGAGATGGACATTATTATTTACAACGAACTACAGGTCTTTTTAGAAAAAATATTACTGAATTAGATCTTGCTTTTCCAATTGTTCATGGTAATAATGTTGAAGATGGAACTCTTGCTGGTTTATTAGAATCAATAGGAATTCCATATGTTGGTAGTGGAGTACTTGGAAGTGCTTTAGGACAAGATAAAGTTGTTATGAAACAAGTATTTAGTTCTATGCATTTACCAATTGTTAATTATATTTGGTTCTATGATTCAGATTATGCAGAAACATCTGATGACATAAAAAATAAAATTGCTGAATTAGGGTATCCTGTTATTGTTAAACCTGCAAAATTAGGTAGTAGTGTAGGTATTAGTTATGTTAAAGAATCTAAAGATATCAATGCAGCTATTGAAGATGCTATTCAATATGATAATAAGATTATCGTTGAAAAGGCTGTAGAGAATTTAGTTGAAGTAAATTGCTCAGTATTAGGTAATTATGCTTATCAACAAACTAGTGCTATTGAGGAAGTTAAAGGTAAATCAAATCTTTTAACTTATCAGGATAAATATCTTGGTAATGGTAAAGGTGTAAAAGGAATCAAAGGTAGTAAGGGTGTAAAAAGTCAAGGTATGGCTAGTGCTAGTCGTATAATTCCAGCACGTATTGATTCTAAAACAGAAGAAGATGTACGTGAAATTGCTTGTGAAGCATTTAAAGCATTGAATTTAAGCGGTGTATGCCGTATTGATTTTCTAATAAATAAAGATACAAGACAAGTATATATAAATGAACCAAATACTATTCCTGGAAGTTTATCATTTTACTTATGGGAACCTACAGGAAAAAAATATAGTGAATTACTTGATGATATGATTACATTAGCTATTAAAGACTATAAAGCAAAACATAAAAAAGTATATTCATTTGACACTAATATCTTAAGTGGATATGTTGCTGGTACTAAAGGTGTAAAAGGAAAGCTTAAATAATTAGGCTTTTTTTGATAAATATGTTATAATACTATCTACGGGTGATTGAATGAAGAAAGTTTCTATTATAATTCCAGCATATAATACAGAAAAATATATTTCAGAATGCTTAGATAGTGCTTTGAATCAAACTTATGAGAATATAGAAATTATTGTGGTAGAAGATAAATCAACAGATAATACATTAGATATAATAGAACAGTATCAAAAAAGATATCCACAATTAATTGTTTTAAAAAATGATATTAATAAGGGATTAAGTTATACTCGAAATAGAGCTCTTACAATAGCTACAGGTGATTATATATCTTTTTTAGATAGTGATGATATAATGGAACCTTTAATGATAGAAAAACTAGTTAAAGCATTAGAAGGTAATAATGTATCAGTATCAGTATGTAGATTTAAACAATTTATTGGAAAATTATCATTAAGTAAAGATAATACTACTGGTCGTGTAAATGTTATTGATTTAAATCAAGATAATAGTTATTTATATAATATTAGTGGTGTGTGTTGGAATAAATTATTTAAACGTGATTTAGCAACTAAACTATCTTTTCCAGATAAATTAATCTATGAGGATAATCCATTTACTTATCCGTTATTAGCAGTTGCTAGAGAAATTGCTTTTGTAGATGAAATTTTGTATAAATATAGAAAAAATATAAATGGAATAACAATATCAAATAAAAGACATCCTAAAAAAGAAATATTAGATGTATATAAGACAGTTAATATATTGGATTATAATTATAATTTAATTAAACTTGATAATACATTTGATGTTGTTATGAATAATATTGAACATGCTATGAATTTAATTATGGCTTTAACAGCAGCTGAATGGTTAACAGTTCCATTAAGTGTAAAAAAAGAAATTGTAAGCTATATTGTATATATGTCTAATCAAAAATATGGTTTCAATCATATTAGTGATAATTGTTTTATATCTGATAGAATGAATATTAGTAAAATATATTCTCTTCGTATAAAGTTTTTAGAATATTTAAGTAATTATAGTATATGTAAAGAATATACAGAAAAGGAAATTTTAGATAAAATTGAAACTTTAATTGATAGTTATGGACAAAATAAGTGTAAACCAAAAAGAAAATAATTTAGATGTTATTTCTTTTTTTTATGTGTATGCTATAATAAAAAAAAGGTAGTGAGAAAATGAAGAAAAAGAAGAGAAAAAAAAGAAATTTATTATTATTTATTATATTATTGCTTATACTTATAGTAGGAGGCGTTTTTTATCTAAATAAAGATAGTAACACAACTCCAGAAACTAAAAAGGAACCTCCAAAAAAACAAGAACCAAAATTAAATATAATTGATTTAAATTCTGATTCAAGAAATATTGCAGTTATGTATAATAATATATCAGATGTTTGGGGTTATCAAACTGGGTTACAAGATGCTTATTTAGTATATGAAATAATTGTAGAAGGTGGATATACTAGATTAATGGCTGTTTTTAAAGATCAAAATATTGAAAGAATGGGTACTATTCGTAGTTCTAGACCATACTTTTTAGATTATGCATTAGAAAATGATGCTATATATATTCACTTTGGTGCTAGTAAGCAAGCTTTATCAGATATTGAAACATTAGGTGTCAATAATATTAATTTCATGAATTATTCTGCTGGATATTGGCGTGATCGTAGTTTAAATTTAGCTACAGAACATACTGCTTTTACTTCTACAGAATTAATTAATAAAGGCATTGAAAAATATGGCTATAGAACAACAACTAAAGAAAAACCTATTTTAAATTATAAAGCAGAAGAAATTAATTTAAGTGATATGGAAGGCGCAATAGTTGCTAATAGTGTGTTTATTGACTATTCACATTGTCGTTCAACATCATATAAATATGATAGTGTTAATAAAGTATATTTAAGAAGTCAAGGAACAGCTAAAGGAGTATATGAACATACTGATGCTAAAACAAAAAAACAATATACTGCAAAAAATATTATTACGTATAAAGTAAAAAATAAAAGTATAGATAGTTATGGTAGACAAGCACTTAGTAATATTGGTAGTGGAGAAGGATATTATATAACTAATGGTTATGCAGTACCAATTACTTGGGAGAAAAATAGTAGAAATAGTAAAACAATATATCGTTATTTAGATGGCAAGGAAATAAATGTTAATGATGGAAATACATTTATTCAAATTCAACCTAGTGATGAAGAGTTAGTTATAAAATAATTTATATATAAAATTTGGAATTTAGATTACTTTATGATATAATGATTGAGTTGGGGAGATGAAATAATGCCTAATTATGAAGAGGATACACAATATGTTAGAATCATAAGTCATATTATGGACAATGATGATTTTAGACAATTAGATAATATACAACATCATAATAATACAAGATTGAATCATTCTTTAAAGGTATCTTACTATTCTTATAAAATTGCTAAAGCATTAAGATTAGATTATAAGGATGTAGCACGTGCAGGATTGTTACATGACTTTTATTTAGGACAAGTAAATGAACAACAATCTCTAAAAGATAGATTCCTACTATTTACTACTAAACATCCTAATGAAGCATTAGCTAATTCTTCAAAATATTTTGATTTATCAGATAAGGAAAAAGATATTATTCGTACACATATGTTTCCAGTTGATATTAAAATACCAAAATACGCAGAAAGTTGGCTTGTTAGTTTAGTTGATAAATTTGTTAGTACCAAAGAATTTAGTTATAAAGTATCTCATCGTTTATCATGGGTTAATAATTTATATATTTTAATTGTTTTAAGATTTATGAGGTAGAATATTTAATTCTATCTTTTTTTATGTTATAATGTTGATATGTTCCCGTAGCTCAGTAGGATAGAGCGATCGCCTCCTAAGCGATAGGCCGTTGGTTCGATTCCAATCGGGAACACCATATAGATAGGAAACTCGAACTTTTCGAGTAAGTAATAGATTGCTAACTAGAAATAGTTAGCTTTTTTGGTGTGCCGTGCATGGCATATATCTGGTTGGTGAAAGACCAATACACGCGTAGGTATCGACGAAGTGTTAGGGAAGCACAAAGCATCAGTCGT
>CAVDCT010000028.1:0-15441 GCA_963607615.1 Roseburia sp. AF12-17LB
AGGATGATCTTTTCAACCATCCTTACAAACAATTCATTTATCAAATTTATTGTTACCAACACTATTTGACAAAGAACCTCTTTAATCAACTAGTTCTTGCTCTAAAACTTCTAAAGGTTCTTCTTTTAAATTATCTAATTCTAAAGAATAATCAACCTTACGATATTTTTTAGCGCCTGTTCCAGCTGGAATTAATTTACCAATTAATACATTTTCTTTTAATCCTTGCAAATAATCAACCTTACCATGAATAGCAGCATCAGTTAAGATTCTTGTTGTTTCTTGGAATGATGCAGCTGATAAGAATGAATCAGTTTCAAGTGAAGCTTTAGTAATACCAAGAAGAACTGGTATACCTTTAGCTGGCTTTTTACCTTCAAGAATTAAAGATTGATTAGTTTCTGTAAACTTGTTGTAATTTACCATTGTTCCTGGTAAGAATAATGAATCTCCTGAATTAATAATCTTAATTTTAGAAATCATTCTCTTAGCCATAATCTCAACGTGTTTATCCGAGATATCAACACCTTGAGAACGATATACTTTTTGAATTTCTTTCAATATATATTGTTGTGTTGTAATTGGATCAGTAACTGCTAATAACTCTTTTGGATTTATAGCACCAAATGTAATTTTATCACCAGCATTAATTTGATCGCCTTTTTCAACACATAATTTAGCCCCATAATTTGTAGTATATTTTTTAGTTTCAACATCATTTTTAACATAAACTACAAAGTTGCCATTTCCCTCTTCGATTTCACTTACTGTACCAGTAATTTCTGAAACAATAGCTTTTCCTTTTGGATTACGAGATTCAAATAATTCTTGAACACGAGGTAAACCTTGAGTTATATCGTCTCCAGCTACACCACCAGTGTTGAATGTTCTCATGGTTAATTGTGTACCTGGTTCACCAATTGATTGAGCAGCCATAATACCAACGGCTTCTCCTTCTTCAACAATTGTACCAGTTGCTAAATTACGTCCGTAACACATACGACAAACTCCATGATCTTCCTTACATGTAAGAACAGTTCTAATTGGTACTTTAGTTATACCAGCATTAACTATTTTATCTGCTAATTGCTCTGTTATATATGTATTTCTTTCACATATAGTTTCTTTAGTTTCAGGATTTATAACCTTCTTACTAGTATATCTACCAATAATACGATCACTTAATGATTCAATTACAGTACCATCTTTTTCATTAATAAATGCTTCAACCATAACACCATTTTCAGTACCACAATCATTAGATTTAACAATAATATCTTGTGCTACATCTACTAAACGACGTGTTAAGTATCCAGCATCGGCAGTCTTTAAGGCTGTATCTACGGCACCTTTACGAGCACCATGTGTAGATAAGAAGAACTCACTAATTGTTACACCATCACTAAATGATGAAATAACAGGGATCTCTTCTGACTTACCATTTGGTTTACCAAATAGACCACGCATACCAACTAATTGTGTATACGATCCCATATCACCACGAGCTTTAGATGTCATCATGATACAAATTGGGTTATCTTTGTCTTCACTAACCATTTCTTCAAGTTCTTTTTGAACCTGACCTTTAGCATCTGTCCAAAGAGATATAACTTTTTGATATCTTTCGTCTTCAGTTATTAAACCACGTTTAAATTGCTTATTAACTTGATCTACTAATTTTTGAGTTGCTTCAACAATTTCATGTTTCTTAACAGATGGCTTTATATCACTGATAGCGATACTAATTCCAGAAATTGTAGAATATTTAAATCCAAGATCTTTTAATTTATCAAGCATTACCGAAGTTTCAGTTGTCTGATATCTTTTATAAATCTGTGCGATTAACTTAGTTAATATACCTTTAGCAAATGCTGGAACTAATTCCATTTTAGAAATAGCTTCAGGAATATTTGTTCCTCTATCTAAGAAATATTTTGATGGAGTTATTTTTTCGATATTTTCACTAGTTCCATCATTTATATATTGGAATGTATCAGGGAAAATCTCATTAAATAAGATCTTTCCTACAGTAGTTACTAAATATTTATTTAAATAAGAATCTGGGAATAATTTATGCTTAAATGCTTTAACAGGAATAGCTATTCTTGTATGAAGTGTAATTTCTCTTCGCTCATATGCCATTAAAGCTTCATCAGGACTTTTGAATACTCTTCCTTCACCCTCAAGTCCTGCTTTTTCAATAGTAATATAGTAGTTACCTAATACCATATCCTGTCCTGGTGTAACAATTGGTTTACCATCAGATGGTTTCAAAATGTTATTAGCACCTAACATAAGAATTCTTGCTTCAGCTTGAGCTTCTTCTGTAATAGGAACGTGAACAGCCATTTGGTCTCCATCGAAGTCAGCATTGAAAGCTGCACAAACTAATGGATGAAGTCTTATACTACGACCATCAATTAATTTTGGTTCAAAAGCTTGAATACCAAGACGGTGTAAAGTTGGAGCACGGTTTAACATAACTGGATGTTCTTTAATTTTTTCCTCAACAACATCCCATACTCTCTCATCTTGATTTTCAATCATCTTTTTAGCAACTTTAATATTACTTGCTATCTCTTTTTGAACTAAACCATTAATAACATGTGGTTTAAATAATTCCAAAGCCATTTCTTTTGGTATACCACATTGATACATTTTTAAGTTTGGTCCAACAACTATAACAGAACGTCCAGAATAATCAACACGTTTTCCTAGTAAGTTTTGACGGAAACGACCTTGTTTACCTTTTAACATACTAGATAAAGATTTTAAAGGTCTATTTCCTGGTCCTGTAATATTACGTCCACGACGTCCATTATCAAATAACGCATCAACTGCTTCTTGTAACATACGTTTTTCATTTTGAATAATTATACTTGGAGCACCCAAATCAATCAATTTCTTTAAACGATTATTACGATTAATAACTCTTCTATATAAATCATTTAAATCACTAGTTGCAAATCTACCACCATCTAATTGAATCATTGGTCTAAGTTCTGGTGGAAGAACTGGCAATGCAGTTAAAATCATCCATTCTGGTTTATTTCCTGATTCAATAAATGCATTTAATATATCCAAACGTTTTACCAAACGAACTCTTTTTTGGCTAGAAGAATCTTTAATTTGATCTAACTCTTCTTTAATTTGGTCTAATTCTTTTTGTAAATCTACACCCTCTAATAATTCCTTAATAGCTTCAGCACCCATTCCAACACGGAATGAATTACCATATTTTTCATAATAAGCACGATACTCTTTATCACTTATTGTTTGTTTTTTCTCAAGAGGAGCAGGTCCTGGATCAAGTACTACATAAGAAACGAAATATAGTACTTCTTCCAAATCACGTGGAGACATATCTAGTACTAATCCCATACGAGAAGGAACTCCTTTAAAGAACCAAATATGAGATACAGGAGTTGCTAATTCAATATGTCCCATACGCTCACGACGAACTTTCGCTCTAGTTACTTCTACACCGCATCGATCACAAGTAATTCCTTTATATCTTAATCTTTTATATTTACCACAGGCACACTCAAAATCTTTTGTTGGTCCAAATATTTTCTCACAATATAGACCATCTCGTTCTGGTTTTAAAGTACGGTAATTAATTGTTTCTGCTTTTTTTACTTCACCATATGACCATGAACGTATTTTTTCGGGTGATGCAATACTAATTTTCAATCCTTCAAAATTATTAACATCCATTATTGCTCATCCCCTTCCAAATCATTTAATTCTTCTTCTGATATATCAAAGTTATCTTCATCTATATCATCGTCAAAATCATCTTCTTCATCAGAATTATCATCATATTCAAAATCATCTGATTCATAATCTTCTTCTGCAAACGCATCATCATATTCCTCAAATATTTCTTCATTAGATTCTACTCCAACTTGATTAACAACTACCTCTTTAGCTTTTTCTTCAGAATTTCCAAAACTATCTTTATCATTTTCTTCAAGTTCTTTTAATTCAACAAAATTACCCATTTCATTTAATACAGTTATATCTAGACCTAATGCTTGGAATTCTTTGATTAAAACTCTAAATGATTCTGGTATACCTGATTTTGGTATCGGTGTTCCTTTTACTAAAGCCTCATATACTTTTACACGACCTACTACATCGTCTGATTTGATAGTCATCATCTCTTGTAAAACATGTGCAGCACCATATGCATATAATGCCCAAACTTCCATTTCTCCAAATCTTTGACCACCAAATTGTGCTTTACCTCCAAGAGGTTGTTGTGTAACCATTGAGTAAGGTCCTGTTGAACGTGCATGTAATTTATCATCAACCATGTGATGCAATTTAATCATATACATAATACCAACACTAATACGATTATCAAATGGTTCTCCAGTTCTACCATCATATAAAACTGTTTTTCCATCTTCATCTAAATTAGCTTCTTTTAATGCATCAATAATTTCTTCACGGTTAGCACCACTAAATACTGGCGTTGCTACATGAATTCCTAACTCTTTAGCTGCTATACCTAAGTGCATTTCTAGTATCTGACCAATATTCATACGAGAAGGAACTCCTAATGGATTCAATAATATATCAATTGGTTCTCCATCAGCTGTATAAGGCATATCTTCACTTGGCAATACTAATGAAATAACACCTTTATTACCATGACGACCAGCCATTTTATCTCCAACTGTTATTTTACGTTTTTGAGCTATATATACACGAATTATTTTAGAAACACCAGCAGGTAATTCATCAGTATCTTCTTTTGTAAATACTTTAATATCATGAACAATTCCGCCTCCACCATGTGGAACCCTTAAAGATGTATCTCTTACTTCACGTGTTTTTTCACCAAAGATAGCATGTAGTAATTTTTCTTCAGAAGTAAGTTCAGCCATTCCTTTTGGTGTAACTTTACCTACTAAAATATCATCATCTTTTACTTCTGTTCCAATAGCTACAATACCATTTTCATCCAAATTTTTGCGACTTTCTTCACTAACATTTGGGATATCCCTTGTAAACTCTTCAGGTCCTAATTTAGTATCACGACATTCGATTTGATAATCTTGTATATGAATTGATGTATAAACATCATCTCTAACTAATCTCTCATTTAAGATAACGGCATCCTCATAGTTATAACCATTAAAGTTCATAAATGCAACTCTAACATTCTTACCTAAAGCCATTTCACCTTTATCAGTACTTGGACCATCAGCTATAATTTGTCCTTTATGTATTTCATCACCAACACGAACAATAGGTATTTGATGATAACATGTTCCAGCATTACTACGATCAAATCCACTCATATAATATGTATCCATTCCAGCCTTAGTTTTTACTAATATTTTTTTAGAATCTACATAATCTACAATTCCATCAGCTTTAGATATAATTACAGCTCCAGAATCACGTGCTGATATAGCTTCAATACCAGTACCAACTATTGGAGCTTCTGCCTTTAATAGTGGAATAGCTTGACGTTGCATGTTTGAACCCATCAACGCACGTTTACCATCATCATGCTCCAAGAATGGAATACCAGCTGTAGTAATAGATACAACCTGTTGACTAGATACGTCCATATAGTCAACATCTTTAGAATTAATAATTATATTTTCACCACGATAACGAACTGGAACTCTTTCATCAGCAAATTCATCATTTTCTGTCAAAGCAACTGTAGCTTGCGAAATATGATAATCTAATTCTTCATCTGCTGTCATATAAGTAATCTCATCTGTTATCTTACCATTAATAACTTTACGATAAGGTGTCATTATAAATCCATAATCATTAATTCTAGCATAACTAGCTAAAGCAGTTATAAGTCCAATATTTGGTCCTTCTGGAGACTCAATAGGGCAAAGTCTTCCATAGTGTGATGGGTTAACATCACGAACTTCCATACCAGCACGATCACGAGATAAACCACCAGGTCCTAAAGAAGATAATCTTCTCTTATTAGCTAATTCAGCTACTGGATTAGTTTGATCCATAAATTGTGACAATTGACTACTACCAAAAAATTCTTTAATAGCAGCAGTTAATGGTCGAATATTAATTAATGATTTAGGAGTTACCTCTGCAATGTCTTGAGTAGACATACGATCACGTATTACTCTTTCAATACGACTAATACCAACTCTAAATTGATTTTGTAATAATTCTCCAACCTGACGAACACGACGATTTGATAAATGATCGATTTCATCAAAATTACCAATACCATCATGTAAATTTAAATAATATGATACTGATGCATAAATATCAGATATTGTAAGTCTCTTCAAATCTAATGTTTGATCATTACCTATAATAGAAATAACTTTTTCTGGATTCTTTTTAGAATATACTTTAACAGCTTGAACTTTATTATAAGAATCCAATTCTTCATTTATTAAAGTCTCTTTAACACCATATCCATTAGCAAATACTGGTTTTAATTTTTCTAGTAAATCTTTTGTTACAACATCACCATTTTCAGCAATAACTTCACCATTTACTTTAATTGTTTCAGCTAACTTACATCCTAACAAACGATCTACAACATTTAATTTTTTATTAAACTTATAACGACCAACACGTGCTAAATCATACCTAAATGAATCAAAAAATCTAGATACTAATTGATTTTTCGCACTATCTAATGTACTTGGTTCACCTGGTCTTAATTTAGAATGAATATCAATTAAAGACTCATCTGTATTCTTATTTGCATCTTTTTCAATTGTACGCAAAATATAATCATCTTCACCAAAAAGATCAATAATATCGGCATCATTTGACAACCCTAATGCTCTTAAGAATGTCGTAATTGGGACTTTACGAGTTCTATCTATCCTAACATAAATTGTATCTCTTGCATCTGTCTCATATTCTAGCCATGTTCCTCTTGTTGGAATTATTTGAGATGTAATAATAAGTTTCCCATTCTTCTTATCAATTTCTCTTCCAAAGTATACACTTGGTGAACGAACTAATTGAGATACAATAACACGTTCTGCACCATTTATAACAAAAGTTCCACTTTCTGTCATAATTGGCATATCACCTAAATATATCTCTTGTTCTTTAACTTCTCCTGTTTCTTGATTAAATAATCTAGCTTGTACCTTTAAAGGTGCAGCATAGGTTGCATAACGATCTTTGCAACCTTTTATTGAGTATCTTGGTTCATCAAACGAGTATTCTCCAAATTCTAAAGTTAAATTTCCAGTAAAGCTTTCAACTGGAAAGATATCTTCAAACACCTCGCTTATTCCTTCTGTCATAAACCAATCATATGACTTTTTTTGAATTTCCAATAAATTGTTTAATTCAATAGCATTTTTAGTTTTTGCATAACTTCTTCTTTCTCGATAATCACCGAATTTTTTTACTGTATAAGCCACTGTTTCACCCCATAAACTAATTTTTCTAGATACATGTATTGGTACCTAAATAATACATGTCACCAATTTATAATTTTACCAAAGAGTGGGCAACTTGTCAATGATTTTGACAATCTATTACAAAAAAACCTTTGTTTTTATTAAGTATTGAAACACTATATTCCGCTTTCAAAACATCAATCAAGGTTTTAGCACCTTGATCTTTGTGAATTACAAATATCAAATGCCCCTCTGGTTTCAAATGTTCTTTAGCACCAAATAATATCTCATATAATACTTTTTTACCAACTCTAATAGGTGGATTACTAATTATATAATCATATTTATGTGTTATGTTTTCATACATATTACTTTCAAATATATTCACTTCAACTTTATTAAGTTTAGAATTTTTTTTAGATAAAGATAAAGCTCTATTGTTTATATCAATCATATCAACCTTTTTTCCATAATACGCTAAATATATACCAATAGGTCCATACCCACACCCAAAATCTAAAATACGGCCATCAATCATATTTAAGTTTAAACTTTCTAATAAAGTTCTTGTTCCAAAATCAAGACCTTTTTTAGAGAAAACGTCATTATCTGTAACAAAAACAAATGGTTGTCCTGAAATAATAGCTTTAATTTTTCTCTCTTTACTAATCGATATTGGATTACTTTCAAAATAATGTGACATAACGCCTCCAATTATATCCTAAAAACACGTAAAGCCCATACTAGATATCTAGTATAGGCTATTTAGTTTTCACTTAATATTACTTCAATTCGATTGTTGCTCCAGCTTCCTCGAATTTTGCTTTTAATTCTTCTGCTTCTTCTTTTGCAACTTTCTCTTTAACAACGCCACCATTGTCAGCAATTGCCTTAGATTCACCTAAGCCTAATCCTGTAACTTCTTTAATTATTTTGATAACGTTAATCTTATTTGGACCAGCACTAGCTAATACAACATCAACTTCACTTGGGCCTTCTTCAGCTGCAGCAGCACCTGCAACAGGAGCAGCTTGAGCTACTGCTGATGGATCTACTCCAAACTCTTCTTTCATTAAATCTACTAATTCTTTAAGCTCTAATAAATTTTTCTCTTTTAAAGCTTCAATTATTTCTTTATTTTCAATCTTTGCCATTTTTAATTCCTCCCTAATAACTAAATTTTATTGTTCTTTCTCTAAATTCTTTACATGTAAATCTAAACATATTGCAACATTCTTTACATGTTCGATCAAACCACCTGCAAACATTGTAAGTAGTCCATCTCTTGATGGAATTGTAGCATATTTCTTTAATGTATCTAAACCTGTAATTTTACCATCTACAATACCAATTTTCATCTCTAAATTTGGATGATTTTCAATGAATTTGTTTACAGCCTTTATTGGTTCAACTATATCTTTACCAAAAGCGACAACCTTAGGGCCATTTAATTCATCCTTTAAATCAATATTTAAAGTTGTTAAAGCTCTGTTTACTAATGTATTCTTATATATTTTCAATTCAGAATTACTTTCTCTTAAGCTTCTTCTCAATTCCATTGTTTCACTAACAGTTAAACCATGATTTTCTAAAAAGATAAAAGAACTAGAATCCTTAACATTTTCAACAATTTCATCGATAACCTTTTGTTTTTGATCTAATATTTTTTGATTAGCCATATTGCACCTCCTTATTTTTTTAGATAATACCTAAAAAGTCTTTATTACATACCGCAACAAAGACTTATTTTATTAAGCTCCTCGGTAGGATAATTAAGACTACGTCCCCTACTGTCTACGGTACTATCTCGTTCATGTGAACATATTATATCATAATGTTTTATTTTTGTAAATACTAAGCTTCGAAAGTATTTGAATCAATTTTGATTCCTGGACCCATAGTTGTAGATACAGAAATATTTTTAATATATTTTCCTTTTACAGCTGATGGTTTTGTCTTAATAATTAATGAAACAAAAGCGTTTAAATTCTCAACTAATTTTTGTTCATCAAATGATACCTTTCCAATAGCTACAGCAACATTACCATAACTATCTGTACGATATTCTACACGACCTTTTTTAACATCTTCAACAGCTCTTTTTGTATCCATTGTTACTGTTCCAGTTTTTGGGTTTGGCATTAAGCCACGTGGACCTAATACACGACCAATTTTACCTAAAGCAGGCATCATATCAGGTGTTGCAATAATTGTATCAAAATCAAACCAATTTTCTTTTTCAATCTTTTCAATCATATCAAGATCTCCAACATAATCAGCTCCAGCTTCTTTAGCTTGGTTTGCAGCATCACCTTTTGCAATAACTAATACTTTTTTTGTTTTTCCAATACCATTTGGTAAAACAGTAGCACCTCTTAATTGTTGATCAGCTTTTTTAGTATCTAAGTTAAGTCTCAAAACTAATTCAACTGATTCATCAAATTTAGCTACGCTTGTTTCTTTAACTAATTTAATAGCCTCTTCTTTAGTATATAATTTATTTTTTTCAACCTTAGAAGCTGCTTCTACATATTTCTTTCCTTTTTTCATTTTTTCCTCCTTGTGTGGTATATGCGGATAATTTAATTCCTCCCACATAGGAATTACCTATGTTTACTATAATTAATCAACTATTTCTACGCCCATGTTCATAGCAGTTCCTTCTACTATTCTCATAGCCTCTTCAACAGTATAACAATTTAAATCTGGTAATTTAATTTCAGCAATTTCTTTAACTTGTGCCTTTGTTAACTTACCAACAACTTCAGATTTACCTTTAGAAGAACCCTTCTTAAGTTTAGCAACCTTCTTAATTAAGAATGCTGTTGGTGGAGTTTTAATTACAAATGTGAAACTTCTATCATCCATGATAGAAATCTCTACTGGTAAAATATCTCCCATCTTATCTTTTGTTGCATCATTATATTTTGTACAAAATTCTTGTAAATTAATTCCTGCTGGTCCTAATACAGTTCCAACTGGTGGAGCTGGTGTAGCTTTTCCTGCAGGTATTTGTAATTTAATCTTCTTTACTAATTGTGCCACGAAAAACACCTCCTATATACTTTTTTCGCCGTGGTTCAAATGATATCCGCAATCAATAATCTCCCACTTAATCTATATTTAATGAAATATAGCGACTTAATAATACCATAAAATATTTAATTTGTAAATATTTTTTTAATTTGTCTTTTCTATTTCATTAAAATCTACTTCAACAATTGTTTCTTGACCAAATAAATCAAGTGCTACTTCTAACTTTTGATTAGCAACATCTATACTTTTAACTTTACCAAACATGTTAGCAAATGCGCCATTAATAACTTTAACAGTATCACCCTCGGCAAGTTCGTTTTCTATATCTAATCTACTCATGCCCATGTTTCCAAGTATGTTATCAACTTCTTGTGGTGTCAATGGGAATGGTTTTGCTCCCTTACCAGACGAACCAATAAATCCAGTAACACCTGGTGTATTACGAACAATAAACCAAGCCTCATCCGTCATTATCATTTCTACTAATATATATCCAGGAAACATCTTAGTTACTTTTTCTTTTTGTTCACCATTTTTATATTCAATTTCCTTTTGTTCTGGTACAACTACTCTAAATATATAATCTTGCATATCCATAGTAGATGCACGCATCTCTAACTTTTCTTTAACTTTATTTTCATGTCCTGAATAAGTATTAACTACATACCATTCTTTTTCCATTATTTAATCACCATCCTAACGACACTTAAGATGGCATCTGATAAAGCGAAAAAAGTCATAAAAACAACTATAAACGAAACTGTAGCTACAGAATATTTTCCTAACTCTTTCTTACTCAACCATCTTACCTTTTTCATTTCTTTTTTTACACTTACAAAGAACCTTGCTATTTTCTTCATCTTTTCACCCACTTTTAAATTTCATAAATTTAATTCAAAATAAAAACACGTCCTTGTGTCTAAAAATAATCTATCATATAATTAGACTAATGTCAATAATTTAGCTTTTAATATTCAATTATATTATTTTATTTTTCTCCTCTGAATATGGTATGTAATCCATAATTTTAACTTAATAGAAGATAACTTTGATAAAAAATATGTTATCTTCATTTGTACTCCAGGAATAATAACTAATTTTCTTTTTAGCATTTTCTTAACTGCATAATGAGCAACATACTCACTACTTAAACTAGGAAGTGCAAATTCTACTTTTGCAACCTTATTAAATTCAGTATCAACAGGTCCTGGACATAAGCAACCAACATAAACTTTACTACTACTTTGTTTCAATTCCTCATGAATTGCTAGCGTCATATTTAACACAT
The DNA here is from genome assembly GCA_963607615.1 of Roseburia sp. AF12-17LB. Taxonomy (GTDB): domain Bacteria; phylum Bacillota_I; class Bacilli_A; order RF39; family UBA660; genus UBA5578. The sequence goes on from CAVDCT010000028.1 coordinate 11,701, forward strand.
ATACTTTTGTTGCATAATAAGTATTCATCAAAGGTCCAGGCTGAAAAGCAGCACTCGATGCTACATTCAATATATATCCTTTATTCTTTTCCTTAAAATTTTTTAAGAAACATTTAGTTAAAACATGAACTGCTTTTATATTTAAATCTATCATATCTAATTCTTTATCCAAACTAGTTTCTGTAAAATCGCCAACTAAACCAAACCCAGCATTATTTATAACAATATCTATATTTTTATCTTTAACACTCTCATACAATTTCATGCAATTAAAAGTACTAGATAAATCACTTATAATTATTTCTACATTAGTTGGCAATTCTTTTTTTAATGATTCTAGCCTTGTCTTACGACGTGCTACTAAAATCAAATCATATCCTTTATTAGCAAGCTCGCGAGCGATATCTCTTCCAATTCCTGAAGATGCTCCTGTTATTAATGCTTTCATACTATCACCAATTTAATTATAATAATTATAACCAAAGAATGCAACAAAAAAGTACAAAACATTGTACTATTTACTTTCATAATCCTTCACAACATCTTTAACTTTATTTTTTATTCTTTGAATAGCATTATCAATCTGCTTTGGTTCTTTATCTAACATTTCAGCTATCTCACGATAATTAAAATATAAAAGCATCAAATCAAACACTTGCGCCTCAAAATCAGTAAGTTTCTTTTTTGCTAAATTAATTAATTCAATATTCTCTTCATTGCCAATAACTATTTGTTCTGGATTAGTTGAATCATCTTTCAAAAAATAATCCAAAGCTCCATCTTCCTCTGTATCAAAAGAAATAGATTCATTTAAATTTTTATGCTTTAAACGTTTAGCTGAAACAATAACACTTATCATTCTTCTTTCAATACAAGTTTTAGCATAAGTATAAAATGTTATATCTTTTTGTTCATTAAAATATCCGATAGCATGATTAAGACCAATCATTCCCTCTTGAATTAAATCGCTCTTTTCCAAGCCCAAATAAGGACAATACTGCATCATTCGATTAGCAATAGAAACAATTAAAGGTTCATATTTTTTTATAATGATATTATTTGCTTCTTCATTATTTTCATTTATATAATATATAAGCTCATAATCATTTAATTTTGAATAATCCATATTATATACCTCTTATTTTAACTGCTTCAAATATTATTATACCAGTAGCAACAGATGCATTCAAACTATTTACAGTCCCCTTCATTGGTATAGTTGCTATAAAATCACAATTTTCTTTTACTAGTCTACTCATTCCACTTCCCTCATTGCCACATATAATAACAGTTTTTCCTCTATAATCAAGTTTTGAATAATCTTCGCCTTGCATATCTGTTCCAAATATCCAAAATCCATCTTTTTTCAAATTCTTAATTGTATTCACTAAATTCTTTACTTTAATTATTTTTACTCTATCTATTGTTCCTACACTAGTTTTAACAACAGTTCCATTTACTTCAACACTACGGTCATCTGGAATAATAATAGCATCTACTCCCGCTGCCTCACAAGTTCTAATTATAGCACCAAAATTATGGGGATCTTCTATATGATCTAGCATCACTACAAGAGGATTATCTATATTGTTTAATTCATCTAATGATGCATATTTATAGTCAGGTACCTCTAATATAATACCTTGATGCAATCCAGATACCTTTTTATCCATTTCATATTTTGTTGTTTTAATTATTTTAATATTTTTTCTGTGTAATTCATTAATTATTTCAGTTTCATTAAATGTATCAGATATATATACCTTTGTTATTTTTTTATTATCGTTTAATGCTTCTATAGCTACATTTTTTCCATATATTAACACAATTATTCCCCCTCTTTCTCATTTAAAATATAATCCATAATTTCATCAATTCTGTTCTTATTTTTCATTAAATATAAATATCCAATTAAAGCTTCTAAACCAGTTGAATGCTTATACGTTATTATATCGGTATTTTTAGGATGCGCATGGGATTTATGATTTCTTGCTCTTATAACAATATTTTTTTCTTCTTCAGTTAGAAAATTGTTTTCAAGCATATTTTTCAAATATTTATATTGACCTCTAGCACTAACATATTTGGTAGCATTTTTTTGTAATTCATTTACTTTCATTATTCCTAAAGAAAGTAAATATTCTCTGATATATACTTCATATATGCTATCGCCTAAATAGGCTAACGCCAAAGAATTAATCTCTTTTACTTTATTCATATCTATCAAAAGTAACTTCCTTTATTAATCCATCTTTTAAATCATTAAGTACAACTGAATATGCTTTATCATAATCTACACATCCACCCTTTATAATACAACCTCTTTTTCTTCCAATTAACTCTAAAGCTTCTTCATAACTATCCTCTGATATTTCATTAATATTATATCTTTGTAATAACTTTTCAGGATAGTATTTATGTAGTGTTTTAAGAATATATAAAACTACTTCATCAATCGGTAATACTTCCTCTTTAATAGCAGTTAAAGATGCAAGATTATATGCTACAGTAGTTTCATCTAATTTTGGCCATAAGATTCCTGGAGAATCTAATAACTCTAAAGATTCATTAATTCTAATCCAGTTTAACTGTTTTGTGACACCTGGTTTATTTCCAACTGAAGAAACTTTCTTACCAACTAATCTATTTATTAAAGTAGATTTCCCTACATTAGGAATTCCAACAACTAAAACTCTCAACTTCCTTTTAGTCATTCCTTTACTTTGTCTTTTTTTATTTTCCTCTATCATTAGATTTTCAGTTATTTTCAATAATCTAGTAAGATTTGTTTCTTTTTCCAAATTAGTTGTATATACTATATATCCTTGTTTAATATAATAATCTTTCCATTTTTCAGTTTCTATTTTATCACAAAGGTCCATTTTTGTCATTATCATTATTCTGGGTTTATCTTTTATATAATTATCTATATCCTTTACTTTTGAAGAATATGGCATTCTTGCATCTACTACTTCATATACAACATCTATAAGATTTAAATTTTCTGAAATAAGTCTTTTTGTTTTTGCCATATGCCCTGGATACCAGTTAATTCCGACTGATGGAAAACTTTTTGGACTATCATCTTTTTTCTTTTCTGCTCTAATTTTTCTTTTTTGATACATATCCACTTTAATCACTTCTTTCTATTTCATTTCATTTTAAAAAAATACTTAAAAAAGTACTTTCTAATTTCGCCCTTTAACTAGATGATATTATATCATAGTTTTGTCTTTTTATAAAGTCTAGTGCATCTAAATATTTATCTTCATATTTGAATATTACTTTTATATTACCATCTTCACTAACAACAATATCTTCAATTAACTCATCTATCAATAATCTATTTAGTTCATTTATTTTTTCTTTCTTTTTAAATATATTCATCCAATCAGTATCGTTATTTTTTATTGTTTCTTTTTCTTTTTCCTCCTCATATAATTGTATATCTTCTTTTATTTTTTTAATTTTATCACTATACTCTTTATTATATTGCCAGTATTCTTCTTCCGATATAAAGTTCTCTTTTAAATCCTCTTTAATTGAATTCCTTAACATTATATATTTTTCTTTTTCTTCTTTCTTTTTTGAATACAAATTAGAAATTATGCACAAAATAATTAAAACAATAATAAATAGTACTGATATTAATAATTCTTCAAACATTTCTTACTACTCCTCCAAATCCATTTATTTCCATCATTTTTTGATAAAAAAAGCAATACAAAAAAACTTTTATAA
>CAVDCT010000029.1:0-14491 GCA_963607615.1 Roseburia sp. AF12-17LB
TTTATTAAATAAAAATAGCATTGGTAAAATTTTCACCAACACTATTTATAATACACCCAAAATTTACTCAAATGGGTAAATTTTTTTTATAGGTTCTAATTATGAATATAAATAATATACTTAAATGAAAAGAGGTATACATGAGAAAATATTTATTTATATTCCTTAGTTTTCTTTTAATAGGCTGTGGCAAGAATAATGATAAAGATGTTTTAAAAAATATCAAAAAGAAAGCTGATAATTTGGAAAGCTATACAATTCAAGGTGAATTAAATATGTATAATGGTGAAAATAAATATACATATGCAGTTGATGTTAATTATAAGAAAGAAGATTTTTATCGTGTTAGTTTAGTTAATAAGGTAAACGATCATGAACAGATTATTTTAAGAAACAAAGATGGTGTTTATGTTTTAACTCCTTCTTTAAATAAGAGTTTTAAATTTCAAAGTGATTGGCCTTACAATAATTCCCAGGTATATATATTAGAAAGAATTTTAAATGATATTGATAGTGATGATGAAAAAACATATGAGGAATCAGATGGATTACATGTATTTACAACTAAAGTAAATTATTCAACTAATAATGAACTAGTAAAGCAGAAGATATATTTTGATAAAGATCATATAATGAAAAAAGTAGAAGTTTTCAATAAAAATGATGAAGTAGCTATGGAATTTAATGTTAGTAAGTTTGAGGAGAATCCACGTATTGAAGATGACATATTTGAATTGAATAATAATATAGATAGTAGTGAAGCAAAAGATGTATCGAAAACAATTGATGATATTATATATCCTATGTATTTACCGGCTAATACATATTTGACATCTCAAGATCGAGTAAATAAGGATTCTGGTGAACGTGTCATTTTAACTTTTGGTGGTGATAAGTCATTTACTCTAATTGAAGAAACTGTAACAGTTGGAAAAGAATTGGATATGAATTTAACATATGGAGAGCCTGATTTAATTATTGATACAGTAGGCTCAATTGACGATTATACTGTTAATTGGATGAGTAATGGTATTGAATATTCTTTAGTATCTGATAATTTAGAGAAGGAGGAATTAATTAGTGTTGCTAAATCAATTAGTTCTGCATCTATAACAAAATAGTGTTGAATTATAAGCCTTTTATGATATAATCTATATAGGTGATATTATGAAGAAGGCAAAATTAAAAAAACAAACTAATAAGTCTATGATTAAAGCATCAGATAATGAATTTTCTATTAAATACGCTATTATAACAGTTGTAATAATGCTTTTAATATTAGTAGGTTTTTATTTCTTAACAGAAAAAATATTGAAGAAAACAACAACAGATTCTGAAGAACAAAAAGAAGTTGCTCAAGTACGTAAATTAAATAATATAAATTATAGTGATGTTGATAATATGGTAGCTACTTCTTATTATCTACTTCTGGATAAAGCTGATGATGAAAATAATGATTCTTATGATTTATATATAAATAGTTTAAAATATAATAATTTTCCAATTGAATTTTATTATATAGATTTATCTGATGATAATAATAAACAGTTATTAGCAGATGAAGAAAAATTAGATGATTTGAAAAATTTAAAAATAAAAGATACAACTTTGATATATGTTTCTGAAGGTAAGATAAAAGAAACTTATGTTGGAAGCAATAGTATTTTAAGTTATCTATCATCGTTCTTTAGTGCTAACAATAGTAATGAATCAGAGGATACATCTAATGAAGAAAAATCGGAAGATGATAAATCCGATGAAACATCAAACAAAGATGATAAATCTAATGATAATAGTGATAATAATTAAAAAAATCTATGAAATAATAGATTTTTTTTGTACATAATATAATTAGGTGAATAATATGGAACTAATATATCTATGTATTAAAATTTTTCTTGTTCGTATCATTGATGTTTCTTTAGGAACAATTAGAACAGTACTTACCATTAAAGATAAGATTGTATTAGCTTCTGTAATAGGCTTTTTTGAAGTTTTAGTATGGTTCTTAATTGTTAAAGATGCTTTAAATAGTACTGATAATAGTATATTAATTGCAATGTCATATGCTTTAGGGTTTGCTACTGGAACCTATGTTGGTGGAATATTAGCTAAACGTTTCACTAGTCATGGAACCCTTAGTGTTCAAATTATTATAGATAAAGAAGATCGAATGTTAATTGATCTTTTACATAAAAAAGGATATGCTGTATCGGTATTACATGTTAGTGGATATCATGAGGCAAGTAAATTACTTTTGTTTTTAGAAATAGATAGTTTCCAATTAGCAGAAATAAGAAAGATAGTTAATACTGTTAATGATAAAGCTTTTATCGTGGTAAATGATTCTAAAGCAGTTTATAATGGATATTTTGCTGGTGTAAATAAGTAATGAATATATTTTGATAGCATAAAGTTATAGTGGTGATACTATGGCTCTTTTTATTAAAGGATTTATAATAGGTTTAGGTAAGATTATACCTGGTGTAAGCGGAAGTCTTTTAGCTATTAGGTTAAATGTATATGAAGATATGATTAATTCTATTAATAATTTGTTTTCAGATTTTCGTAAGAACATTCTTTTTTTAACTAAACTTGCTTTGGGAATACTATTAGCAATTATTTTAGGAAGTCATATTATTATGTATTTTTTAGAAAATTATTACCTTATTACAATGGCAATATTTTTATTATTAATTATCTCTGGCATACCGATGGTATTAAAAGAAGCAAATAGTTATTATTTATCACTTATTTCATTTTTAATATATATATCATTGTTATTTTTACCTCAATTGAGTTTATTTAATAATTACTATTTTATGGGATTTTTAGAAGCTTTTACTACTATTGTGCCAGGAATAAGTGGAACAGCCTTATTTATGTCTTTTGGTTTATATGATGAGTTATTAACATTATTTTCTAATATATATTTACTAGAATTTAATAAATTAATACCATTTAGTATCGGTTTATTGTTAGGTGGATTAATTCTAATCCGTTTTATTGCACAGTGTTTTAACAAACATAGAGGAAAAACATATAGTGTTATATTAGGCTTATTAGTAGGTAGTATTATATCAATGCTAATAAAAAGGTAATAACTATTGATTTTTGTTATTACCTTTATTAATAATTGTTAAAATAGATATACCGATGATAACAGTTCCTAATCCTGCAAAGACAAAAGCTATATCATGCTCAAATATAATTCCAATTAATATTGCAATAATAATTAGGATAAATCCAATAATAAAACCGGATTTATAATTAATATTTTTTTTCACTGCTATCAACTCCTGTTATTCTTTTGAGTCACCATGTAAATTTATATAAGCTGTATGTTTTGGCTTTCTTTTTTCAATTGGTAAAGTTTCTTCCCATTCTTTTCCATTCCATTTTTTTAAACAATTTGGGCCATACCATTCTTTTAATATTTTTTCTATATTATTATATGAATAGAATTTTCTTCCTTCAAAATCATATAATTTAAATGGAAATACATCTTCCTTTAAAAAGATAGGTTCATGCATAAATTTTTCCCAAGGGACAGATATGGGCTGTGAAACTAATTTACTTTTTTCATTAGCTCTAGCATATTTTTCAGAATACCATCTAATGAATTTAGAAAAATGAACATGTGGAATATGTAAATTATCAATTAAAACATAAAATGGCATTAATAATTTTATAAAGCTTCTATGTATTTGATCATTTAATTTACTTTCTGAAATGTTGTCATATATAATGGCATCTACAAAAATACCATTACCAGTTTTACATCTGTTTTTCAAAAGATAATTAACTTCTTCTATATATGTCCCTTTTTTTCTGATTTTCATTGTGGGACCATTAATTACGTTAAATTTTTTATCATTTTCAAAACATTGAAAATAAAATTTATCATTTAAATCTTTATTTAAAGCATCAATAAATTTCTCCCAATCTTCTCTCATAATACAAATATCAATATCATCATCCCATGGAATGAATCCCTTATAATTGACAATACCAAGAGCAGAACCAGCAATAAGTGCATATCGAATATTATTTTTTACACAAACTCGATGTATTTCATCCATAATTTCTAATACTTCTAATTGTAAATCACGGACAGTAATAATGCTACCATCCTTATTTTTTTGAAGTATATAATTAGGTTTATTTTTTATATAATCATCATTTTTCATATAAATCACTTCATATTAATTGTACTAAAAAATGAATAAATAATCAATATACACATGTCTTTGGGTTATTGGTGTACACTTTTTGTTTTTGAATGAATATTCTATAGCAGAAAGGGTGGAATAATATGTGTAATAACGATAATGAATCATGCAGACAAATAGCAGAAATACTTGCAATTATTAGTGTGTTACAACAGAATGCTTGTAATTCTGAAACATGTTTAGATACATGCGATCGAGGTTTTTTAGGCTGTGGAGCTAATTCATTAACTTGTAACACTCGTCCTGTAATGCTTTATTTGTGCAATGGGCAGCCATTAAGTATGCCAATCGAGAAGGATAGTACAGGGGATTGCCCTGAAGCAGGTTGTTCAAGTGTATTTCGTGTTGAGAAGTTAGATGGTTGCAGTTGTACATTTCGTGTTCTAGCTAGATGTAATGGTGATTCATCATCTACATTTGTATCAACTAACTCATTTTTTACAATGAATCTTAATTGTGTTTGTTGTTTACGTTGTTTATCCGATACATATGTTGATTGCTTATAAAAACGAGATTGCTCTCGTTTTTTGTTTACTATTTTATAAGTTTAAGATGTTTAATATCATCAATTCTGATTACAGTATTATTTATTGTTATTATATGTTCTTGAGTACGCCCAATTATTTTAGTATTTAACTTTTCTTTATCTGTTTCTATTTCAACATCTTGTCTATATATTTGGTTCTCTTTAAATAGTTCATTGATTGTTTGTCTAGGAGATTTTTCTTCCTCTGTGAATCCATGAGCTACTCGTAAATTATTTCCTGTACCATTATTTATAGAGCCTCGATATAATTTTGGCAATTCTTTTTTCATATAATCATCCTTTCACATTATTTTATGCATTAACATATAATAAAATGAGGTGGCGTATGTATAAAATTTATAAAGTTACAACTGGTGATACGCTAGAAAGTATTGCCAAAAAATTTAATACAACAGTAAAAAATTTACAAGAGATAAATGATAAAGATTATATTAGTATGGGTGAATTAATCATTGTACCTAATGATCGTAAAAGTGATTGGTTTGATGTTTATACTGTAAAACAGGGGGATAATTTATATGCTATTGCGCAAAAACATAATATTAGTCTTATCGATTTATTAAATATTAATGGATTAGATAAGGATAATTATATTTATCCAGGACAGGAACTTATGGTTCCTAAATCTAATGTTAAAGTCATTGTAACGACAGAAAATGAAACAATAAATAGTGCTAGTAAAAGATTGGGATTAAATAATGAAGAATTGTTATACCAAAATGATAATATTTATTTATTACCAGAGCAATTATTAATTTACAAAGAATAAGGAAGTTTATGTAAAATTACTTTCTTTTTTTTTCTTAGTATTATATAATTTTATTAGGTGATAATATGAATGAAGATTTAAATACTGTAACACAAGTCGATAGTAATAATATAAAAGATGAACATATTGATTATACTAATATTAGTGTGATTAAAATGTATGGAGAAGACTTAACTGCAAAAACATATATTACAAATCCAGCTATAGCTCGTGATGATGAAATAGCTAAGATGACTATAATTTTATTAACTCCAGAAAAATCTGCTTTGTTAGTTGGTAAACCTGGTATTGGTAAAACTAGTATTGTTGAGGGTTTAGCATATCGAATTATTAACAATACTGTTCCAGATCGTTTAAAAGGATACAGAGTTATAAAAATTAATTCGTCTTCATTATTAGGTAAGGTTAATTATAATGGTAAAGAAGAAATGATTATTACCATATTAGTTGAAGAACTTAAAAATATGGAAAAAACAATTTTATTTATTGATGAAATTCATACTTTGATTGGAAGTAAAGATGGTGGCCCTATGGATTTAGCTAATATTTTAAAACCTGCTATTGATAGAGGTCTTGTTAAGTTAATAGGTGCTACTACTGATATAGAATATAATACGTATGTTGTTCGTGATAGAGCTTTTTTGAGACGTTTTGATCGAGTAGATGTAGAGGAACAAGATATTCCAACAACTATCCAAGTTTTAATGAAAACTTTACCTAAAATAGAACATCAAACTGGTATCAAGTTTAAATATAATGAGTATGTTACACAATTGCTTGTTGAATCAGTTGTTGAGGCAACTAGTGAATTTAAACGTGTATATGGTTTAGGTGCGATGTATCCAGATATATCTTTTTCTGTATTGACAGCAGCATTTTCACATGCGTTATATCAAAATAAGCCTTATGTTGAGATGATTGATGTATATAATGCAATAAAAAATAGTAAGAGAATATATCCTGATTCTAGGATTAAAGAACTAGATAAATTCAGAGAAAAATTTAAAGAATTGGCTAATGAGGAGCAGGTAACCTTGCCAATTGTTACTATTGATGAAATTCAAGAACCAGAACAATTTTAACTGGTTTTTTGTTGGAAAAATATATAGGCTATGTTATAATTATATAGAGGTGGTAATATGCGCGATGTACCTAAAAAAAATTACATTGTTTTAACTTTGATTGCTTTAGGAGTGATTGTATTATGTTTTGTTTTTATGAATATGTATAATAAAAATAATAAAGAGATATATAAATCAGCTGTTAAGAATATTATCCATGAAATAAAATATGAAGATTTGGACAATTATTTGCAGGAAAATCCAGATGTTGTTTTATATATTAATGATAGTTCAAAAAAGAATACTGATGTAGAAGAGAGATTAAAAGAAATAATTGTTGAAAATAGCATTCAACAGTATGTTGTATACATAGAAAAGGATGATAATATAGTTGAAAAGTGGGATTTAAATTCTAATTCACCAATTTTCATTGCTTATAAGGATGGGAAAGTGTCAGAGATTTTAAGCCAAAAGAAATATACAAATGATGAAATAGAAAATTTCCTTTTGAGAAATGGAGTAATTGAAAGTGATTAATATTGTTTTATACGAACCTGAGATACCACAAAATACTGGTAATATTATGCGTACATGTGCTGGAACTGATACTAAATTACATTTGATTAAACCATTAGGCTTTTCTCTATCTGAAAGTGCCATCAAAAGAAGTGGCGTTAATTATATTGAGAATTGCCATTACTATGTTTATGAAAACTGGGAAGATTTTTTATCAAAAAATGATGGAGAGTTTTTCTTTTATACAAGATATGGAAATAAGCCACATAGTGATTTTGATTATTCTGATACTTCTAAAAATGTTTATTTAATTTTTGGTAAAGAAAGTACAGGTATTCCTAAAACTATATTACAGAAACATTTAGATAGGTGTGCTCGTATACCGATAAATGCTAATATTAGGGCTTTAAATCTTTCAAATTGTGTAGCGCTAGTTCTATTTGAGGTTTTAAGGCAACAAGATTATCCTAATTTACTTAGAACAGAACCTTTTAAAGGTGAGAACTATTTAAGTGAGTAAATGTTACAAATAAAAATCGATTATCGGTTGAACTGATATCGATTTTTTCATTTTGTATTATTTTTTTACCATTAGATTTATAATCTCATTAATGTCATCATCAATGGCCATTATATTTTTATGTTGCATATGGCAAGTATCACATTCATATAATATTTTGTAAGTATTTTTAAATTTTTCAACATCTATCGGTTTTAATAATCCTAAACATTGATTTGCTCTGTCACCAGGATTGATATCTACATGTTTTGAATATAAACAATAAGGACAATGGTCTCTAGCGGAATATTCTAATTTTGCAACCTTTTTGTGGCAATGCTCACATATAAACTGTTCATCAATCATATTAAACTTTTTCAAGTAAATCACCTATTAAATTATACCATAGATGTGTTATAATGTTAAGGGTGATAAAATGCGTTCAATGTATGATGTAGTAATTGTAGGAGCAGGCCCAGCTGGTTTGTTTGCTGCGTATGAGCTTATTGAAAATAACAATAAGCTTAAGATTCTTATTTTAGATAGGGGTAAGAAAGTTGCCAATCGTTTTTGCCCTATGAATAAGAAAAAGATAGCTTGTGTTAATTGTGAACCATGTAATATTTTAAGTGGTTATGGTGGAGCAGGAACATTTTCTGATGGTAAATTAAATTTTATACCAAAGCTTGGTAAGTCGGATTTATTTAAATATATGGGTCAAGAGGAAGCACATAATTTGATTGATTATACTGAAGAAATTTTTAACAAATTTAAAATGGATAGTGATGTATATCCTAGTAATATGGAAGAGGCACAAGAAATTAAGAAAAAAGTTGCTTTAACTGGAGCTAGACTATTATTAATAAAACAAAAACATTTAGGTAGTGATTATTTACCTGAATATATCGATGGAATATGTACTTATTTGACTGAACATGGTGTTACTTTATTGGAAAATACTAATGTTATAGATATTCAAAGTGAATCTGAAAATAAACATAAAGTTATTTATTTAAGTAATAAAGAAGAAAAATCTGTATTATGCAAAAATTTAATTGTTGCGCCTGGAAGAACTGGAGCAAAATGGGTTCAGGAGTTAGCTGATAAGTATAAAATTCCTTATTTGTCACAAAGTATTGAAATTGGTGTTCGTGTAGAGGTGCGAAAAGAGATATTAGAGGATTTATGCAATATAATCTATGATCCTACTATATTTATTAAAACTGATACTTATGGTGATGAAATTAGAACTTTTTGTACTAATCCAGGCGGTTATGTGACAAAAGAGAACTATTATGGATATATATGTGTAAATGGGCATGCATTAAAAGATAAAAAATCTATGAATAGCAACTTTGCCTTTATTAGTAAAGTAAATCTAACAGAACCTGTCACTAATACTAGACTTTATGGAGAAAGTATTGCTAGAATTGCTAATGTTTTAGGCGATGGTAAACCCATAATTCAATCATTAAAAGATTTAAAAATAGGTAGACGTAGTGAATGGAAACGTATTAATAAAGGATTTATTGAACCAACTTTAAAAGATTGCGTTGCAGGTGATTTAGCACTTGTTTTGCCGCATCGTATTATTATGAATATTTTAGAAGGACTTGATAAATTGGATCAAATAATACCAGGAGTTGCTAATGATGAGACTTTGCTATATGGTCCAGAGATAAAATTCTTTAGTAATGAAATAGAAACTGATAATAATTTCAAGTTGGATAAATATAACATTTATTTTGTTGGAGATGGAGCAGGAAAAGCTGGCAATATCGTTACAGCAGCTGCAACAGGAATTGTTGCTGCGAAAGATATTATAAGAAAAAGCAGTAATTAAAACTGTTTTTTTTAATAGACTTTTATATGTTGATATGCTATTATTATATAAGGTTGAAGGTGATAATTTGAATGATTCACAAATGAAACATGATTTTAAGTTGAGCGAAGTTGTAATTATTGTGTTAATTACTTGCACTTTTAGTATTTTTGCTGGCATTTCTTATGGTAAGTATAAATATTCTGATAGTGTAAATATTAATAATTTATCTATAGAAGAAGAAAATGATGTGTTAAATGAATTTATTAAACAATATAAATATATAATTAATCATTATTATGATAGCTCAAAAATAGATGAGAAAGAATTATTAAATGTTGCTTTAAAGAGTATTTTAAGTGAACTTGGTATGTCGGATAATTATTCTTCATATATGGATGAGGAACAATATAATGAATTGAATATTAATTTAAATGGAAAATATGATGGATTAGGAATTAGAGCTTATAAAGAAAATAATGATGGTTATATAATTGTTTTGTCTGTTATAGAAGATTCTCCAGCATCGTTAGCTGATATAAAAGAGGGAGATTATATAAAATCCATTGACGGAAAAGATACAGATAAGATGAGTACTCAAGAATTTAGTCAATATGTACTGCAAAGTGATTCAAAAAAGTTTGTTCTTAAACTTATAAGAGATAAAAAAGAAATTAGCGTTAGCATTGATAAAAGTTCCATTGAATTAAAATCCGTTGAGTCAAAAATAATAGAAAATAATAACAAAAATATTGGATATATTCAAATTTCTATATTTGCCTCTAATACATATAATCAATTTAAAGAACAGTTGGAATCATTAGAAAAAGATGAAATTGATTCTTTGATTATAGATTTACGTAATAATAGTGGTGGTCATCTTAAGGAAGTTACTAAAATATTGAATTTGTTTTTAGATAAACAAAATGTAATATATCAATTACAAAAAGATGATGAAAGCGTTAAATATTATTCTAAAGGAAACAAGAACAAAGAATATCCTATTATTTTTTTAAGTAATAATGCAACGGCATCAGCTTCAGAAGTGTTCATTATCAGTCTTAAAGAAAACTTAGGAGCAAAAGTTGTGGGTACAAAAACATTTGGTAAAGGAACGGTTCAAGAGTTAATTCAATTAGAAAATGGCGATCAGTATAAAATAACAACGAAAAAATGGTTATCACCCCAAGGTGTATGGGTGAATGAAACAGGAGGTATTGAACCAGATGTTAATGTAAACTTAAATTCAGACTATTTGAAAAATCCAAACGATTCAAATGATAATCAATTAAAGAAGGCAATTGAGATGTCCAGTAATGATTTATAAAGAAAATTTGTTGCTATTTTAAAATATAATTAATAAGCACTCTAATACTTGAGTGCTTTTATTGACTTAAAATTAGTAAAGTATGTTATAATGTAATCAGGTGATGAGTAATGAAACAAATATGTATTGGGAATCATTACCAAATTCAATGTTATAAGCATAATGGAAAAATTCATCGCTCTTGGGATGAAGCAGTTGTATTAGATATAAAAAAAGATTATATTGTTTTTGGTAATAATAAAACCCGAGTAACTGAATCAGAAGGGACAACTTGGCGGACTAAGGAACCTGCTATTATGTATTTTTTTAAAAATAAATGGTATAATGTGATTGCACAAATGAAAAAGGATGGCGTATATTATTATTGTAATATTGCAACACCTTATATAATTGAAGAAAATACAATTAAATATATAGATTATGATTTAGATTTAAGGATTTTTCCTAAGGGAGAGTATAAGATTTTAGATAAATTGGAATATCAATATCATAAAAAGAAAATGAATTATTCTGATGATTTAGATTTGGTTATAAATAGTGCAATGAATGAATTGATTCATGATTATGTATCGGGAGATAAAACTTTTAGTGAAAAAGAAAATAAGAGATATCTTGATATTTATTTAGAAATAAAAAAGAATGTGAAAGAAAGTACTCAGAATTAACTGAGTTTTTTTATGAAATTCTAATAAGCTTTTTAATAATTTGCAATAAATCTTGCAATGAGCTTATGTATATAAAAGTATATGAATCTACACAAATATGTGCATATAAGTATATGAACTTTATATATAAATAATAAGTATGTGCATAAGTATGCGAGTTTTATATATAAATATATTGAATCTATAAAAGTATGTGTATAAGTATATTTAATTTGTATGAGCATATATAAATTTTATAGAAATATACAGATCAATAAAAATAGTATAATATATTAGAAATTTTAATTAATAATAATTTATACATAATATTAATTGATGACAATAAGGTACTTAAAAGTATATTTGTGAAAAATATATTTATATTAATTATAATAAATAGCATAAAAATAATGTTAATTAATATAATAGTAAATAGATATAATTTTTAATATACATTTTTATAAAACGGAAAATACATCTTAAATAATGAGGCAAAATAGGAAATAAATTTAATAAATAGTAAAAAAAACGAAAAAAAGTTGAAAAAAGTTAAAAAAAATTGAAAAAAGTGTTGACTTAAAGTTTATTATTTGTTATATTATGTTTGCTTTTGAAAAAAAGGCAAAAAACAATTTGTGTCAAGTTTGAAAAAAATCAAAAAAATGCTAAAAAAGTGTTGACTTTGATTTTCCAATTTGATATATTAGTAGTGCTTTACAAAAAGCGGAATGATCTTTGAAAACTGAGCAAAATGTCAATTCACTATTAGTTAGGATAAAACATTTTTAAAGAAATAT
Organism: Roseburia sp. AF12-17LB; assembly: GCA_963607615.1. GTDB lineage: Bacteria > Bacillota_I > Bacilli_A > RF39 > UBA660 > UBA5578. The sequence continues at coordinate 12,215 of CAVDCT010000029.1, forward strand.
ATAATTATTTTTTTGGAGAGTTTGATCCTGGCTCAGGATGAACGCTGGCGGCATGCCTAAGACATGCAAGTCGAACGAGATGGCCTTTTGAAAACTGCGTGCTTGCACAAAGTTGGAAAGAGATTCTCCATCTAGTGGCAGACGGGTGAGTAATACATAAGTAATCTACCTTGAAGACTGGGATAACGTTTGGAAACGAATGCTAATACCGGATGATTCTTCTTACATAAGTAAGAAAGCTAAAAGGAGCGTTTGCTTCACTTCGAGATGAGCTTATGGCGTATTAACTAGTTGGTGGGGTAATGGCCTACCAAGGTGACGATGCGTAGCCGAACTGAGAGGTTGATCGGCCACATTGGGACTGAGACACGGCCCAAACTCCTACGGGAGGCAGCAGTTAGGAATATTCGTCAATGGGGGAAACCCTGAACGAGCAATGCCGCGTGAGTGATGAAGGTCTTTGGATTGTAAAACTCTGTTGTATGGAAAAAATGGCTAGGTTAGGAAATGAACTTAGTTTGATGGTACCATACCAGAAAGCCCCGGCTAACTACGTGCCAGCAGCCGCGGTAATACGTAGGGGGCGAGCGTTATCCGGATTTATTGGGCGTAAAGCGTGTGTAGGCGGTTTGTTAAGTCTAAAATAAAAGCCTGGGGCTTAACCCCAGTTCGTTTTAGAAACTGGCAGACTTGAGTGTGGTAGAGGCAAGTGGAATTTCTAGTGTAGCGGTTAAATGCGTAGATATTAGAAGGAACACCAGTGGCGAAGGCGGCTTGCTGGGCCATTACTGACGCTGAGACACGAAAGCGTGGGGAGCAAATAGGATTAGATACCCTAGTAGTCCACGCTGTAAACGATGAGTACTAAGTGTCGGGAAACCGGTGCTGAAGTTAACACATTAAGTACTCCGCCTGAGTAGTACGGTCGCAAGGCTGAAACTCAAAGGAATTGACGGGCACCCGCACAAGCGGTGGAGCATGCTGTTTAATTCGAAGATACGCGAAGAACCTTACCTAGACTTGACATCCCTGGCAAAGCTATAGAAATATAGCCGAGGTTATCCGGGTGACAGGTGGTGCATGGTTGTCGTCAGCTCGTGTCGTGAGATGTTCGGTTAAGTCCGATAACGAGCGCAACCCTTATCCTTAGTTGCTAACATTAAGTTGAGAACCCTAAGGAGACTGCCGGTGATAAACCGGAGGAAGGTGGGGATGACGTCAAATCATCATGCCCCTTACGTCTAGGGCTACAGGCGTGCTACAATGGCCGACACAAAAAGAAGCAAAACCGTGAGGTGGAGCAAATCTTAAAAATCGGTCTCAGTTCGGATTGAAGTCTGCAACTCGACTTCATGAAGCTGGAATCGCTAGTAATCCTGAATCAGAATGTCAGGGTGAATACGTTCCCGGGTGTTGTACACACCGCCCGTCACGCCATGGGAGTTGGTAATACCCGAAGTTGGTAGCCTAACCTTTTAGGAGGGGGCCAGCGAAGGTAGGATCAGCGACTGGGGTGAAGTCGTAACAAGGTATCCCTACCGGAAGGTGGGGATGGATCACCTCCTTTCTATGGAGAAAGATTTAAACGAGTATCTTAACTAATATAAACATTTTGCTTAGTTTTGAGAGATTATTCTCTCAGAAATAGTTCTTTGAAAACTTGATAATGTGGTAATTTAATGTGTAACGAGCACATTAAATATTAAAATTATCTCATCAAATTAGGATAGAATAATAATGGTGATTAAATTGCTAAGGGCGCATGGTGAATGCCTTGGCACTAGAAGCTGATGAAGGACGTGACGAACAACGATATGCTTCGGGGAGTTGTAAGTAAACTTTGATCCGGAGATTTCCGAATGCGGCAACGCACTTGCGGTAATGCGCAAGTATTATATAATGAATACATAGTTATATAAGAGTAACCCGGTGAACTGAAACATCTTAGTAGCCGGAGGAAGAGAAAGAAAAATCGATTTCCTCAGTAGTGGCGAGCGAAAGGGAAATAGCCCAAACCAACTTACGAGTTGGGGTTGTAGGACCTTACATAACGAGTAATAAATTTGAAATATAGTTGAACTGGTTGGGAAGCCAGACCATAGTAGGTGAAAGTCCTGTAAACGAAATATTTCAAACTCAGTAGGGTATCCTGAGTACGGCGAGACACGTGAAATCTTGTCGGAATCCACGGGGACCATCCCGTAAGGCTAAATACTCTCTAGTGACCGATAGTGAACAAGTACCGTGAGGGAAAGGTGAAAAGAACCCCGGGAGGGG
>CAVDCT010000030.1:0-13605 GCA_963607615.1 Roseburia sp. AF12-17LB
AGGATGATCTTTTCAACCATCCTTACAAACAATTCATTTATCAAATTTATTGTTACCAACACTATTTGACAAAGAACCAAAATTTTGTTTCGATTTATATTCCTCAGTAATTCCTATATTATCTACCACATTAACAATACATCCAGTTTCTTCTAGTACTTCTCTTTTAAAGGCATCCTCTGGTAGTTCAGTACTCTTTATTCCACCACCTGGTAATTTATATTCATTTTTATTACTTTTATTAAATATAGCAATCTTTCCATCATTTCTTCTAATAATACCTCTAGCACCTATCCTAACTTTAGGTTCTACAAGTTCATTATATTTTTCACCTATATCTATATCAGTTAATTTACAAATAACATTTAAATCACTCATACTAATATCTCCTTAGTTTAACTTTTAGTAAATACTTTATTTTGTATATTATCATCATAATATTCTTTTTTCTCATAATATTCTTCTAAAGTTATATTAAATTCATGAATAATATAAGCTAATCGAATACCTACAAAACGGAAGTGCCATGGTTCAAAGTTATAACCTGTTATAGACTCCTTGCCTTTAGGATATCTCAAAATAAATCCATATTTATATGAATGATTAATCATCCATTTAAACTCATCAAAATCTTCTGTTATTCCATCAATAAATTGATTATTTCTGATAACAGCCATATCAAATGCTAATCCAGTTTGATGCTCACTTCCACCTGGTGGTGCGACAAATTTTTTTGTTTCTTCCAATCCTTTAGTTGCAACATTTTGATCCCATATTTCTTGTTGATAATCATACGAACGATATCCACTATCAATTATAATGTTCAAGCCTAATCTTTTCATGTCTTCTTGAATTTTCAAAAAATAAGGATAAATTTCTTTGCATATCATAGGTTTTAATGTTGGATTTACAAAATTATGAAAATTATTTTCATTCTGATCAGTTTCAATTAAATTAGAGGGTATATAATTTTTATCTAAAACATTTTCTTTATTTATTAAAATTTCTATATTCATTTTCCCTCCAAAATATTATTTATAATTAATTATATATTACACAATAAATAGATTTATTATTTCTTCAATAGATTTAACACTTTAGCATTCTTTTCAGCCATAGGTAAATAACCTAATATCTGGTCTATATTATATGTACTTACCCTTAGGTTTTCTGTTAACATTCTTAATTCTTTTAACTTATCAATATTATAACTTTCTATTTGTGATAGTGTTATATATGGATATATTTCATAATAAAAAATAGCTAATTCTGGATATAACTTATATAATATTCCTCTAATTACCTCTTTATTTGGTAAAGATAAAATACTACTTATTTCATCAATAACATTTTCATCATAATTTATTAAAGTTGCTATATCAAAATTCATATTATCTGTTATCAATCTTCTTTCACTAAAATCGAACCCCGATATAAAAAACTGTGTTATTTTTGATTTTAATAAATTAAATTTATAAATTTCTATTTTTTCATCGTTATATGCATATTCTTTTAAATATGCTTTTTTATTTTCAAAATCATAAAATGATGAGCCATTATTAAAATCAGTATTAGCTTTTAAGGAAGCAATACGATTTTGTGCTATTACATATTCACTACCCTCATAATTAAAATCTTCGAATGATACCTTTTTAAAATAATCCTTGTCAACAACACTACTATTTAATAGGCATTTATCTTGTAATTGTTCAATAGCTTGACTATTATTAATAACTGGTTCATTAAATACTAAATTACCTTCTTGTTTTAAAACTATCATAAAAAAACCTCCCTGTGCGATATATTATACCACATTTAGTGATATTTTTTTTATATTAAATCAATATATTTTTTTCTAAAGTATCCATATACTTTCCTTCCTACATTATTAAATTTTTTTACCTTGTTTTTCCTTACATATCTCTTCCAACTTTTGAAGATCATCTAACGTTTTTATGATTAATCCTGATTCTATGTGCCTTATGGTTGGATAAGCATAATTATTATCTAAATACTCAAAATGTGGCGTGTAGGTTATATAACCATCAAAATCAGTCGTACTATCATATAAATGATATCTTTCTACTATTTTAACAAATTCTTCTATAAATATTCTATTATTAGGTAAATGTTTAACTCGACATCTTATTTTGGTAGAACATCCAGGATAATCCATTGCTAATAATAACTTTAAAACATTTATACGATGATTACCATCTGCAACATAATATTCACCATTTTTCTCATATAAACTTATTGGTTCATATTGACTTATACACATATTTTGATAATATGAAATATTATCTGTTGCCATATTATAAGAAGCAAAAAAATGTCTTGGATATATAATAGCTTCTAACCAATTTTTTCTATCTGACAATTCAATATCCGCACTTCCTACTATTAAATTTATATCTACATCCTCCTCATTATATAGATAACCACACACTAAAAAGTATCCAACAACATAATAATCTGGTTCAAATCTTTTAAATTCTTGTTTTAATTCATCAGGAAAATAATAGTATTCACCATTGCAAGGTATATTAACTAAATCTAATATTTTTTTAGTAGATATACTTAGTTTTTCATAAGCTTCTCTCTTTAATTTAATACTCATAATATTTTTGTACTCCTTCTTTTAGTTTAAAGTTATTATTCATTAACTAAATATAAACATATTTAAAATAATTATATCATACCCATAAATTATTTTTTTATATTTGTTACATAATAAAATTATGGAGGCATTATATGTATTATGAAATAAATAAAGAAGAAGTTAAACAAATTGATTTTACTAGTATTTCACCAGAACATTTAAATATTGGATATATTAATATAAATGAATTTGAAAATATTTATAAAATTCTTAAATTAGATAAACAAATAATTATCGAATGTAAAAATAATAATACATATTCTAAATCTAATTTTGAAATATACGATGATTATTATTTTGTTACTATAAACATTAAGAATAGCAAAGATATAAATAAAGAAATAGGTAAAATAGGAATAATCATCAAAAAAAATTTAATAATTATTATTAATAGTTTAAACAATCAATATAATGAACTTGATAACAAAATATTTAATATGATAAAACATATTAGAAATAATAGTACACTAGATTATATTTTATCTTTGTTAATTAATACGCTAATAGATGAATTTTTTAATAATTTACAATATATAGAAAATAAAATAATAAGCATTGAAAAAGAATTATTAAAAAGGGATATTTCATCTTCTTTAAATATATTGATATATTCAATAAAAAAAGAACTATCCTTATACAAACGTTATTTAGAAAATATATTTTATTTAGTTCAAAATATAAAATATATAGATGAAAAAAACTTAAATATAAAAAGTTGGAAATATCTAAGTAATTCAGAAAATAAAATTACTAGATTAATTTCAACAACACAATATCTAATAGACAATACTATTCATCTTAGAGATATGTACCAATCATCTCTTGATTTCTATCAAAATAGAGTAATAAAACTTTTAACAGTAATAACAACTATTTTTTTACCATTATCTCTTATAGCAGCATGGTATGGAATGAATTTTAAATATATGCCAGAATTACATTCTAAATATGGTTATCCAATAGTTATTATAGTTAGTATCACAATAATTATTATATTTTTAATCATTTTCAAAAAGAAAAAAATATTATAAAAAGGATATTTGAGAAATATTCTCTAAATATCCTTTATTATTTATTTCTTTGTAATTTTAATTATAACTTGATATATATCTGCCAAATCATATTCTTCAGTATCTATTTCATAACCATAAGCTTCGATTTTATCATTTAAATCTCTTATCATATTAATAATTTGTTTAAAATCAATTTGAGGAGCTTGTGGAACCATACTTTCTGGTAAAACAGGGTCATATTGCTTATTATAATCTGTAATAATTATTGGTTGATTTTCCATAGATCCAACTACTTGATGTGCTGGTGAAATATTAGCAGTTTCTGCAATTGTTGTTGGAAGTGTATCATCAGATATTAAGTTATTTGATAATAATGTTGGTTCATTATTTATTTGTTGAGTTTCCTGATTATTTACTTCCAATAACTTACTCATATTAGGATTATCAATAATTGGATTATTTGGCATAACTTTTTCTACATCAGAATTTGTTGCCGTTATAAAAATTGGTTGCTCTGAATTATTTGGCAATATATCAGTTTTTTCTGGTATTATTGAATCGCTATTTATATTAGTATCGAAAGATGGTGCTACTATAGTATTATCTGGAGTTAAAGATTGTTGGGAAGTAGGAGAGAAAAATTGAGATGCAAAAGGGTTAGTTGTCGGTGATGGTGAAATACTTTGATTAAATATATCACTAGATTGATTCATATCATTATCAGAATTACTATTACTACCCATAGGTGCTAATAAATCTGGTTTTTGTTCACTTGCTAACATTCCATTAAAGGCTTGAGATTGATTAGTAATATTTTCTAAATTATCAATAGAATTTAATCCTGAATTAGTATCCTCAGCTATTAAACTATTATTTTGCGAATTCATATTGATAGATTCTAAATTATTGGTTGGTTCAGAAATTACTGGAGTATTATTAAATTGATTAAATACAGAACTAGATGGCTGATTTAAGAATTCACCATTATTATTTATATCTGTTTTATTAGAACTTCCTTCATAATCTGGATCAAGAAATTTAGCAAAAACTGCTGAATCTATAACATTTTTGTTAGTAGGATCTTCATTTTGCTTTGTACCATCAACATAAGCAGGATTCAAAAAATCTTTAAAAGTATTATCATCTATATAATCATCTGATTGATTATTATTCATTAAATTAGAAAACATGCTAGAATTTGGAGTTTGAGAAACCCCTACTGATTGATCTGCTATTGAATTTAAAGGGGTTGCTTCATTCGGCGCAGAAAAAACATCAGTTTGATTTAAAGAATTAGGGGTTTGAAACATTGATGATGAATTAGCTTGAGGTGCTAATAAATCATTCATTTTATTAGACATCATATTTTGATTACTATTGTCATTATTAAATGTAAAAGTAGATTCATTGTTATTTATATTTTCATCGTTAGTTGGTGATGAGTTAAAGAACTTTCCAAACGTATTTGTTGAATTACTATTTATATCTTGCATATTATTCATAATATTATCAGGCCCCTCTTTTTCTTCTTTTAATTTCTCTGATTTAACTTCTATTTCGTCTTTTAAATCTTCTTTTGGTTCAATAGATTCTTCTTTTAATGTTTCATTTAATAACTGAGTATTATCAGTTTTATCATCTTCCAAATTAATAAATAAATCAGTAATATCAACTATATCATCAGCATTTTCCTTTTTAGAACTATCCTTTGGATTAGGTATCTCTGAATTATCATCTTTCTCTTCAATTTTCTCTTGCTCTAAATTTTTTTGTTCCAACATCTTTTTTATCTCATCGTCTACTTTTCTTACTGTTAATCTTTCTTTAATTATACGTTTTAACATATTTCGTTGCATATCTGCTTTCTCTAATCTTAACAACGATCTAGCATGACGTTCAGATATTTTTTCTTCCATTAAAGCTTCTTGAACTTCATCACATAAATTTAATAATCTTATTTTATTTGCTATAGTAGATTGACTTCGCCCTAATTTTGAAGCTAATTGTTCCTGTGTTAAATATCCCATATCTAATATTTTTTTATATGAAATAGCTTCTTCTATTGGCGTTAAATCTTTTCTTTGAACATTTTCTATAAGTGCTATTTCAGCACTATCTTTATCATTCACATCTAGTATACGAGTAGGTATAGTTTTTAATCCAGCTAAAACCGAAGCTTTATACCTTCTCTCACCCGTTACAATTTCATACTTATCACCAATAGGTCTAACAATAATTGGTTGTAAAACACCATGCTCTTTAATTGAATCAGATAACTCAATGATTGACTCTTCATTAAATTTAATACGAGGTTGAAAACGATTAGGAAGAATATCATTTAAATCTAATTCAATTATTTTATTATTATCATCACTCATATACCCCTACTCCTACTATACATAGTTATTATAATATATTTTGGGAAATAATACAATAGACATAAAAAATAAACATTCAAAATATAAATTTATTTAATAAGTAATAAAAAGAATATTAACAATAGCAACTGTAAAATTTTTAATTCATTATAAATATTTGACAAAATTATATATTAGAGTATGCTATAATAAAAATAATAAAGGAGGATATATTTATGGATAGAAAAATACGTGTTGTACAATATGGAACAGGAAAAATGTCAGTATATACAATGAGATATGTATACGAAAAAGGTGCTGAAATTGTAGGTGCTATCGATATTAACCCTGAAGTAATCGGTAAAGATATTGGTGAAATCATGGAAACTGAAAATAAAGGAGTTATAATTAGTTCAATTAACGTGGCTGAAGCTTTATTATCAGAATTGAAACCAGATATTTGTATTATTACTACGATGAGCTTATTAAGTGATACAGAAGAGGCACTTATGCTATGTGCTAAATTAGGAATAAATGCCATTACTACTTGTGAAGAGGCATTCTATTCATATAATTCTAATCCAGTATTATCAAATAAAATAAATGAATTAGCAATTAAAAATAATTGCACAATTACTGGTTCTGGATACCAAGATATATATTGGGGAGAATTAATAAGTGCTATTGCTGCATCAACTCATAAGATTACTAAAATTAAAGGTAGTTCATCATATAATGTTGAAGATTATGGTATAGCGCTTGCACAAGCACATGGAGCTGGATTATCTATTGACGATTTTGATAAAAAAATTGCCAGTGTTGATCGAATTAGTGATGAAGAAAGAAATAATATCATAAATAGTGGAGAATACTCACCATCTTATATGTGGAACGTTAATGGCTGGTTAGCAAAAAAATTAGGATTAACTATTACACATCAAAGTCAAAAATGTGTGCCAACAACTTATACTAAAAACATTGAATCCTCTACTTTAGGTATGACCATTAAAGCTGGAGATGCTACCGGCATGAGTGCTATAGTTACAACAGAGACAACTGAAGGTATTATTATTGAATCAGAATGTATAGGTAAAGTTTATGGACCTGATGAATTTGATAAAAACGAATGGACGATTATGGGAGAACCAGATACAACAATTACTGTAAATAGACCTGCTACAGTAGAACTTACTTGTGCTACTATAGTAAATAGAATACCAGATGTTATTAATGCTAAACCAGGATTCATTCCAACTTGTGAAATGAATGAACTAATGTATCATACTAAACCATTAAATACTTATATAAAATGAAAAAAAAGATGATTTCCTTTTTGAACTATGAACTGACAATCTTTTAAAGTTCATAGAACTAGTGGAAGTCATCTTTTTTTATATTACATATAAACATAATAATGAAAATAATTGACTTAACATAACATATCTAATAATTTAATATTTTATAAAGGCTTCTTTTTCATTTCATTATTTTTTCTCGGATATACTTTCGGTGTATCTCCTATCTTTTTGAAACGTAATAAAGTTCTTTTACTTTCTTCTATAGGTAATAAAAACTCTTCTTTCTCTTCTAATACAACATTAAGAACTTTCATAGCATGACTAAAATCATTTTCACTTATTATATTTCCCTTCATTGGAATAAAATACCCACCTTTTTTAACAATTGGAATAGCATACTCCAATAAAATATTAGTTTGAGCAACAGCTCTAGCTGTTACCACATCAAACATATTTCGATGAGACATTCCATATTCTTCAGCACGACAATGAATAGTTTCAATATCTTTTAAATCTAATTCTTTAATAACAATATTAAGAAAATTAATACGTTTATTTAAAGAATCGACTAAAGTAACTTTTAATTTAGGAAAAACTATTTTCAATACCAACCCTGGAAAACCAGCACCAGTACCAATATCACATAAATTATTAACACTATTTAAATCTATTACTTTAGTTATAGTTAAACTATCATAGAAGTGTTTTAAATATACCTCTTTCTCTTCTGTAATTCCTGTTAAATTCATCACTTTATTATACTCTATTAATAATTCATAATATTTATGTAATTGAGCTAACTGTTTATCAGTTAAACTAATTCCAATTAAACCTAATTCTTCTAAGAAATTACTTATTATCATGATGATACTCCTTTTTTAAATACACCATAATCAAAGAAATATCAGCTGGATTAACCCCACTAATTCTAATAGCTTGACCTATCGAAGTAGGTCTAATGGTCTTTAATTTTTGTTTAGCTTCGCTAGCCAAATTATGTATTTTATCATAATCTATATCAACAGGTATTTTCTTATTATCTAAATCTACCATCTTTGAAGCTTCCTTATTTGCTTTTACAATATATCCTGCATATTTATTATTAATAGATATTTGTTCTTTTATCTCTTCTGAATAATCAATATCTATAAAATGTTCAATATTTTCAAATGTTATTTCAGGTCTTTTAAGTAAATCATATAAAGTGATTCCATCTTTAAGTGGTGTGGTTCCAATACTATTTAAATATTCATTAGTCTCTTTAGTCGGAGTTATCTTTTTATCTTTTAAGATTTTTTCTAATTCTAGTATTTTTTCCTTTTTATCTTTAAATCTTTTATATCTATCTTCACTAATTAATCCAACTTGATATCCATAGTCTGTTAAACGCATATCAGCATTATCATTTCTTAACAATAATCTATATTCAGCCCTGGAAGTTAATAACCTATAGGGATCTATAATTCCTTTAGTTACAAGATCATCAATCAATACTCCAATATATGCCTCATTACGCTTCAATACTAAAGGTTCTTTCCCCTCTAACTTCAAACTAGCATTTATACCCGCCATCAAACCTTGACATGCTGCTTCTTCATAACCACTAGTACCATTTATTTGGCCTGCAGTAAACAAATTATTTATAACTTTTGTTTCTAAACTTTGTTTTAATTGCTTTGAATCAATAGCATCATATTCAATAGCATAAGCATACTTTAGGATTTTAGCATGCTCTAAACCAGGTAAACTATGTACCATTTTCTCCTGAACATCATGTGGCATACTAGTTGAAAATCCTTGAAGATAAATATCATCATAATATAAACTCTCTGGCTCTAAAAATAATTGATGTTTCTCTTTATCACTAAATCTAACAATCTTATCCTCAATAGATGGACAATATCTTGGACCAACACCCTTAATATCATTTAAACCACCATACATACTAGATTTATTTAAATTATCTAAAATAATCTTTTTTGTTTCTTCTGTAGTATAAATCAAATGACATGGCACTTGCTCTTCTATTTTATACTGAGGTTTTATATCATAACTAAACGTTCTATAAACCTGATCCCCCAATTCTACTTTAGCCTTACTAAAATCAATTGTATTACGATCTATTCTTTGAGGTGTTCCTGTTTTTAAACGAATAACATTAAATCCATAATCTCTTAATTTATCACTTAGGTGTTCACTTGGTTTCTCTCCATGAGGTCCCTGTCTTGTTCTTGTATCACCTACCATAATATCTGCTTTTAAATATGTTCCTGTTGTTAAAATGACTGCCTCTGATTTTATTTTTTCACCACTAGATAATACAACACCTTTTACATAATTATTTTCAACAATTAAATCCTCAACCATAGCTTCTAAAATACTTAAATTATCAGTATTCTCTAATGTTTTCAACATTTCCTTTGGATAAGTAATTTTATCTGCCTGAGCACGTAATGCCTGAACAGCTGGACCTTTTGCACTATTAAGCATCTTAATTTGAATTAAACTCTTATCAGCATTTTTACCCATCTCTCCGCCTAATGCATCTATTTCTCTAACAACGATACCTTTAGCACTTCCACCGATAGAAGGATTACAAGGCATATCAGCAATATTCTTAATATTTCCTGTAACTAATAAAGTCTTATGACCCTTTCTAGCACTAGCTAAAGCAGCTTCACAACCAGCATGACCGCCACCTACAACTATTATTTCATACATATAGTTCACCCACTTCTCTACTCAACATATTATAATACAGAATAAAAAAATAAACAATTAAAAATAGAACTAAAGTTTTATACTTGCGTTGGAAGTAAAAAACTAAATAGTTCTATATTTCTTAAAACAGCATATACTAAAACAATTATTAAATAACAAATTCCTATCTTATTTAATTGTTTCTTACTAAATCTTTTATTACTTATTAATGAAATTATAAAATAAATAATAACTATAAATAAAGATATAAATAATAAAGGATTATATCTAAATGCTTGATAAAATTCTAAATGTATTAAACTAAAAAACATTCTAGTAATGCCACATCCAGGGCAATAAAAACCAGTTATTTCATGAAAAATACATGGAATAGAAAAACCAATTTTTCTATTTAAAAAATCATATAAAGTTAATAATATTAATCCTACTATGAAAGTTAATATTGTTTTAATAAATGTTTTCATATTAAGCTGATAATTTATTTAAATCATCTTGAATTAAACAATAGTTAACAATACCTAAACCAAATATTGATAAAATTAAGTAAAGCATACTTCTATTTTCAATAGGACGACCATATCTTTGACCAGCAACACTCATTCTTTCACCCATTTTGTAAGACCAATAAATCGAATATATTCCGCATGTTAAAAGATTAAACAAAAATGCCATTGCTCCACTTGTTGCCTGAGGTTCTCCACTAGCTTGATTAACTTCATTAGTTAAACATATAAACCAATAAATTCCATAAATTCCACATGTCACTACTGATAAAATAATTGCTGTAACAATTGAACGTTTAGTAATGTTTAAATTTGACCCATTTCCCATTGGTTGTCCATATTGTTGTCCATATTGTTGTCCATATTGAGCTTGATTATATACATTAGGATTTTGTTGTGGTTGTTGTACTTCTAAAACACTTCCGCAATTTGGACAATTATTGTATTGGTCTTCTACAGTAGTTCCACAGTTTCTACAAATTTTTGCCATATTTCTCACTCCTCCTTACTATAACTAATAATAACACATATTATGATAATTTAAAATACATTTTATCTTTTTTTTATTTTCCTAGACAAAATTGACTAAATAACTGATCTATTAACTCATCACTATAATTAGCGCCAATTATATCACCAAGAATATTCCAAACATTTTTTAAATCTATTTCAATCATATCAATTGGCATTCCCGAATTTATACCTTGTTCCACATTATCCAAAGATATTAAAGATTGTCTCAATAATGATATACTTCTAGCAGTGCTCAAATAAGTATAATCTGCCTGTTCTATTTTATCTAAATTAAATAATTTTTTTATTGTCTCTTTTAAACAATCTATACCAATATTTTCAGTAACAGACATCTTAACAATATTTTCACTATCAATTATATTTTTATCTAACTTTGACTCTAAATCAATCTTATTTATGATAACAATATTATTTTTATCTTTTATTTTATCTAATATTTCTTGATCTTCATCTGTTAATTTTTCATTATTATTAAGTACAACTAAAACTAAATCAGCTTCATCTATCAAAGACAAACTTTTCTCAACACCTATACTTTCAACTATATCATCTGTTTTTCTAATACCTGCTGTATCTATCATATTTAAAATGATTCCATCAACAGAAAGTCTTCCCTCAACAATATCCCTAGTAGTTCCTGCAATATTTGTAACAATAGCTTTATCTTCCTCTAATAAACTATTTAAAATACTACTTTTTCCAACATTGGGTCTACCTATTATTACTGTCTTTATACCATCTTTTATTAATTTACTATTTTCTGATTTTTTTAAAATATCATTAATTTTCTTTCGAATATCAACAATATTTTTTTTCACCATATCAATAGTCATAACTTCTATATCCTCATACTCTGGATAATCAATATTAACCTCAATATTAGCTATAGTTTCAACTAAATCCTGTCTTAACTCTTTAATTAAAGAAGAAACGGACCCATTAATTTGATTAATAGCTAATGAACGAGCCTTCTCTGTTTTAGCATTAATTAAATCCATTACTCCCTCTGCTTCTACTAAATCAATTCGACCATTTAAAAATGCTCTTTTAGTAAATTCTCCTGGTTCTGCCAAACGACATCCATTAGTTAATAATAATTCTAATACTTTATTAGTAGTTGCTATTCCACCATGAACATTTATTTCTACAACATCTTCTCTTGTAAAAGTACGTGGTGCTAACATAACTGATACTAACACTTCATCTATTACTTTATCAGCATCATATATAAAACCATAGTTTATTGTATGACTATCAACTAAAGAAAGATCTTTTCCCTTGAATATTTTATTAACAATATCTACTGCATCTTCACCACTTACTCTAATTATTGATATAGCACCTACTCCTAATGCAGTCGAAATTGCAGCAATTGTATCTTTCATATAACACCTACTTTCTACTAGCTTGTACACAAGTAATAGCAACTACCCCTACTATATCATCAACTGAACATCCACGTGATAAATCATTAATTGGAGCGGCTATTCCTTGAGTAATTGGACCATATGCCTCAGCTTTAGCTAATCTTTGAACTAATTTATATCCTATATTTCCAGCATCTAAATCTGGAAAAACTAAAACATTTGCATACCCTGCCACTTCACTACCTGGAGCTTTACTCATTGCAACTTCTGGTACTATAGCAGCATCTAATTGTAATTCACCATCTATTTTATAATTTGGATACATCTCTTTTGCTAATTTAGTAGCACTAACAACTTTATCTACATCAGCATGTGTAGCACTACCTTTTGTTGAATGAGATAACATAGCAACTTTAGGTTCACTACCTACTAATAATTCAAATGTTTCTGCACTTGTTCCAGCTATAACAGCTAAACGCTCTGAAGTAGGATTTTGTTCTAATCCTGAGTCAGCAAAAATAAAAGTCCCATTATCACCAAATTTACAATCCGGAACAACCATTAGAAAGAATGCAGATACTAAGCTTACTCCTGGTTTAGTTTTTATAATCTGTAAAGATGGCCTTAAAGTATTTGCTGTTGAATGACATGCACCACTAACTACACCATCAGCATACCCTAACTTAACTAACATACATGCATAATACATATAATCAGTTAGTAATAATTCTTTAGCTTTTTCTAATGTCATACCTTTATCTTTTCGCAACTCATATAATTCTTTAACTAAATTATCTGTCATTTCACTCGTTTCAGGATTAATTACCTCGATACCAGTTAAATCAACATCTTTAATTGGTTTTCCAATTAATACTATCTGAGCTATTTTTTCATCGCGAACTTTAATAGCAGCATCAATAACCCTTTCATCCATAGTTTCAGGCAAAATAATCTTTTTTAAATTTTTTCTTGCCCTTTCTTTTATTGTTTCTATAAAACTCATGATATCACCTTCCTAAATAATTTTATCAAATAAATAAATTTTTTTCATTAAAATCATATAAAAAAGGGAATTACTCCCCTATATATTTAGGGTGTATTATAAATAGTGTTGGTGAAAATTTTACCAATGCTATTTTTATTTAATAAA
>CAVDCT010000031.1:0-12454 GCA_963607615.1 Roseburia sp. AF12-17LB
GTGACTGACCGACTAAGGACAGTGACTGACAGGCTAAGTTATTTAATGATTTATTATCTTTGGTATCCTTTAATTTCAACATTTATTGTATCATGTTCTCGCCATTGTCCTACTTCACTACCACAAGAAGATCGTATAGAGGTTAGATTAATAGGTGTTGAAAAATTAATAATTATAGCATTTTTTTCACCACTCCATGTATATGCAGTACCATCATCTAGAGTTCCACTACTTCCGTATTGAAAATTGCCATATTCCTTATTTTTATAAGTAAACCACCCTCTAATAAAGCTATCACCTGTTCTTTCTCTACCATCACTATAAAAGCGCAAATAATTTATTTTTTTATTAGCAAGATAATCATTTCCAATATTGATATCAACACCGTAATGTGAATCACCTGTTGCACTTTTTGTGTCAGTGAAAGAGGTCCACGGGTCGAAAACTACTGTATTATTATAAATAACCTTATCTAATTCTACACCATTATAATTGATATTATTAACATTAATCCCATTAAATATTATACTCATAATAACCTCACTTTGTAGTAATTGTCAAAGTAGTACCTGAAAGTAAATAATTTACTTGTGTACCTAAATCACTAGTATTAGCCTTACTATCAAGTTCATTTTTTGTAGCATAATCATTAAATATTTCATCTTTTATTGATACGCTATCATTTAAAACATTAAACTGAGTATCGTTAAAAGTATATGATGTACCAGGATCACCTTTAGGACCTTGTGGTCCTGTATCACCTTTTAAACCTTGAGGACCTTGAATACCTTGTGGACCTTGTTCACCTTGTTCACCTTGTTCGCCTTGTTCGCCTTGTTCGCCTTTAGGGCCTATAGGACCTTGTGGACCCTGTTCACCTTTAGGACCTGTTAGACCAATAGGGCCTTGAATACCTTGTGGACCTTGAGGGCCTTGAATACCTTGTGGACCTTGAGGGCCTTGCATTTTACCTATATCAGTCCATGCTGTTTCTTCAATATCCCATATATAGATAGTATTATCGGCAACAGTTCCAACTGCATAAGCTTGTCCAGCTTTACCTACAGGGTGTGCTGTTTGTAGTTCTAATAAAGTAGAATATAAAGCTAGAACTGCAAATGATTTACCATCAGCACCATTTAATCCGTTAACACCTTGAGGGCCTTGAATACCTTGTGGACCTTGTGGACCTTGTGGACCCTGTTCACCTTTAGGACCTGTTAGACCAATAGGGCCTTGAGGTCCGGGAACACCTTGAATACCTTGTGGTCCTTGAGGTCCTGGTACTTTACTTTCATTTTCTAAGGTTGCTATTCTTGCAGAATGATTAGTTATGTTAGCGATATTAGTATTAATATTTGTAGTATTAATATTTACTTTTTTAGTTAAATCATCAATATTATCACTATTAGTTTTAATATCATCAGTATTTGTTGATATGTTTGTTTTATTAGTATCATTATCTTTTAATAGGCTATCAACATTACTAGTTAAGTCTTTAATATCAAGACTGTTTAAAAAATCATCTAGTTCATTTATTTTTTCGATAACCCATCCTAAGTCAGTATCATAGTTTCGTGTGTGTGGAAATTCATAGTATCCCATATCTTACCTCCTTAATTAACTTCACTTACTGGTATACATAGCTCAAATAAGAATTTATCAGCAACTATTTTATAAAAGCTAAACTTATGCCAAAATTCAATCTCAGCTTCTAGCATTTGTTGGTTAGTGGTAACACCAATGTTACCATGTGCATGAATTGTATCTGTAGCATTGTCGTTACTTGTTTGCTTACTAGTAGCGTTGTCCTGGTTAGCAACTTCTAGTTGATTAGAGTTAAAAGCACTAACTTTATGAATTAAGTCATCACTTCCAGCACTTACCCGATTAACTTGATTAATTCTACTTTCGTACTTATCCGTATTTTCAATCGGTGAATAAGTGATTAGATTAATAGCTATCAATCGTTCAAAGCTTTTTTCATATTTTAAAAAGAAATTGTTGATTTTCATTTTCATCACATCAACATCAATTGTCAAAGGTTCATATTCAGCCACCTCATCAAATATTGAGTTGATTAATATTTCCTTATCAGGTGATATTGTTCTTAATTCTTGTGTACCATCACTATTAGTATGGTAGTATGATCCTGTCGGTAATACAATATCATCAAATAAAGTGTGGTTAGATAAGTCCCATAGATTTACAAAGCTAAACATTGTCAATTACCTCCTTAGTTTCACCTTTAACATTAATAACATCCTCATTAAATGATACAGATATATTCAAGTTAAACATAGCATTGACTTTACTAATACAGTCACTTAGGTTGTAGTACCAATCATAAATATTACTATTAAGTTCTTCCTTATTGTTCTCAACTTCACTTGTAATAAGTCGCTCTTTTTTTTGCGTGTTACTGTTATTAATACCTATTTCACTTTTAAACTCATTAAATATTGACTGTTTAGTAATAATCAAGTCATTACCTATGTAAGTATTTTTAACATTATTGAAAATAGCATGCTCAAACGGTTCTTCACCGTTCTTTCTTATAAAGACAGCGGGCTTACCATTACTTATCTGATCATATACTTTTTCCATTGCTTTAAGTTGTGAATTAGAACTAGCTTCAAATACTTGTGCTATCCTTGAATTAATAAGTGTAGTATTTAATGAGCCATCAATATTAGCTAGTAAACTAGCGTATCTATCAACAAGTTGTACCATAGATTTATAAGTATTTTCAACGACACTAAAATAAATCAATTCACCATCTTCACCTATCTTACCTCTAAGATTACCTAAGACTACATTATTAATATTAAAGTAGACTGGCATACCCCATACATTAATACCCTCATAAGAACACTCAAGGGGTAATACTCCAGCGGATGTATCAACAACAACTAGTACGCCTCTATTAAATAGTTTTTCTTTAAAATACGGCATACACCAGTAAGGGGGTACATCATCAAACTTAAAGATAGTGTATATCATTTTCATTAGCTTGTCATAGTAGTAAAAATAACTAGTATTATTAAGTCCTTCAACACTTTTTGGTTCTCTTGTCATATATTTAATATATTTGTTAAAATCAGCCATACTACCTCCTATTCAATGTATATACCACTATCTAACATTTCATTAATTTGGTCAATTAAACTCTTAGGTGCTTGCAAGTTAGCACTAGCGTTTTGTGTTTGAGTATATCCAGTGCAATTAACCAGCTGTAGTACCTTATTACACGGTCTTCCTAGTGATTCTCTTATTGTGTAAGGTTCTTCACCATCCAAAGTGGAAACAAACAAGCATATATTAATAGTACCATTTCCTATATCATATGGATTAATTAGAAGACTTGCTCTTGAACCACTTGTACTACCAATAGTACCACAGTTTTTCATGTTAGCATTCACATAAGTATTAAATCCACCACTTAATGCAGTACTTACAGCTCCACCAATATTACCACTTAATAGGCTACCAATAACTCCACTACCAGTAGATATACCGCTTGATATAGTATTGATCGCATTAATGCCACTATATGCAGTAGGGATATTAACAGCTATTGTACCATCAAACTTACCAACTCCATCAATATTATATGATATACCACCAGTAAGCTTATCAATAATATAATCAACATCAATGGTTGTTCCTTTTTTAGTAATGATATAACTAGCTGGAATATCAACATAGCCATATGCTGGTAAGAATATCATGTATGTTCTAAATGGCTCTAAGTCTCTATAATCACCGAAATAGTTTTGTTCAAAGCTAGTCCAGTCTATTTTAATAGTACCTTTTTCAACTCCTATATCTTTTATTATCGCACAGTGAATACCTGTATCAACACCCAACACATTCATTGAACTACTAGCAGTACCACTTAAAGTAAATGGAAATAATAGACAGCTTACTATAGCACTGGCGGTGCTATCAAGCTGTTTATTTAAGCTGTCTTGAAATTCAGTACTCATTAACTTTTCATTTAATTGAGCTAGTTGTGTTTTATTCAAAACAGCATAAGCAACAGAGCCATATCCACTATCTTTAGCACTGATATAAGTTACTACAATAGAGGGTTCTAAGTTGTACTTAACTAATTCATAGTGGCTCATAGATATACTTTTAATAGATGGATAGCTTAATCTATCATCAGGTATCATAGGGTTATAGTTATTACCACTATATCTAACAAATGCTGTAGTATTAGTTAGTATATCAGCCTTAAAGGTTGCCAGTAAGTCAATTGAGCATACTAGCTCCCAAACATTATTAATAGTTGGCTTAACAACATCATCAATAAAATAATATCGTTCTTGCCATTTTAAATAATTGTATGGAAAATCATTAGCAGTAAATGAAATATTAATTAAAAAAGTAGGATAGTATATACTCGTATCCTCTTTTAATGTAACATCTAATTCAAACTTAGGATTATCAGCAGTTGGCTGTAAAGTTGAATTAGTTTTTTTATAAATTGTATAAAGGGTTACTTTCATATATACTATCCTTTCTTTAGTTAAGAGTAAATACAACAAATTGTTCGCTTAAGTCATTGAACCATAATTGTTTCTCGTGCCAATAAGTATTGTAATAACCACCAGCAGAGTTCATAGGTGTTGTGCTAGTCCATTGCTTGTTATTGTACATGCCAAAACCATCTCTATCACCAATTACAGCAATAACATTGTCAACTGTCGTTTCAACATTGTCACTAGCCTTAGCAACTTTAACAGTATATGGGGTTTTTAAAGCTTGCCAAAATGATACTTCTTCGTAACCCTCTAACTTAACATAATCATCTTTAAAAGCTTGATATTGTACAGTTGTTTCAACTCTTTGTTCAAAGTCGCTTAGCACAAGTAAGTGTTGGTCAACAAGTGGTGTATGTCTATCATAGCTTTCTTCATTAAATAAGCTATTCATAGTCTTAAGTAACTTAGAGTAATGCTTAATTCTACCAATTGCCCATGCTAAGAAGTCTTTATCATGCAAGCAATCATTAGCTGTTGCCAATGCCTTGCCAGTTTCAGCATTATACATAGTCTTTAAATTAATAACTCTATCACCAGTTGTTTCAGCAATTCGATTACAAATACAATTTCTACCTAAATTTTCAATAGCTACCTCAATAGCATTTTGAACTTCACCATAGATAGCACTTAAGAAGCTACCCATTGCATTAGCACTAGTAAATGCTTCTTCAAGGTGTACTCGTTGAATAGTAATGTGGAATTGATAAGGGCTATCTGTAATAAATAGCTTTTGTTTAGCTTTTGGCTTTGCAATTTTGTAGTGGTCAACACTTTGGCCATCAGTTAAGTTATAACTTTCATCTTCTTCGGCAGTAGGCATTGCAACTTTCAATTTTTGTAAAATCGCTCCCCATTCCATTTCAGTTTTCATAAACGATCTAAAACTATTTTGATAAGCTCTAAATGAAATAATAGTCTTACCAATTCTTTTTACTAAGGTATTTAAGAAGTCATCAGCGTATGTATTAGAATCTAATACGGTCTTACCTAAACTAATTAAACCTTGTTCAGTAGTAACTTTCAAGTCAGCTCTACCAGTAGCTTGAGCTGTAACATCGTTAACAATGTCATAAATTTGTAACTCTTCCATTTTTAATTATCCTTTCTTAAAATATTTGTTAAATTGCTCGTTGATAATATCATCAACACTTTGTTTATTAGCCCCAACATCTAGTTGATTTAATAGTTTAGCATTACTTGTTTTAACCTCAGCCATTGTCTCATTAAGCTTATCAATGGTCTTTTTGTTGTCGGCTAAAAGCTCTTTCAATGCTTTGTTTTCGATTTGTAAATCTTCTAGCGTTTTAGCTTCATCATCTTTTTTCACTCCCTCACCCTCACCATTATTAGGTAGTGTTTGTTTGTCGTTACTTCCATCCATATTAATACTCCTTTCAAGTGGAGCTATGGCTGTCCCCAGCGTGCAAGAGGTTCGGCCTCTTTGGATTTTGCACCTCCACGAAATAATTATAAGATAAAAGAAAAGAAGTATCAACTTAATGATACTTCTTTCCTACACATTAGATGGCAATTATAAGGAGCTATATAATTGCATAATTATTATAACACATTTTTATCTTTATACATATTAACATAAGCTTGCACCTTATAATAATTGTATCCTTTAGCCTCTAGTCTTCTTTTTCTAGATTGACCATTACCCCATATGCCAACTAGTACCTCAAATGCCAATAATTCATACAAGCTATAATTATGGATTAAATAATTAACTTGATATTGCACATCAGCATATTCTTTACCTAGCTTATGCTTTCTTGTGAACCCACTACCATACTTACCTGTTAACACCTCTAAGGCCTTTACCGTAATAGAATTGTCTAGTCTTATGTCTTTTCGTGGTTCTACTTTTTTTTTAAAAATAGCCCTTAAGGTGAATGATGTTTCAATAGTCCAGTAACGAGGATTACCAGTGTAGCCATCACTCCAACTAATAAACTCATAACCACTATTAGGATAAGCAGTGAAAGTAGCCTCAGTACCTGCAACATACTCACCACCTCCTGTACAATAACCACCCTCGCTCGGCTCAGCTAATAAGGTTACTACAGGGTTCTCGCCAGGTGTTGGTGGTGTTGGCGGTTCACTACCTCCAGCGTATGGATTAACTAAAAATCCTAAGAAAGTTCCACCTCTATTATTATAAGTTGTATAGTAATAGTTAGTTGTCTCAAAGTCTAGATATTTAAAATACCAATCAACACTATCACCTGGATTAGAAAAGCTTCTACCACTAGCTCCAACATAACCACTCATTGATAACATTGTGCCTTTTTTAGTACCATCAGTACTCTCAACCACAGCAACATGACCACCCCAGCCTTTTCCATTATCAGTCCAGCAAGCAATAGCTCCTAGACTTGGTACATCAGAGCGTTCCCACTTGGCAACATTCCACCATTCACTAGCATTAGGAAATCCTTTTCTATTTAAAATTTCATAATTTCTACAAGATTTTTTTGCGATCTCACCAGCTCTACCCATAGCATAGGTAGTGCAGTTAGGTAAACATAGCAAATTAGTAGCACCAGCGTTGTATTCATCAGTATACCAATATTTATTACTTTCAGTAACCTCACCTCGCCAGGTCATGTTAGTAGGATTAAACTTACTATCTCTTTTAATGAAAGCCATACTTTAATTACTCCTTTTCTTTCAAACTGTTCATCACTTTTTTAAGTGCATTAGGTAATGGTATATATAGTTCAACATTTTCAATTACTGAATAAAATTCCATGATGATTAAACTATACAATACTGCATTGCCTACATAGTTAACTTTTAATAAGAAGTCTAAACAGAAAGCTACAATAATAAGCACATAATCAAGTACTTTTTTTAAAAGTCCAGTTCTAAATTCACTACTTGACAGCTTATGATTTAAGCATGCCTTAATAACTCCAGTAAGCATGTCTAATATCACTGCAATACTTACTACAATTAATCCATTCTTATTAATTGCCAATAATTCAATTAATTCTTTCATATTTCCTCATTCCTTTCTAACTCTATTATATCAAGCATAGTATCTGTTATGCCTAGAGTATAAGTTGTCTCGACAATGGCTATATTACTAGCTGTCTCTATTTCAACACCCTCTACTATTATAGTATGAATTTTCTCATTATTAAAATACACTGAACTTCTACCACTATTATTAAATATAGCGCCATTCTCAAACTTTTTAATACCACCTTTTTTAGCTAATTCCTTAGCACCCTCTTTTTTAGATAATCCAGCAACTGTAATGCCTAGTTTACCTTGTTTAGTGAAAGCATACTTTTTGGCTCCCAAAGTTTTAAACTGATTATACTCATAGTACTTACCTTTTTGATTTTCACTATTCCATACTCCCATAGGATAATCCACTCCATTTCTATTAGCACTAAACGACTTATTAATTTTATCGTTTAATTCTTTGAAATCCTGCTCATGATCATTAACATATTTAATACTATCAGTATCACAATAAACAACATCAAGGCCAACTTTATCAATACCCTCTTGTAATTGTTTCCTGGCATTAGCTGTAACAAAAATACCCCATTGATAAGGCAAGAAACTATTCCAACTTCTATAAAACTTATCAAGTAAGTCAGTTTTGTTACTGTCATCAGTTGACCACTCGCCTGTATCTTCATCAATGACTGTTTCACCCTTGCAGGGGTTAGTAACGGTCATACCGTATATAGAATTAAGTTTTTCCTTAGACGTAAAGTATTCATATATAAATTCTATTATGCCCTTTAAAGTTGTTTTACTTTCATAATACTTCATAATAACCTCTTTTAATTCCTTTGGCAGTGCACCCTTTCTAGCTATATAGAAGTCCTTAACATATAATTCATCAAAGTCATATTGACTTTTAATAATTTCATAATCAATATTAGTAAGAGATATATTAACATAGTCAGCTTTTAATACTCGACCATTAAATGCTGTACAATTATTAGTTGTTATTTTTGAAACTGGTATATAGGGTATAGGAACACTTTTCTTAACTTTAACATTAGTAAAGCAATATCTACCGATAGTACAATAGGCACTATTAAGGTGCTTTAATTCTTTTTCATTGCTTATCGTATACTTAATAAATGCCCCCATAGGATATTCCTTAGCCATCATTTGATATGGATAGCTACTAGACAAGTCATAGCTTCCTACTTTCTTTAAAAGATCGTTACAATAGAATCTACTGCTGGCAGTATTACCGCCTCTAAAACATTCCTCACATAAAACAAATTGTTCATAAGTTAACCTGGTACTTAGAAACATCTTCCTGTTCTTTTTATTTTTTCGCATAGCCAATCTACAGTCTCGCCTTACATAGCCAGTGCTAGTAAGTGGTATAGATTTAAGCGTATCTTTTTGCAGTAAATTAATAATTGCTTCTTCTAAACCTTTAACATCATTGTAACAATATCCTAACTCTTTAGGTGTTAACTTAGTTTTAGGTGTTCTAATCTTTTTATAGTCTAAGTCAGCTTTACTCTTTAGATGTATAGCTCCAGGTGTATTTTCAATAAATTTCAATAAGCTCATATTAGACAAGTAATAAGAACATCTAAATTCTAACTTATCAGTACTTGCCTTAAGTACCTTGTGAGGTGCTGTAGCGAATATATTATCAAACTTAATAAATTTCCTTATAAATTCAAATTCAAAGGATAAGTTATGAACATATATTACCAGCTTATGCTTGTTATCAAGATTTAATAGATCAGATACATTATCTATAAAATCTAAAAATTCTTGCCAGGTTCTACCAAAAAAGACAACACCTTTAATACAAAACTGCCATATATACATATAGCCTGTAGGTTGTTCACCCTTTAAGGTTGTTGTCTCAATATCAAAGGTTGCTGGATAAGAAACATAGCCCTTTATGTAATCACTTGTAAGTAATTGCTTTAAATTGTACTCAGTAGGTTCATATGCCACCTCATCTATATATTTTTTATTTAAAGTCAAACAGTTACATTTGTACATAATATGCTCCTACTTTCTTTTTCTAGCTTTCTTTTTTATCTATTATCTTTTTAAAAGCTTTTTCAACATCAGCCTGATCAAATGGTTTTCTCACTCGATTAAGATATCTATTATAGGTCTCAACAAATTGCTCAGCAGTAACCCCTTGCTTACTCTTGTCTAACCAGTCTTTAATTAACTGAGTACTATCCATATACTTATTAAGTAGTTTACCACCACCATTATCAAGAAAATTTCTAAAATCTTCTTCATCAATAGCAACCCCAGTTGACTTATTAATAACATATATAGCATTTTCAATTCTTTTAGCCTCTACAGTTTTTAAACCTCTAAGAGTAGAAGTAGGGCTACTTACTTTTCTTCTAAGACTTAACATAAACTCTGTAAGCTCAGCATCACTCATACTACTAATCTTATTAATGTTAGTAGTATATCGTGGTTTATCCTTATTAGTTTCAACTTGTGCATATCTATAAGCAGATTCTTTTAATCCTCGCTCTTTTTTCTCAAGTCGATAAAATCGTTGATTAACTTGCTTAGCTAGTCTTTGAGCTTCAATTACTTGTTGATCATGCGATAACTTAGCCATTTCTAAATACCTCCTTTACTGATAGCTTAATATTGTAGTCAGCATATAGACAAATGCCAGCTTCCATATACCATAGTATTTTATAACCGTATTGTCTCTTGAATACTTTAATACTTCTATCATCATATATAGGGCAGTTAGCTTTTCGATAAGAAACAAATAACAAGTCTTTACTCTTATGCTCATAAAAGTAATACTTATTAAAAGCACATACTGGTTTTAGTTCTCTATAATCCAGCTTACCAATATCGCCGAAATAGTCTCTAGTAAATTCATTATTTAAAGCCATATCATAAAAAGTTGTCCCTTTGGTAAGCTTATATAAGGCAGTCTCGCTCATTAGATCTCTGACTTTTTTATTTTCCAATAATGCCAAATACAAGCCTCGCTCATCATCTGTATATACCGTGTTATTACTTTCTTTCATGCCTTGGATTTTATCAGCTAGAGATAATGACCTAATTATATCATCATCAATTGTCTCAGCATTAGAAATAAGTACCACCTTAACTGGTTTCTTGCCCTCAATTTCTCTAGTGTTGTTAACAGTTGCTATTAAGTTAAACAATAGCCAGCTTTCTTTCTTTAAAGAGTTAACTGGTGCTGTATTAATAAATTCATCAAACACAATGAACTCAACATCACTAAAATCAGCACCCCTCAAATTTCCAAAGGTTGATAATGCCAGGCCATAGCCTACAATATCCTTAGTTTCTTCTTTTTCATTGTAGATAAGACACGCTTTTTTAACCTGGTCAATATGCACATTAGTACCCTCATTAATATTAATAGCCTTATAAGGGTTAGCAATCTCAGTGCATGAGTTCTCTAATTGTTCGCCAGTTCTTCTCAAATAAATAATACGCTCGTTATTAAATAGACAATTGCTAAGCATTGAATAAGTCTTACCTATTCTTCTTCCACCAATAAATATATAAAGAAAGTAGTTAGTGCTAGTAACTACTTTATAGATATTAGTGTACTTACTACTTCCTTTAGCCATATATTACCTCCTAGATAACATTGTTCATAATACTATCATAAGTACTACCAGTATTAGGTTCACCATTTTCAAGTAACACAACACCACTAATATAAGCAGTTAGGCCAGTCTTCTTTTTATAAGTATAAGGCTTAATCGTAATATTAGCATATACCTCCGCACCGTGATATAGTTCGACATCAATTTCATTTTTATCTTTATCAAAAACTACAATATCATACTTAGACTTAACATTTAATAAAGGTAAACCACTATGCTCATCTTCATTAATAACTAATGGTTTATCAAAATCATCTTCATCAAATACTTCATGTACTTTGTCTATTAGATTAGATTCAGTAATCTTAGACATCTCGAGCGCAAATCGTATAATATCATCTTCTTTTTTAGGATACAACAAACGACCACCAACTGTAACTACTAATTTTTTTTCTTGTTTACTCATATTAATTCCTCCTTATTTTATTTATTTTCACTATTTAATTTAATAAATAGTAAACAAGCTTATTTTTTTATTTCATTTTTCTTTTCAACACTAGCCATATAAATATCCCAGGCCTCATCACCTAAGACATCATATAGAGTTTTAATTTCATCAACATACCAGTCAATCTTACCATTAAGCTTCATACTAATAAGTGCCTTAGACTTGTTTAGTATTGCCGATAGCTCGGCTAATTTATAACTATATTTCATTGTTTACCTCCTTTTACTTTAAATATTGTATTCCTTGAAATTTCAGTGATGATCTCATCTATTTTAGCTTTTAGCCACTTATCAGCCTCACTATATCCTAATTCCATTCTATAGTCCTTTAATCTATCAAAGGTTCTAGTCTCGAATACACATTCAAATTTCACTCTTAATCTTGTATTGCTTAGCTCAGTTAAGCAGTTAGAGTACTCTTTGCCATCATAGGCAACTATATACTCTGTAACTTCTTTATATGGATATTTTCGATATCCAGTTCTTACTGTTACATTTCTTTTATAAATTCTAATTGTTTTCATCATTTTTCCTCCATACCCATACACGGCTATTATCTTCTAGTAATGTTA
This sequence comes from Roseburia sp. AF12-17LB, assembly GCA_963607615.1. Classification (GTDB taxonomy): domain Bacteria; phylum Bacillota_I; class Bacilli_A; order RF39; family UBA660; genus UBA5578. Next base: position 12,208 of record CAVDCT010000031.1, read on the forward strand.
TAATCGGTTGTTCAGTACTATTTTTATTATCATTTACAAGTGCTAAGAAACATTGATAAGCTGTTTCATATGTTTTAAAACTCACTTCTAACTCTTTACCGTATAATCTTAACTGTTTAGTTGATAATGTTACTTTATACTTCATCTTGTCTAGCTCCTTCTCTTTACACTTATAAGTATACTACTTTAAAAAATAATTACAATACTTTTTTAAAAAAATTTTAATAATTATTTAATTGTCTTAGTT
>CAVDCT010000032.1:0-11602 GCA_963607615.1 Roseburia sp. AF12-17LB
AAAAGGTAAAAAAGTATTTTTAAAAGTGATTTTTAAGAAAAAATAAGTTTATTAAAAAGTTGTAAAAACTTCAACAATGGCAAATTTTAGATACGTTTTTAGATACGTTCTGCTAGGTTTGCCGAGTGCTACGGAGTGCTCCTGAGTGCAACCAAGTGCCGAATTAACGAGCCAAGTGCTCCCAAATGCTCCCAAAAGCCCCAATACAAAAGGCCTTGTGGCAGTGGTAAAAAATATAAGCAATGTTGTGGTAAATAATGATTAAAATCGGTGTAAACCTAAGTAATATAAGGGATTACGCCATTTTTGTACAATGCTCAAAAAATGTAAAAAATTACAACTTAAAAAATTTAGATAAGTTTTAGATAAGTATTTCAAAATGTTCAAAGTGCTTCAATCCCTTATAAAATAAGGTTAAAATGCTTATAAAATTAGATAATCTTTTTGTGGGATTTGCCAAATTACAAGAAAAGTGCTATAATTTACTCATTCACAAAGCCATTGCGAGGAAGAGTAAAAAAATATAAAGCATTTTAGAGAACTCTGTTAGGTGAAAAAGAGGATGTAAGTATTTTTTGAACATGGCCCTCAAGGCGAATGACTGAAAAACTCTTAGTAGGTCATTACGGGAATGCCCGTTATAGCAGATACCTATAACTATGCAAAAGACATAAGTAGGTTAGTGAGTTTAATACAGTAATGTATTAATAAATAAGAGTGGTAACGTGAATATATTCACCTCTTAGAGACTTAGTGTTTCTAAGAGTTTTTTTGTTTAAAGAAAGAGAGCGATAATATGAATATTATAATTGGAATTAGTTGGCCTTTTGCAAATGGAGAACTCCATATAGGTCATGCAGCAAGTAGTTTACCAGGAGATGTTATATCTAGATACCATAGACTTAAAAGAAATAAAGTTATATTAGTATCTGGTACTGATTGTCATGGTACACCGACTGAAGTAAAAGCATTGCAAGAAAATAGAAGTCCAAAAGAAATAGTAGATGATTGCCATGTTTCATTTTCTAAAGATTTTAAAGACTTTGGTATAAGTTTTGACTTATACAATAGAACAGATGATCCTTATCATAAAGAGTTTGTTCAGGAACAATTTGTTAAATACTACAACAATGGTTATTTAGAAGAAAAGGAGGAAGAACAATTATATTGTGATTACTGCAAATTATTTTTAGCAGATCGTTACATTATTGGTATTTGTCCTAAATGTGGATCTGAAATAAAAGGTGATGAATGTGAAAAATGTGGAAGTTTACTTACAATCGATGAAGTAAAAGAAACTAAATGTGCTATATGTGGTAATAAGGCATCATATAAGAAAAACAGAAATTTATATTTTAAACTTTCAATCTTTCAAGATAATATAAAAGAATTATTAGATTCTAAAAGAAATGATTGGAGAGAAAATGCTGTTAATTTCACTGAAAGATATCTTAAAGAAGGAATACCTGATAGATGTGCATCTCGTACTTTAAACTATGGTATTGATATTCCAATAGATGGATTTAAAGATAAAAAGCTATATGGTTGGTTTGAAAATGTATGGGGATATGTAACTGCTAGTAAAAAATATGCTGAAGAAAATAAATTAAATTGGGAAGACTTTTGGAAAGGGAATGATAGCAAAATATATTTAGTTCATGCAAAAGATAATATTCCATTTCATACAGTTATATTTCCATCATTATTACTAGCAACCAATGATAATTATAGATTGCCTGATAAAATAGTGTCAGATGAATATATAACTATTGAAGGAGAAAAATTATCCAAGAGTAAAGGTAACTATATTACATTAAGACATTTATTAGATAATTATCCAGTAGATGCTATTAGATATTATTTTAGTATTAATAATCCTGAAACAAGAGATTTCAATTTCACTTATGAAGGTTTTATCAATTCTATTAATGGAGAGTTACTTGGTAAATGGGGTAACTTTGTTAATAGAACATTGCAATTTATTAATAAATCATTTTATGGTAATTTAAACAGTAGTAATATTGATTCAACAATTGAAGCTAAGTTAAAAGATTTATATATTAATATTGGTAATGATATTGATAATGGAGATACAAAAGAAGGTTTATCAAAAATATTTGATTTTATAAACTATTCAAATAAGTATTTTGATGAAAATGAACCATGGAAATTAGCTAAAGAAGATGTAATCAAATGTGAAGATATTTTATATAATTGTTGTAATATTATATTTAATATAAATAATTTACTTAAACCATACTTTGTAGAAACAACAAAAAAGGTAGAAGAATATTTAAATAGCAATATTAGCAGCTGGAATTATCAAAAATTAGAAAAGGTTGAATTATCAAAAGAAATAAATCCATTATTTATCAGATATGATAAAAAAGTAATTGATCAAGAAAGAGAACTTCTAAATAAAAACTAAGATTACTTAAAAATTGTAATTTATTAAAATTCGTTATTTTTTAGATACGTTTTTAGATACATTCTGCTAGGTTTGCTGAGTGCTACGGAGTGTTCTGGGATACAACCAAGTGCAGAATTAACAAGTCAAGTGTTCGAAAATGCTGCCAAAATCTCGAATACAAAGGGCCATGTGGCTCTGGAAAGAAATATAAACAATGTTGTGGAAAATAGCTTATTTTATAAGGATTTGCAAGATTTAGAAAAATTAAAAATTTGATAAAAATGGCCAATTCCTGTCCAGAAATGCAATTTTGTGTGCAAAATGTGTGCATAAATAAAAAAACTATGCACACATTTTATATAAAACCTTTATTTATAATGATTTAAGCTATGTAAACAAAAATAAGTCAGTATTTTTACTGGCTTCTTTTGTTATTTATATAATTAATTATATAAAATTAATAGTCATTTATAAATAAAAGTGGTACAATAAAAAACAAGCGTATAATTTTAGGAAAGGAAAAAAGTATGAATCAAGAATTAATAAATACATTATTAGATAAAAGTGAAGAGGCGTTTTTAATGGCTATTGAAATATATAATAAACCTACAATTAGTTATAGATTAGAAGGATTTGCATTTTTTATATGCAATGCTTGGGAGTTATTACTCAAGTCAAGAATGCTTCAAAATAATGAAGAAATATATTATCCAGATAAACCAAATCGAACTATTTCATTATCAAATTGTATAACACATATTTTTACAAACGATAAAGACCCAATTAGGAAAAATCTTGAAATACTAATTAGATTAAGAAATACATCAACCCATTTTGTAATAAAAGAAATGGATTCGATATATTTACCTTTTATGCAGGCAAATGTATTAAATTATTCACAAAAATTATTCGATTATTTTGGAAGAGATATTACAGAAAAAATTAACAGCTCATTTATGACATTAGTAATAAATAATGAAGAAATATCTGAAGAACATATTTTAAGTAGATATGGTGATAATATATTTTCTAGATATTATAAAATGAAAGATGAAACAGAAAAAATTATTGCAGATAACGCAAATGAAAAATTAGCAATAAAAGTTGATTTGAATGTAAAGATAGTCAAAGATAAGGAAGAAGCAAAAACAACTTTTAGAATTGCTAAAGATGGTGAAGAACCTGTTAGAATTATAAAGGAATTAAAGGATACAAATTTAACACATTGTTATAAACAAAAAAGAGTAAGAGAAATGGTTTCTGATAATCTAAAAAGAAAAGGTATTGAACTAAAACTTACTCAATATGATATGAAATTAATATGTGATAAATTTGATTTAAAAAGAAATGAAAAATATTTTTATAAACACGAATTAACTGGTAGTTGGGGGTGTTCGCAACAATTAGTAGATTTTATTACTGATTTAATATTAAAAAATCCAGATATAGTGAATGAGCTAAAATCTGAATTAAGGTCAAACAATACATAAAAAAACTTACCCCAGGAGCAAAGGAATTCTAAATATACAAATGTATATCTACTCTCATTCGAGAACCCAGCTTTAACCCTTCACAGGTAAGTCATCTAACAATAATATAACAAAAATTATATTTATTGTCAATTTTATTATACTACATTTTTATGAATTTATGAATGAATGTAAAGTAAAAATATTATTGGGTAGTGAAATTTGACAAAAAGCAAATTTAGTGTTATTCTATAATCACTTTTTGAAAGGGAGAGATTAATATGTTAAACAATCAATTAACAACTACAACTACTACGACAACAACTAAATCAATAGTTAATATTGGTTGTTTTAGCATTCTTTAATAAAGATATTATACAAATAATATTGAAGCTAAGAGTCTATTACAATCAATGTAATAGGCTTTTTAATTTGATTAATTAAAAATAAGAAAATATGATATAATATAAATAGATAAATACTATGATATAGGACATGATTATTAAGAATTTATTTTATAGAGAGTTATCGTTTGGTGGAAGATGACAATGAACTTAATAATCACTACCTATTATGTTGCACTCGAAAGAGATTGCCCGAGAATATCGGTTATATAAATTAAGTAAAAGTAAGGATGGTACCGTCTTATAGACTCCTATAACGGTATCATTCTTTTTGTTTTTAAAGGAGGAGATTTTAATGACGAAAACGGAAAGTGATACGAAATACTCCCAATCAAAAAGTAAATAATAAGAAAGAAGGTAAGAAAATGATAAATGAAAAAGCAGTTCTATTGTTAGAACAAATAATAAAAGATAATTATAAAAATGTAAAATTAGATAATAAAGTATTTAATGAAGAAGAATTTTATTATGAATTTAAAATTGATGAAAAGATAAGTGAAAATGATTTTGTATATTTAGAAAAAGAAATAAATAAATTAGATAATAATTGTTTTGCTAAACTACTTAGGATTAGTGGTGTTTACTATAATGGAGATGCTAATAATGAAATGATAGATAGAATTTCAGGAAGAGCATTTGAAAGCAAAGAAGATTTAGATAAATTTTTAGCATTCTTAGAAGAGTTAAAAGAAAGAGATCACAGAAAAATAGGAAGAGATTTAGATTTGTTTTGTTTTTCAGATTATGTAGGGGCGGGACTTCCTTTATATACTCCAAGAGGAACTATTGTAAAAGATGAGTTACAAAAAGAAATAGAAAGAGTATGTAGAAGATATGGATTCCAAAAAGTAAGTTGTCCGTCTCTAGCAGACATATCATTATTTGAAACTTCAGGTCATGCTATGAAATTTAATGATGAATTATTTAGAGTAGAATCACCGAAAGGACATAAATATGTACTAAAACCAGTACAATGTCCACATCATACTCAAATATATGCTTCTAAACTTCGTAGTTATAGAGATTTACCAATTAGATATATGGAATCAGATAAACAATATAGAGCAGAATTACAAGGAGCAGTAGGAGGATTATCTAGAGTATATGCTATTACTGTTGAAGATGGTCATTCTTTCTGTACTCGTGAACAAGTAAAACAGGAAGTAATGAATATGTGTAATTTAATAAAAGATTTCTATTCTAATATGGGATTATATGATGTATTCTGGGTATCATTATCAGTAAGAGATTATGAACATCCTGAAAAATATATTGGTAACCAAGAAGATTGGGATATATGCGAAAATATGCTTGCAGAAATATGTGAAGAATTAGGATTAAATGCTAAAAGATGTGAAGGAGAAGCGGCACTTTATGGACCTAAGATTGACTTTATGTTTAAAGATGAATTAGGAAGAGAAATACAAATACCAACAGTACAATTAGACTTTGCAATGCCTAAAAGATTTGGATTATCTTATGTAGATGAAAATGGAGAAAAACAAGTTCCAGTTATGGTACATAGAGCAGTGCTTGGTTCTTATGAAAGATTTATAATGTTATTGCTTGAACAATTTAAGGGAGTACTTCCAATATGGTTATCTCCAGTACAAGTAAACATTATTCCGGTTAATATTAAATACCATGATGAATATTGTAAGAAAATTTATGATTTGTTATTAAGCGACGATATTAGAGTAAAATATGATAATTCAAAAGAAAATATAGGTAAAAAGATTAGACAAAGTAATGTTATGAAAAATCCAATTACACTTATCATAGGAGATAATGAAAGAAATAATAACTTAATTAGTTATCGTAAATATGGAAGTGAAGAAACTTACTCAATGTCTATTGATGAATTCATAAAATTTATTAAAGAAGAAATAAGAAAAAGATAAAAGTATAGAAAAAATAGCAAAAGAATTAAATGTTGTAGATGATAGAATAGAACCAATTTTAAATGGCTTGGCATTTTATAAGATTATAAGTAAGAATGAAAACGGATATTATTTAGATAGATATAAAAATGTTCTATTAAATGATTCGAAATTTAATCAAACAGGATATATAAATTTTGCTAAAACAATTATGGAAAAATACAACAATTTGAAAAATGCTATAAGAAATAATGATTTATCAGTTAGTAATTTTAAGGATTTAACAAGTGAACAAGCTGAAAAATTTACACAAGGAATGCAGGCAAATGCTATTCTGCAAGCAGAATTTATTACAAGTAAATATAATTTTGAAAATCACACTATATTAGACATAGGTGCAGGAGCAGGAACATATTTGACAAATGTATCAAAGAAATATAAATCTGTTGTAGGAACAATGATAGATTTGCCACAAATTTCAAGAATTCAAAATAAAAATATAGAAAAGGAAAAATTACAAAATAGATTGAAATCAATTTCTTGTGATTATAATAATGACTTTCCAATAGGAACTTATGATGATGTATTTTTATTTGCAGTTATACATCAAGAGCCAAAGGAAAATTTAAAAAGACTTTTAGATAATATTTATAGTATATTAAAACCAGGTGGAAGATTATTTTTAACAAGTTTTTTCTTAAATAATGATAAAATAAGTCTTGAATTTTCTGTACAATTTGCAATAGAAATGTTAGGAAATTCTAAGAATGGAAAAGTATATACCCATAACGAAATTAAAGATTTATTAAGTGAAAGTAAGTTTTCAAAAATTGAGAGAATAGATGAAATTCCAAGCCTTGCAACATTATATCTAGTTCAAAAATAAAAGATAGAATACAATTTATAATATGAAACATCAATTTAATAGTAAAATTCAATTAATTTATCTTTAAATAATAGATTAATTGTATAATAATTTTAGGAGGCAAAATAGTGAAAGTAAAAATTTGTGCAAATAAGAGTATAGAAGATGCAAAGCTTTGTTTGGAATCTGGTGCAGATATAATTGGAATAAGAGTAAAGAATTAATACGAACACTTGATAAGCCAACCTTTTTGGCTGGTGGGTTAAACCCTGATAATGTTGAACAAGCAATAAGATTAGCTCAGCCTTATGGAGTTGATGTTAATAGTGGTTGTAAAAACGAGAAAGGTGTAAAAGATAAGAAAAAAGTCAAAGAATTTATTTTTTGTGCTAAATATATAAATTTATAATATTAAAGATTGTACAATTAGTATGAAATATTGAAAAAATTAATGATAATTTATTTATAAAATTAAAAAAAGTGATATAAAATAAATGATTGTACATTTTATATAGTATCAAAGTATGTTATACTTATATTAGTGAACGAATGATGCATTGTCTAAAATTTGTCCATAGTTAAAAAATACTGATTATTAGTGTTATGATAATTGCAATAATAATATTTAATAGTTCATGGTATTTAAAAATGTTCTATATTGTTTGAATAAAAATTATAAAAATAAGTAAAGGTGGGAGATAATATGGCAAAAAAACAAAAGGTTAATGATAAATTAGAAGAAGAAAAAGTAGAAGTTAACGAAGAAGAGAATGAAAATCAAAAAGATATAGTTGATATATCTGAAGAAGATGATTCTATAGAAGAAACTGGATCGGAAGAATTGGAAGAAACTGAAGAAGCTGATGATACAGACGAATATAATGAAGATGAGGATGCCGAAGAAGACGAAGAGGAAGATGATTCTAATTATGAATTAAATCCTGTTAAAAATACAATGAGTGATAAAACTAGATATATTATTATAGGTGTTGTTACTGTTTTGTTATTAGTATTAATTGTAGTCTTGATTGTAAATGGTAAAGATGAAAATAATAATAATACGAAAAATTCAAATATTACTACTGAACGAAATACAAGTACTGAACTTTTAAAAGAATTTTATAAGCAGTTTGATAGTGAAAAATTAAATGTTATATATTTTGCTAGTTCAACATGTGGATATTGCAATTTAGAAAAGCCAATCATAGAGCAAATATCAAAAGATTATGATATGGATTATTATGCAATAGATGCAAGTTCATTGAGCGATACTGAAATAAGTGAAATAATTTCAGCATTAGGTATAAGTGGTGCTACTCCAACAACTGTTATTGTAAAAGAGGGTGAAGTAATAGCAAAGAATGAAGGTTATTTAGATGGTAAACCTTATGTTGAATTTTTTGCTAAAAATGGTATCTTAGATAAAGATGCAACTTATAAAGAAGAAGACAATCTAGTTTTAATTAGTTATGATGATTTTAAGAATCTTGCTAAAAAAGATGAGGAAAGTTTAGTGTTTTTAGATACGAGCGCTTGTCAAGATTGTATTACAGTACGTTCTTTATTGAATGATTTGGCAAAAGAAAATGATTTTAAAGTTAATTATTTAAGTGCTGCAAACCTTACTCAAGATGATGTTAATAATCTTGTTAAAACTGATTTAAAAGAAATGAAGTATGATGATAAAACATATAAAGATGAGCAACAAATTAAAATACCTTTATTATTAATTGTAAAAGATAATGAAATTAAGGATTATGTTTTGGAAAGTACTGAAAAATCTGATTATACTAAAGTATTAAAGAAATATAAATTTATTAAATAATAATGGCAAAGAAAAATATAAATAACAACAAGCAAACTAAGAAACAAAAGAAAAAACTAACTAATGAGCAAAAAAGAAATTTTGAAATTATTGGTTTTAGCTGTTCTATTATTTTGCTTGTTTTAGTCCTTTTTGGAATATTAAAAATTAATACAAAAGTAAAATCAGAAACAGAAGATATTATGAGTCAGTTTTATAAATATTATGAGTCAGAAGAAAGTAAAGTTATTTACTATTATAATAGTACTGAAACATCTGATAAGAAAAGTAATTATGAATTAGATTATCTAGTAAGGATATCAAAAGATTATAAAATAGATTTTTTAACACTTGATATGTCTAAATTAAATACTAAAAATCGTGAAGAAATAGAATCAACATTAGGAATTAATAGTGTATCTCCTACTACTATTGTTGTAAAGAATAAAAATATTATTGCTGTACAAGAAGGATTTATTGAAAGTAATAAATTGGTAGATATGTTTGTAGATGCAAATTTACTAGAAAAAGGTTCTAAATATGTTCCTGTTGATAACCTTAAATTTATTGATTATGAAACATATTTAAAATTGTTAGATAATGATGATGCTAATGTAGTTATTGTTGGTGAAGCTGGTTGTGAATATTGTGTTTCGGTTAAACCAATATTAAATAATATATCAAAAGCATATAAAATAGATATTAATTATTTAGATGTATCAGATATGAATCAAGAACAATTAAAAGAGTTCTTTGATCGTCTACCAGATTTAGGTTACAATAATGAAAAATTAGAAACTGATGGTACATTTAGTATGCCAACTATGTTAATTATAAAAGATGGAAAGATTACATCTTATTTAGAGGAAGTCAAGAGTTTAGAAGAATATATTAGTTATTTAAGAGAAAATGATATTATAGAATAATTGAGGGTGATAGTATGGTATGTGAAAAATGTGGATATAAAAATAGTGAATATGATATAATATGCGAAAAATGTGGTTCTCCATTAAATATTGAAAAAAATATTGAATTGCAGAAAAAGTATAATCATAAGCAGAGAGCTATTGATATTGAAGAAATTACCCCTGATCAGTATAAGGTAGAGTTTGCTAATACTAAAAAGAAAGTTCGATTAGCACTAATATTTTTCATTATATTATCATTTCTTTTACTATTAGTATTTTCAATAATAATTATTAAAGAAGTTAAATCTAATGATATATTAACTAAATATAATGAATTTGTAGAATCGTCTGATATAGGAGTTTTATATTTGGGTAAAGATGATGATATAAATAAGATGCTTAATACATATGCTAAAGATTATGAATTTAATTATTTATATATTTCAACAAGTAAAATAACTGCTATAAAGAAAAATAGAATTAAAAATAAATTAAAATTGAATAAAATTAACTCAACTATCGTAATATTAGAAAAGGGTAAAGTAATTGCTTCTTTAGATGATAGTAAAAATGATGATAGTTTAAAAAATTTTTTGCAGAAAAATAATATTTTACCAAATGAGCTTGGAAATCCTAACGAAGTAATTAAATCTTTTGATAATTCCCTAAAATCTCAAGAGCCAATAGTTGTTTATATCGCTAATAATAAAAATGAATCTAATGCTAAACATAACAAACAATTAAAAGAATTTTGTGATGATTATTCTATTAATTATATATTTATAGAAGGTTATTATTTAACAGATAATCAAAAACTTAAATTATTAAAAAAACTTAATTATAGTGAGATTCATGATGAGTTAGTAGCAATTATTGATGAGGGAAATATTAAAGAAGTTAGTGAATATGTTAGCGATTCTAAAAAAGAATATTTTGAATTAGCATCTAATTATGGTATAATTGATGTCAGTAGTTCACAAAGTCTTCAAAATATCAATTTTAATACATTGAAACATTTAATTGCTAGTAAAGATAAAATTATTATGATGATAGGTTCGAATGATTGCCAGTATTGTGAAAGATTAAAACCAATAATTGGAAAAATAGGAATTCAAAATAATATTACAATTTATTATTTTGAACCATCTAATGAAGAACTTAGTTCAGTGGAAGAATATTTAACATCTTTAGGATATAAAGAAGTAAAATTAAGTACACCTTTGATTATGATTACTGAAAATAGTCAGTTATTAGATTATATAATTGGTTTTTCAGAAAAAAGCTTGTACGAAGAAAAATTTTCAGAATTAGGTGTTATACGATAGGAGGATATTATGAATAATACAGTTTATGAAAAAGTAAATAATTTTAAAAAAAGAAATTCTGGAACAATTTGTTGGAGACTTAAAGCTCATGCTAAAGTTATTGAAAAACATTTAAATCCAGGAGAAGAAGTTCAATATATATTTGCAGCTCAAAAAGGTTTATCTTCATTAGAAATTTTTAATACTTATGTAGTAGCAGTTACTAATAAAAGAATTATTATGGCTCAAAAGAGAGTACTTTTTGGTTATTTATTTGTATCTATAACACCGGATATGTTTAATGATTTGACTGTATCAACAGGTATAATATGGGCAAAAGTAGTGATTGATACAGTAAAAGAAATTATTACTCTATCAAATGTTTCAAAATCTGCAGCTGATGAAATTGAAACAGCTATTACTGAAATGATGATGCGTGAAAAGAAGAAATATGTTAAGATTGAGAAAGGTGAACATTAAGGTTCTTTGTCAAATAGTGTTGGTAACAATAAATTTGATAAATGAATTGTTTGTAAGGATGGTTGAAAAGATCATCCT
>CAVDCT010000033.1:0-9516 GCA_963607615.1 Roseburia sp. AF12-17LB
TTCAAATGTTATAATGATAGTTAGAGAGGTGATTGGAATGTATGAGTATCAAGGTAAAAATGTGATTATCATGTTATGCTCAAAATGTAACATTAATTGCAAGCATTGTTATATTAAATATAATGGTAATTTCTCACCAGAAGAATTGAAAAAAATATTTGATAAAATAAAAGATAAGTATTTTATTATTTTGAACGGAACAGAACCAATTCTTTTTCCAGAATATTATGAATTATATAAAGAAAACTCTCAAAATAGGATTTTAACTAATGGATTAGAATTAATTAGAAATCCAGATTTGTATGATATTTTAAAAGAAAACGGAATAAATGAAATTGCCTTGTCATATCACTTTGGAATTCAAGATGATATATCTGCTGTCAAAAGCTCAATGTTAGATGGTTTAATTGAAAATCTTGTAGAAAATGGGTTTCAAGTAAAACTAATGACAACAATATCAAGTGATAATTATAAAATGATTTCAACAATGTGTAGTAAAGCTTATGAATTGGGAGCTAAAACAATTAAATTTACAAATTACATTTATCAAGGAAATGCACAGAAAAATGATTTTACAAAAGTATTAAACCAAGAACAAATAGATAAAGTTTTATCTGAAATAGATTATTGTCGCTCATTATATGATAAAGAAGATTTAAAAATTGAACGTTGTGGAACATTTGGTCCTAAACAAGGAAATTCAGAAAAATTTGAATGTTTAGCTTGTAATAATATGACTGTTATAACTCCTGATTTAAATGTTTATCAATGTGTTTTTGATATTGATAGGGGAAATGAAATTGGTAGAGTGATAGATGGTAAAATAATGATTGATGATGAATATAAATCACTTGATAAGTCTTATTGTAAAGTATTGAAGAAGTATAATGGGATTGGAGGGCAACGATGAGTCAACCAATAGTAGGAATTGTTTCGAGCAATGAATTAATAGAAAAAGGAACATATAAAAAGCCTGTTCAAGATGTGAATGATGATTACTTAAATATGATATATAAGTATGGAGGTGTACCAATTATCATTCCAAATACCAATAGTTTTGTTTCATTAAAATCATTTATAGACAAAATGGATGCTTTATTATTAATTGGAGGAGAAGATGTTTCTGATAGATGTTATTCAGGAAAAAAGAGTGAAAATCCAAGAGATAATTTTGAAATTGAAATATATAAATATTTTAAACAAAACAAAAAACCAATACTTGGAATTTGTAGAGGATTGCAAATAATAAATGTAGCTGAAGGCGGGACATTAAAGAACATTGAAGAAGATAAAGTAGAGCATAAGATTGGAATGGATGGCTGGGTTAATTATCACGATATAAGAATTATTAATAATACAAAACTGAAAAAGTTAATATCTAAAACTAGTTATACTGTTTCATCAGTACATCATCAAGCAATAGATAAATTAGGTAAATCTTTAGTTATATCAGCTACAGCCTCTGATGGCATAGTAGAAGCTATAGAAAGTTCTGACGATACATTTATGATGGCATTCCAAGGACATATAGAAAAATGCTTAAATAATTATGAAGCGTATGGTAGAGTTGTAAAAAAATTTATAGAGGAGGCAAAAAATGAATAAAAAAGAAATTTTAAAGTTGCCAATTTATAAGAATCAAATTGGCAAGTATTTAACAAAAAAGGATATAGTATCTAATTTCCCACATAATTTTGAAATAAAAGATGGTATAGAATATGAATATGCTACAACCTCTGGAACAACGTCTGATAGAATGGAAATAATAAGAAAACCAAATTGGTGGAAAGACGAATATAAAAGAACTTATTCAAATGAAAAAAAATTGGAAAAATATTTAGACGAGAAATTGCATAAGGTTATTTTTACAACTGCTCAATGTTCAAATTTAGTGTGTTTTGTAGAAAAACCATCAATAGAGAAGAGAACTATTGGAAATACATTATATGTAAACAATACTTTTAATCCTTGGGACTGGACAAAAGAGAATATTCAAGAAATAATAAAAGAAATAAATTATTTTAAGCCCTATTATTTAGATGCCGATCCAGTTTATCTTGCAGTATTTTTGTATTTGAAAGAAAAATATAAAATTAAGACTAAAATTTTTACTCCAACAATAATCACATTAAGTTATGAATATGTTACAGGTAATCTTAGAAAATATATTTCAGATTATTTTAAAACTGATATTAGAAATTTGTATGGAACTACTGAATTTGGATATGCTTTTCTTGAAAATGAAAATGGAAAAATGCATATTTGTAAAGATTTGATTGATATAAAACTTTTACCAATTAATGATGATGAAAGTAATAATATTTATTCAATAATAATAGACAGTTATAAAAATGAATATATGCCACTTTTAAATTATAAAGTTGGAGACCTTGTTCAAGCAACACCTAATGAATATAAGAATTTTGACAAAGATGGAATTGTAAGTAAAATGGCTGGAAGAGAAAAGGATTTAATTGACAATAAAATATCCTTTTCAATGCTAGATGATATTATTAGTAGTGTCTCTAGTAAAATATTGCTTTATCAATTTTACTTTATTGATAAAAATATTTGTAATTTTAAATATATAACATTAGATGACTCTGAAATATCAGAAACAGAAATGAAAAATATAACTAATAAACTTGAAGACATGGGATTGAATGTTTCGATAACATTTAATAAAGTTGAAGAAATATCACCAGAGATGTCAGGAAAATTTTCAATTTTAAAAAGAGGAATATAATATATGAAACAAGATATAAGAAAAGATTTTCCAATGTTAGAAAGTAATATTATTTATTTTGATAATTCTTCAACTTCTTTGAAACCTTATAGTGTATTAGAAAGTATTACAGAGTTTTATACAAAATATACTTCAAATGCGTATAGAGGTAGTTACATTAATTCTGAATATATTTCGTTAAAAATAGATGAAACAAGAGAACTTGTAGCAACAATGTTAAATTGTTCCCCTAGAGAAGTTATTTTTACTTCAAATTGCACTGATTCTATAAATCAACTTGTGAGGATGTTGAATATAAATAAAAGAACTAAGGTTATCTGCTCATTATTGGAACATCATTCAAACTATCTACCTTGGTTAAACAATGCAAATATATTAACTGTTAATTTGAATGACGATGGTACAATAGACTTAATAGAATTAGAAAAATTATTAAAAGAGAATAAGGTCAAATTGGTAAGTATTACAGCCTTATCAAATGTTACAGGAAATGTACAACCAATTAAAGAAATTTGTCAAATTGCCCATAAATACAAAGCACTTGTAAATTTGGATTGCTGTCAATTTGCTCCACATTACAAAATAAATGTAAAAGATATTGATTGTGATTTTTTGACTTTGTCAGCTCATAAAATGTGTGGACCAAGTGGACTGGGCGTAATATATGGTAAAAAAGATTTATTATTGAAATGCAAAAAAGCTAAATATGGTGGTGGAATGGTAGATAGGATTATTGATAATGAAGACATTAGATATAAAGAAATTCCATATTGTTTCGAGGCAGGTACACCTGCAATAGAAAATATTTTGGGTTTTGCAAGTGCAATAAGATATTACTTATCGTATGGTTATGATAATATTACAAAAAGAAATAAAGAACTAAATGATTATTTTTATAAAAGAATATTAGTAAGTAAAAATATTGAGTTGATTTTTCCAATTTCAAAAAAACATGCTCCAATTTTTACTTTCAAATTAAAAAATAAAGATTTAAATTTAAATTATGTTGCAAAAATTTTATCAGATTCTGCTAATATTTGCGTTTCTTCTGGCTATCAATGTTGTCAACCATTATATAATAGTATGAAAGAAAAAGGTGGAATAAGGGTATCATTGCAATTTTACAATACTGAAGAAGAAATAGATTATTTTTTCAATATAATAGATAATTTAAAAATATAAGGAGGTTTGAAGATGGAATATAAATTATCAGTAGGATTTAATGGGGATCTAGACCTATTAGAAAAAATGTATGCGGATAAAGAGAATAAAATAGGGACACTTTATACAGGAGGTTATCTTAAAGAAGTAACCAGTGGAAGGTATCAACACAGTAAGAGCGAACAAGAATTAGAAAGAATTGTTGAAGCTGTCCATGATAAAAATGCAAGATTAGCTGTAACATTGAATTCACCATGCAATGTTCCTCCGCTTTCAGAAAAACAATGGTGGGAAAATGTAAAAAATTACTTAAAACATTTAGAGTCAATTGGAGTTGATACAGCAATTATTGCTCATCCATTTATAATGGCTCTTGCAAAAGAAAATACAAACTTAAGTGTAGCCGCATCAATAATTTGTGATGTTAATACTCCACGTGGTGCATTATATTATGAAGATATGGGTGCTGATGTGATAGTTCCATCATCTTCAATTAATTATGATTTAGAACAATTAAAACAAATTAAGGCAAATTTAAAAAAAGCAAAGTTAGCATTATTAGTTAATGAAGCTTGTTTAGGAAATTGTCCTTGGAGAAGATTTCATCAAAATGCTTTATCACACGCTGATAGAAAAGGTTATGATTTAGATTATGCAATGAGTTGCACAGGTTTGTATGAAAAAAATCCTTATATGATGTTAACAAATAATGTTGTACGACCAGAAGACTTAAAGGAATATGAAGGAATTAGCGACATGTTCAAATTAGTTGGAAGGACAACTGACGAAGAAACATTATTAAAAATGATTCATGCTTATTCAACTGAATCATATCATGGAAATTTAGTGGAAATAGTAGATAAAGGGTTTAGTGAATTCATCAATTTACCAAACGATCAGTTGGATTCGTTATTTGCACAAAAATCAAGTTGTATTAAAAATTGTCAAAATTGTTCTAAATGTAAAACTTTATATAGAAAAATAAATAGATAAATAATAGGAGGATATATATGGAAAGATTATTAAATTTGGAAGCAACCTCTTATTGTAATGCTAATTGTAGTATGTGTCCTAGAGATTGTGTGAAAGAATATGGATATATTTCTTTAGATACCGTTGACAAATTGATTGATAAAATTGGGGATTATTTACTATATGAAATATCAATTTCTGGAAGGGGTGAACCAACTTTTCACCCACAATTAATAGAAATAATAAAAAAATTACAAACTTTAAAGACAAAAATATCTGTTGTAACAACAACTGATGGTATTAAGGATGCAACATATAAACAATTAATTGACGAATTAGATATTATGAGAATATCGGTAAGTTCTATAGATGAACAAATCTTTAAGAAGATTCATAGAGGACTAAATTATGATAAGATTTGGACAAATATTACTAAATTAGTAAATTATAATCCTGAAAAATTACATATTCATTTAGTGGGTGGCGAAGAGACATACCCAGCACTAGAAAAAACTATATCATTTTTTAAAGCTAATGATGTTAACAATATTTATCTATTACCATTATGGAATAGAGGCGGAAATGTTGAAGAACAGGAAATTCTAGATTTGAGAAAGCAAATTGTGGAAAAATATAATATTTTTTATTCAGAAGATGAATACTTAGATGAAACAAAAGTCAGAAATTTAGCAAATCCGAATTATTGTCCATTGGGAGACACAAGCATTTCGGTAAATTATAAAGGTGATATGATTGGCTGTTTTCAAGATTTTGAAAATTTGACTAAAATTTGTAGTGTTGATGATGATGTAGATTTTATAACAGAAAGGGTTAAAGTATTAAAGAAAATGCCAGTTTGTAGAAGTTGTAATTCTTACAATCAAGCACGAAAGTGATGGAGTGTTTATATGGAAATAAAACAATATTTTATTGAAAATTATATTAATAAATTTAGTGAAAATGATTATATAGGTGTTGAAATTGAAATGCCTATAATTAATTTGAATTCTCCTTATATTATTAATAGTAAAGTAATTGAAGGATTGTTTTCGACCTTTCTTGATAATGAAGAATTTAAAATAGAAAATTATGATAATGAAAAAAATATCATTTCAATAAAAAATATAAAAACAAATGACACTGTATCTTTAGAATATTCTTTCAATACAATCGAATTATCGTTAGGAAAAGAATTGTTAATTGATAGGTTGAAAGAAAAATTTGATTTTTACTATAATTTTATTAAACAATATTTGGAAAAATATGAGTACGAAATATATTGTGGTGGTATAAATCCTAATTATCATTATATAGATAAAACATGTTTAAATCAGGATAGATATAAAGTTATTGAAAGATTATTGACTAATAGTAATAACAGTGATTTATATAACCAATTTTGCTCATATTGTTGCAGCATACAAACTCATATTAATACATCTAAGGATAATATAGTAAATTTAATAAATATGTTGTCAAAAGTAGAAAATAATAAAATGGAAATATTTTCTAATTCATATATGAAAGAGACTAACTTAAAAAATAGTAGAAAATATTTGTGGGAGAATAGCAACTTTGGTCCTTTAAATATTGGTACAAATCCTAATTATAATAATTTAGAAGATTTACTTAATGATTATTCTAAGCGAAATTTATTCTTTGTTGAAAGAAATAACAAGTACCTTCTTTTGAATGCAAAACAACCACTAAATAAATATCTTGATAAGAAAAGAGTTAAGGCTACAGATGAATATGGAAAAACTTGTTATGTAGTACCATCATATTCTGATCTTGATAATTTTAGGTCATATAGAAGTGTTGAATTGACAAAATATGGTACGTTAGAAATTAGAAGTGATTGTACTCAATCAAAAGAAAATATATTTAAGTTGATTGCATTTAATGTTGGAGTATGTAAGAATCATTTAGAAATATTGAAATATTTAGATATGAATAAAAAAATTACAAATGAGAGATTAGTAGAATTTTGTATTAAGGGTTTGAAAATGCGTAATTTTGGTGAAGAAAAGTATATGGAGGTAAGTAATGACTAAGAAAAAAATAGGTATTTGGATGTATGAAAATGACAATGGAATAAACATAAAGAAAAAACTTGTTTCCTCATTGAAAGATTTGGGCTACGAAGTCTATTCAGATTTTGATATGCGAGAGTGCTATTTAAAAAATGGAAAAGTTTATGCAAAAGATGGATACTGTTTGTCAGATGTTGATATATTTTATCACATGAATGCTGATGAGCAAAATCAATATCAAAATGATATATTAAGATTATTAGAATTATCAGGCGTTCATGTTTTTAATGATTATCAATCATTTATATATTGTAAAGATAAGGTTATAAGTAATTTACTTTTAAGAAAAAACGGTATTTTAGTACCTCCATCAATGCTGATAAATAATAAATTAACAAAAGAAGAATTAAAAAAAATTATAGATGAGTGGGGAATAGTAATTGTAAAACCTCGAACAAATCATGGCGGTAAAGGAATAATTAAGATTGATAATTATGAATTGTTTTGTGATTTTTATGAAGCTACAAAAGCATCTACAAAAGATTATTATTTAGAAAAATATATTCCCTTTAAATCCCATGACTATAGAGCAGAAGTTTTTAATGGTGAAGTTATAGGAACGTATTGCCGTGGAAAATGTGGTACATATAAAACAAATATTTCCTCTGGTGGTTCAATGGAAGACATTACAGTACCAGAAGAATTTAAAGAAATAGCATTAAAAGCTGCTAAAACGCTTAACGTAACAACAACTATTGTTGATATGATTTTATCAGAGGAGGACAAAAAGATATACGTTCTTGAGGTCAATCCTATAATGGGAATATTTTTAGAAGAAGGTATGAAAGCAGGTACAAAAATGCCAATTCAAGCAAAAATTCCTGAATCATTTAAAACTGATAAAATTAAATTGGAAAAAATAATTAATTATATAGATAATTATTTGAAAAACAATTAAGAAAATGAAATGATTACATATTTATAGTTCACTTCTTATGAGAGCTAAAATGTAAAATTGCCTTACAAAAGAAAAAATATGTATGTTTTGATTAAGTGAAAGGAATGAATGGTTAGTATGAAAAAAGATTTTATGATTATTGCAGGACCATGTGCTGTCGAATCAAAAGAACAAATAATAAGAATTGCTAAATCTTTAAAAGAAATAGGAGTAGATGTCCTAAGAGGAGGAGCATTTAAACCTCGAACAAATCCTAATAGCTTTCAAGGCTTACAAGATGAAGGCATTGAATATTTGTTAGAAGCTAAGAAAGTAACAGGCTTGCCAATAATAACAGAGTTATTAACAATAGAACAAGTAAAAAAATATGGTAATGTTATAGATATTATTCAAATTGGTAGTAGAAATATGTACAATTACGAATTATTAAAAGAGGTAGGAAAATTAAATAAGCCTGTTATGTTAAAACGTGGATTATCTGCTACTTATAATGAATGGCTATCTGCTTGTGAATATATAAAGCAAAATGGAAATGACAACATTATTGTTTGTGAAAGGGGCATAAGAAGTTTTGATAATTCAACACGTAATGTTCTTGATTTGCAAGCTATTCCATACATAAAGAAACACTCTGATTTTCCAATAATTATAGATCCTAGTCATGCTGCTGGTAATAATTATATGATTGAATCTATGTGCTGTGCAGCAACGGCTGCGGGGTGTGATGGTATAATGGTGGAAGTTCATGATAATCCTAGTGAAGCGTTATGTGATAAGGATCAGGCGATAACAATTGATGAATTTTCTAATATATGCAATAAAATAAAAAAAATAAGGGAAATCAACCAATTTTGATATTAAATTCACTTGAATTTATTGACTAAAATAAATTTTATGCTATAATAAACAGAAATCTGAAAATTTAGGGGGGAATACTCATGTTAGACAAAAGATTTAATCTTGAAAATGAAAAGGAAATGCAAAAATTATGGGAAGAAAAAGAAGCCTATAAATTTAAAGGTGTAGATGAACGACCAGTTTATTCAGTCGATACACCTCCTCCAACAGTAAGCGGTAAGTTACATGTTGGACATATATTTTCATTCACTCAATCTGAAATGCTTGTTAGGTATCACAGATTAAAAGGTGAAAATGTATATTATCCATTTGGATTTGATGACAATGGTTTGCCAACAGAAAGATTGGTTGAAAGAGAAGAGGGTATATTTGCAAAAGATTTACCTAGAAGTGAATTTATTGAAAAATGTACTGCTACAAAAGATAAATATATTAAAGAATTCCAAGATTTATTTAAGCGTTTAGGAATCAGTGCTGATTGGGATTTGGGATATGATACTATAAATGAATTGTCTAGAAAAGTTTCACAAAGATCATTTATAGATTTAGTAAAAAAAGGAAAAGCGTATAGAAAGGAAATGCCAGTTTTATGGTGTCCTTGCTGCCAAACTTCTATTGCACAAGCAGAACTTGAAAATAAAGATGTAAAAAGTTATTTCAATTATATTAACTTTTCTGTTGATAATAAAGATTTAGAAATAGCTACAACAAGACCTGAGTTTTTAGGTGGATGTGTTGCAATATTTGTAAATCCTAATGATGAAAGATATAAAGATTTAATAGGAAAA
>CAVDCT010000034.1:0-8854 GCA_963607615.1 Roseburia sp. AF12-17LB
TTTATTAAATAAAAATAGCATTGGTAAAATTTTCACCAACACTATTTATAATACACCCATATATATACTACTTTATATTATTTATTTTTTACATATTCTTCTTAAATACTCTGACATTTTTGAACACAAACAGGATTTATCTACTTTAGTTATTGTCAAACTTTCTTCTTTAGCAAAACCACCTATATTTAATTCGTAAGGAGCTACTACTCCTTTTTTATTATCAGTATCTATAACTGTAACTAACTCATTACAATAATCTTTTATAACATCTTTACCATCATTCTCTTCATACAAAGAACCATTTAAATAAAGCTCATCTCCAACCTTATATTTCAAATCAACAACATCAGGTGGGATAACTGGTTCAAGATGATTTAACCCATTTTTTCTAATTATTTCCGGATAATCATAAAAAGCAATATCTCCATCAACTTTTGTTTCTATACCAGGAATTCTCTCATCATCAGTATGTTGCCACATTCCACTACTTCCACGATAAGTAAAATCTTTTCCCCACTCTGCTACCCATTTATCATATTTATCTAATTCATTAGAATCTAACTTTGTATTTAATGTATTTAAACTAGCATAAATTCCAACATAGTATCCAGCTTCTTCTATTTTTTCGCAATATAATTTAACAATCTCTATAAGTTTATCTTTAGGAAGATTTAATTGTTCTCTCTCTTCAACATCGATAAAAACGGGATATTCTAACTTATAATTTTTAATTAATCTCAATGTATGCTCAACTTCACTTTGTGCCATACTTAAATCAGTAGCATAACTAAATAAATATACGCCAAATGGAATTTTCAATCTAGTACATTCATCTGCATTAATTTTATAGTAAGGATCATCTTGACTAACTAAATCATTACCATATCCACATCTGATAATAGCAAAATCTATATAATCTTTAGCCTTATTCCAATCAATTTTTCTTTGATAAACAGACACATCTATACCCTTTCGCATTATTTCACCCCTAATATTATTTATGAATAAAAAAAATTTTGGTATATTATATCTGTCATTATATTTAAATATTTTAATTTATTTTTAATATTAAAAACTTTATACTAAAAATTATTCCTGTTATAATAAAAATAGTAGGAGGAAATAATGAAATATTTAAAAGTAATGTTTAATACTACATCAGGGACAGATAAAAATTTAAAGTATAAATTAGGAGAAGTTAATACTGCTACCAATTGGAATCCAGATGCTAAAGACGCAAAAAGTATGGGTGGTTTTAATTTTAGTACAGAAGATAAAATATTAAGATGGTTAGTTAGGGGTGACACTATTTATGATGTCACTATACCAAAAGATGCAAAAATAATTGATTGTCCAAATGAATCAGCACCTCACGGTGTATTTAGAAGTAATAAAATAATTCTAACTAATCCAAGAAAAGTAGATGATGAATTAGCTATGAATTTATACTTGAAATCTAATTTACCCGAAAAATCATATTTTAAAGCTATGGCAGGATGTTCCATTAGAGGTTATATGAATACAGCTCTAAAAATTTTTGATGATAAAATAAATAAAAACAATAAAGATTTAGCACTCTCTGAATTTAAGGATTTTTGTAAAATGGATGCATACAAATTTGATGAAACTAAACATTTAGGAGAAAATACAAAAATTATTTATGATAAATTATTAAAATTTCAATAAATAACAAAATGGTTTTTATTTACGAAAAATATCCCATATCTAAAATGATATAGGATATTTTTGTAATATAAATTCAAGTTATCAATATTTTAAAAATCATTTACCACTAAATACTGGAAAAAAACTATGTTCTCCGTAATCCTTTATTTTATCTAGTTTTTTTAACACTTCCATATCTTCCTTTGAAATAGAAAAATCAACATTAGTATTATCTTTCAAATGCTCTTTATTGGAAGTTTTAGGAAGTGATACTAATTCTAATTCTAACGTATATCTTATACAAAGTTGTGGTACTGTTACTCCATACTTATTTGCCATATCGATAATATCTTTATTATTCATAGCTTCTCCATGTGCTATTGGAGAATATGCTTCTACTAAAATATTATTGCTTTTACAAAAATCAATTAATTCTAATGGTGTATTAGAAATATGAGTAAGTATTTGGTTTACCATAGGTTTAATTTCACATGATTCTAAAATATTCTCTAAATCTTCTTTTAAGAAATTAGATACTCCAATTGCTTTTACTTTTCCGTCTTTGTAAGCTTCTTCTAATGCTTTCCAAACTTCTCTATTATTTTCAAAATATCTATTATCTCCATGAAAGTCTTTCCATGGTTCTGGAGAATGAATTAACATCATATCTATATAATCTAATCCTAATTTATCAAGCGCTTTTTCTATTCCATTTTTAGCACCTTCATAAGTATTTGCCTCTGCTTCTAACTTAGTTGTAATAAATATTTCATCTCTTGGAATCCCACTATTTCTTATAGCTTCCCCTACTCCTTGCTCATTTCCATAAGCAAATGCTGTATCAATATGTCTATATCCTAAACTAATAGCATCCTTTACAGTATCTATTACTTGGTCATTAGAAATTAGCCAAGTACCTAAACCTAATTTTGGAATCTCAACTCCATTAGAAAGTGTATATTTTTCGTTTAATATCATAAATATTTCCTCCCTTTTAATTTATATGAAAAATATCATTTTATCTCTTTAAAACCATTTCTACTCCATAATCAAAGTTATTATTCCTAGTTTATGAACTACCTTACATACAGGAGTATCTAAAGCAACAATTAAATTTTCTATATTTATATATCTTCTATCAGTATATTTATTAATTACATACATCCAATAATTTCAAATTTTAGTTTCTAATAAATATGAAAATTTATTCTTATTATCTTTTTCAAAACAATTATATATCATTTTAATTGAAAAATATATAGTATAAAGTTGAAATTAGAAAAAATGTAATTTATATTATTCTTTAATAGTTTTATTTATATAAGTTGCATAAGTAAATGATACTAATATTAAGGATATAGATGTTACATATATAGATACTGAATTTTCAATATTAAATATAGAAAGTGAATTAATTAAAGAATGAGTTATTTGATTTACTCTTATAAAATATAATAACAAATAAATAACCCAGTGAAATCGCATAATATATTTGCATTAATGTTGGAATTAATTCTGCACCATTAAGTAAATTAACTATATGCCCTATTTCAAAAGTAACTGCACTTACAATTATTGCTCTTTTAACATTTTCGTTTCCCATCATTTTAAATAAAAAGCCTCTAAAAATAATTTCCTCTATAAATCCAACATTGATCATGGTTAAAATATGAAATATTATTTCATTCGTTGAATTATTAATATTAATACCATTCCATAAGTTTACTGTCCCTATTAAAAATAAAGGAATAAAATATAAATATTTTTTTAAATTTGTTACTTTTTTTAATCCGTAATATGATGTTCTTTTAAGCATTATCATTAATATAATTAAAGAAATAGAAAATATAGTATTAATAATAAAACTAATATAACTTATATAGTCAAAATTTTGAACACAATATGAATTGGTTACAATATATAAAATTATTAATAATATGCAAAATAAAGTTTCGTGTTTTTCAAATATTTTTTCATAATTTTTTTCCTCCAATTTTATAAAAATTTTTTTCTAACATAAGAGTACAATATTTTTCATCATAAGTTATAGAATTGTTTGCAAGTAAACTAGCAAATCCATGTACTGTAATAAATAGTAACTTAAAATCATCTTTTATACTTACCATTATCAAGTTTAGTTTCTTTTTTTATTATCTCAAATATCGCTTTAAGTTCTTCCTCATTATTGTCTATTAAATCATCAAAATTGAAATCAGAAAATTTATCACTTTGAAATAAAAATTTAAATAAATTTTTTTCTTGATTTGCAAATTTAATATATTGAAGTCCAATATTTAATAATGGATTGGTATTAATATTTTCTTTCATTAAAAATTCAGAATGATAATTATCAACTTTATCATATAATTCTTCTTTTAAGAGATTCATATTTTTATAATGATACATTATTGGTTGTGTAGAACAATTTAGTTTACTTGCTATATTTCTAACATTTAAATTATCAATACCATCATTTTTAATGATCTCAAATCTACTTTCTAATATCATATCTTTTGATATTTTAGGAATTGGTGGCATATTATCATCCTTTCTGTAACAATTGTTATATAACATTAATTATTATAATATTAATCCTATAAATTCACACCATTATTTCTAAATTTTATAGAAAAATAAGATTAAATTAAGTTTATGATCTCTATCAAATTTTTATCTAATTTATAGTAAATAAGATTGAAATACTATATAATAATATCAAAATTGCTTGGATTTATTTTTAAACGAGTCGAATTCGACACCTTTAAAATTCTCATTATGAATATTTCTCCATAAACCTAGATAAGAATATACTATCTTTATTAATAACTCGCATTCTTTCTCTTGGATGGATGATTTCTATGTACTTTCAAGCTTACACGTGAGGTTCGAAGCACAAAAAAATCTATTCTTTCGAATAGATTCATATATCAAACTTAGAAAAGTTCCGAGCAGATTCCTCAATGGAGCGATAACATAGGTTATTTGAAACTCTCAAAGTAAATTAGTAAATAACTAATCACTATAAATATAATACCATATTTTTTTATAATCTCAAACAATTATTATGGGAAAAATAAAATTAATGATATAATCATATAAGAAAGGTATGTGATTGTATGAAAACTATATACTTGATAAGACATTCAGCACCATTTGTTGAAATAGATAATTATTCTAATCGTGATAACGTATTATGGGAAGAATATAATAGAAATATGATATTATCTCCACTAGGAGAAGAAAATGCAAAAAAAATTGTGTAATGTAAATGAATTAAAAGGTATTAATGAAATATATGCTAGTAATTCATCTCGTGCAATAGAAACTGCAAAATATTTAGCAGAAAAAAATAATTTAGAAATAAATGTTATTAGTGATTTTGGGGAAAGAAAATTTGGTATAGATTCTTGAAATCAATTGCCAGAAAATTTTGAAAGAAAGCAATTTTTAGATGAAAACTATAAAATTGGCAATGGTGAAAGTCAAAAAGAAGTTAGTAATAGAATGTATTCTACTATAATGAAAATTTTAGATGAATATAAAAACAAAAGAATTGCTATTGTTAGTCATGCTACTGCAATTTCATATTTATTAAAAAAATGGTGTGATATAGATATAGTTGATGATAAACTTAGGTATAGTTTTAATAATAATGTAATACTAAATGGATATTTCAATTTTTGTGAAACTTTTAAATTAGAGTTTGATGATAATAATATTTTAGTAAATATACAAAATATAAATCTTGATTAGGTGGTGTTAGATAATGAACGAACTTATTAATAAATTAAAAGAAATAACTAGTCTATCAGAACTAGAAAATCTTAGTAATATCAATACAAATGCTTTGCTTTATGCTATTGCTAAAAGTGAAAGATATGAGTTATTAAAAGATGCTAATATAAGATTAAATATTAATGATAATGCTACACTTGAAAAATTAACAGATTTTTTGCTATCAGATAAAAATATTTTATATTATATGCATAGTAATGGTTTTGCTTTTTCAAAAGATGAATTAAATGCTATGTTCAATATAGTTTTCCAAAAGCATCAATATTCATATAAGTTTGAGTGTTTTTTAAGAGATTTTTTTGGAAGCAAGGAAAAATTAAATATCTTTATAAAAGAACATGAACAATTTTTTGAAAATTTTATCAAAGAAAAAGGTCAAAGTGTTCCATACGCATTAAAAGATTGTGATAGTTTTGTTGAATTAATATTAAAAGGAAATCATATTAAATTAGTTGGAGGACTAGAAAACTATTCTTTATCAAATTTAAAGTTATTAGTTAAATTTTTAGAGAATAATAAAAATATTCCTTATTATTTAGGTAATGATAGATATGCTCAACATTTATTTGAATTTAAATCAAGTTTAGATCCAAATGAATTTACTGAATTATTAAATTTGCTAAAAGAAAAGTCATGTTATGATAGAAAAAATAGAGATTCAGAAACTACATTTTTTACAAATTTAATAAATAAAAATATAGATTATTTAATAGAAATAGTATCACAAACTAAATCATTGCCAAAATGTTTAACTGAGTCAAGTGCTTTTAGGGATGAATGTATAAAAAGAAACAGAATAGATTTAGCAGTTAAATGTGTTTTACCACCAGATATTATGCAAAATGAAACATTAGTAAATGCTTATTGTGGTGAATTAAATATTGATCCTAAGGATTTTTATGAACGAAGTAAATGGTTATTAAGTTATCATGAAAAAAATAATAATATATTTAATACATTTTTAGCAACATCATTAAAAGATAATATATTTAATCTTAATAAAGAACATTATGAAAGATTTATAAATGATGTTGAAGTTCAAATGTCTATTTCAAAATTAAATGATAAGGAATTGATAATTTTATCAAAAGTTTTAAATCTTTATAATTATAAAGAATACGATATTTCATCTATGGTTGTTAATGTTATTAATAATATTAGTAATTATCAAGAATTAGTTAATTCATTAAATTTAGAAAATCTTTCAGAACAAGATTTGAGAAAGTTAGTAAGCATTCTACAACTTCCAGATAATCAATATCAAGTAAATAATATAGAATCTTTACAAAATTATGATAGATTAAAAAAGCAATTCTTTGCAAATAATCTTAATCAAAAGGATTTAATTTCTAATAAAGATGGTTTATTAAAAGCACTATTCAATATACAACTAGTAGAAGCACAATATATTGATTCAAAGTATTGTCATGATAATGACAATAATAATACTTTAGATAATCTTAAAAATAGTGAGTTACCACCACAAATATATAATTATTTAGCATTAATTAATAAAATTATAGTGTGTGATAATATAAATGATTTATTTAATTTATATAATAATTTAAAGGATACTAAAGTTTATGATAGTGAAATACCACTTGAACCATATTTAAGAGGTAAATATACAGAATTATATTCTCAATCACTTTATAGAATTGATGAAAGAAATCAAGTGTATGGTCCTAAAGATAGTATTTCAAATACGATAAACTTTAATGGTAAAAATATACAAGTATGCGTTCCTAGAGCTAATTTCAATTTCTTTGTCCATTGTGTAGGATCTTGTTCCTTAGCATCTGATGTTATAGATACTAATTATAGAAATGATTGGCTAGATAGACCACAATTACAAGATCACTTTGTTGCTTGTAGCTATATTAATGAAAAGGGAATATATTCTATTAGATCTCAAGGAAGTATTATTTTTGGATTTGATACATTAGAAAGTGGATCAATTTTAGGTATGGGAAATACTGATATAGATTCTATTGGAAGATATGCTAATGCTTATGATGGCTCTCGTGAATTACAAGAAGGAAATGGTGATAGAGCTAGATACTTTGTACCATCTGAAATTCTTAAAACTATTAACAACGGTTACAATGAAATTGTAGTAGAAAGAAGAAATACAGATCAATCTAGAAGTGAAGAATTTAAAAGAAAACCAGATTATATTATAATGATGGCTGAATCCATGGAACAAGATAATTTTAACTATTTAGAAGCTTTATATCAAAATCAATTATCGTTTATTTCTGAAGAAGATAAAAAAGAAATACAACAAATTGGTAATTCTAGAAATTTAAAAGAATTCTTAGCACAATACAAAGATGTAATTTCTCAAACTGCAAATGTTCAAGGAATTTCTTTAAATGATATGGATAATATGTATGTTGATTTAATTATGAAAGCCAAATACTTTGAAGATTGTTTAAAAGCATCAAGTGAATTTGATATTCCACTTGTAGTAGTAGATAAAACATATTATTTTAATAAAATGCTATCAGAGTCAGTTGCTTATGATGAAGAAACAATGAGTAGTATTTCAGAATTCTATTCACAAGCAGATGAATCAAAAAAGAAGCAAATGTTTAATATGGTTGCAAGAGGTGTAGATGTAGCACCACTTATGCAACCTAAAGAGCCTACTAATATAAAAATAAGTCTTTAATGATGGTGTAAAAAAATCAAATAATAATAAAGATGACTTATCTTTCAAAGTCATCTTTTTCTTTGCTTAAATCTAAATATTCAATGTCATCATCATCTAAAACATTATCTTCATACATATCATTAACTATATCAATATATTTATCATCTTTATCATACCAATTATGAAGTTTACTATGTAAGAAAGAAATTAATTTATTAAACTTACTTTTCCAATAATCAAGAGTATTTTTTAAATCATTAATTTTAGATTTTAAAAATGATATTTCATTATCTTTTTCTTTAAGGGTATCATTTAAAGTCTTAACTCTTAAATTAAGTGCTTTATTATTTTCGGTAAGAGTTTTAATCTTATTATTCTTCTCTTTTAATTGCTCGCTAGCATTAATTAAAGTATTAGACAAATCTTGTATCTTACCATATTCCTTATTAGTGTTATCTACTTGTTTAATAAAGAAAGTGAGAGAATCTTTATCTTTTTTTGATAAGATATAATTATCTTTATTAATTTTAGATACTTTTAAATTATCAATTTTATCTTTTATATCTTTAGAGTTTTGTTCCAATTCTGAAGATTTTTTCTTTGCTTGTTTTATATTTTCTTTATTCATTTCAATTTGTTTTTTTAATTCAATATAGTTAATCATATCTGATACATGAATATGTAGTGTTACAATTGATGTGAAACATTTCTATATAAAAAAAGTGAATCAAGTCG
>CAVDCT010000035.1:0-5995 GCA_963607615.1 Roseburia sp. AF12-17LB
TTTTCTCTAGTAACATTTTTAATATATCCCTATTATTTTCATTTAACATTACTTCTTTAAATACTCTATCGTACTTACCCGAGTACCATTTTTTATTTTCCATAAATCATTACCTCCTATATAATTATTATCTAAAAGATAATGATTTCCTTTTTATAAAAGAAAAAAATCTACATTTCTGTAGACTTTTAATTTTTAAGCTTTCTTATTTCGTTTATAAAATACTAAACTCATAATAACTGTAATTAAACTAAATGCAAATATACCAATATATTTAAATATATTATCTAACGTATTTACATTAGCAATATTGGATTTTGGTTTAATTGGTGTTGTTACTTCTGTATCAACAAATGAATTAGTATAATATAAATCAATATTTTTTACACCCTTATCATCTTCTACAATATCAAAGGTCATATTAGCAAAGTTTTCAGTTGGACACATATCAGCATCAAAAGTAGCAATTAAAGACGAACGACTATGTTTCAAGGCATTGTTATAATTTCCAGCTTTAGCACCTTTATTATCTTTTCTAGTTATGTAATTAATATTATATTTTCGTGCTAAAGTCTTAATATTTAATCTATTACCATCATCACATAAATATATATGAACTTTCCCTTTATCAGGATATTTCATATTTAGGCAACCTTCAATTGTTCTACTTAAAAGTTCTTCACTTTCATTAATAGTTGCTATAAAAACATCAACTTCAGGATATTCATTTTCTTTTATTTTAGGTACTTCTAATGATTTTTTACTAAAACGCAATATATTAAAAAAATATATAGTAAAATCTATCGCCTCATATATTTCAACAAATAATAACAATATACCAAAAACTAAATTTAATCATCCTAATTTTAATGGTAAAGTATAAATTATTCTATATAATATATAAATATAAGTTAATATAATAGAGATAACATAAATAGTTAATTTAATAAAGCCCTCATATTTTCTTTTGTTATTTATCATAATATCAACCTTTTCTAAAGCAATTATAGTATATGTTATTTAATAAAGTCAATACAAAAAAAATAGCATTAGCTATTTTAATCACTATTAGTTTCATAATTAGTAATAATTACTTCTTCTACCTTACCACGCTTATTACCATTAGCATTTATATTTCTTTTTGCTGATATAACATGTATATTATAATCACTATATAATTCATTAATATATTTAGTATTATGATTAGAAAGCATTACATATACTCCTTTAGCATCTAATTTTTTAAATACTTCCGATAAACGTAATTGCTCTTCCTTACCAAAGCCATCTTGAGTATAACTCGTAAATATCTGGCTTTCAGAATCATATGGTGGATCAAAATAAACAAAATCACCAGCTTCAGCACTACTAACAGCTTCTTCAAAATCAGTATTCAAAATTTTTATATCATTCATATTTAGATACATATGAATAGTAAGTAAATTTTCACCATCATACGTATTAACTTTATCTTTTTTATTGTATGGAACATTAAACTCGTTTTTACTATTTACACGATATAATCCATTAAAACAAGTTTTATTTAAATATATAGTACGTGCTGCTCTACTATAGTCACTTAATTTATTAAAATTTTTTGAATTACGATCCTTATTGCGAATTTCATAATAAAACTCCTCTGAATTATTAGTTTCATACTTATTTAATAATTTACACATTTTATTATATTTCACTTCATCTTTTAATACTGTATATACATTCATAAGTTCATTATTCAAATCATTAATAACAGCACGTGTAGGTGCTAAATCAAAAAGTAATGCTCCACCACCTACAAAGGGTTCATAATAACAATTATATTCTAAAGGCATAAATTTTTTTAATTCGCCTAAAATTTGTCTCTTTCCTCCAGCCCACTTTACAAATGGTTTTCCCTTAATCATAATCTCACTTCCAAACTAATTACTATTATAACATAAACAAATAATAAAAAGACATAGCTGCCTTTTATTTTTTTATAATCATTTTTTTTGTTTTTTCCTCATCAATTATACGTCCATACTTTGTATCTAAAGTAAAAGATGATTTATATGTTTCAATAAATACATTTAATCTTAATCTTGTTTTAACTAACATATTATCATATATAGGATTATGATAAGAAAATATTCGAATTGTTCCTATTTCTATATTACTATAATCATAGGTTCTTTCTTCATTACTAATAGGTAAATACTCATACTCAACATTCTCATCCCGTAAACATACAGCTTTATTATCCCCTCTTTTAATAACTACTGCATAACCAAGTGGAATCCAAACATGACAATTATTTCGTATTCCATTATATTGTTTTATTGTAACCAAATCATAAATTTCTTCTGATAACATATTATCTCCTTTTATTAATAATTTTTATATATTATCAATTATATGTCAATAATTTATTATTAGAACAATTTTATTTTATTTCTTACGAAGTCGTTTTAGATAACACCCATTAATTGGTCTTACTTGCATATCATATTCATCAGCTATTCTATGCACATCACTACCTAAAAAATCATTTTCCACATTTGGTTGAAAACATTTCCAAACTTTATGTTTAATATCATTATCTTGAAGATTAATTACATCAAAAATATCTTCTAAAGTTATTTGCTTACCATCTCTTGGATTAATTATTCCTATTTTGTTTAAATCAATATTGAATGTTAAAAGAAAATACAATATAATTAAACTTTTCTTATCAAGATTCGGTGTAAATAATCCATTTTTACAATACTTTGGTATCAAATATTGATCTGAGTCTCCTAAAGATGTTGACATCGTTGGTGCTTTAAATTTACCTATTTGTAAACCATCATAATCAATTAATTGAATATTACCATAAGAATCAATATAAATATTGTCACAAGTACACAAATCAGGAAAAACTATTCCTTCATTATTACCACGCTTAACAATACTTTCTAATTTAGTATGCATATTAGCATATTTTTTTAAATTGCATCGTTCTGTAATTAATAAATTATCATCATAAGTATTATAATCAATCCCTTTAGCACTCTTCATTATAGAACCTACAAAGCAATTATTTTCATCGTATACGCCTATCTCTGGAACAATAATCTCAGGAACATTTTTTATTGGTTTAGCCTGCATTATTTTACACTCTAAACTCATTCCCATCATCTTATAAATCATCAAAATTAATGGTTTATATATTTTTAAAATACTACCATTATCCAATTTAAATATTTGACTAGTTTCACTATTAAATAATTTTCCTATTATTTTCAAATCACTTCTAAAAACTCTATTCACTATAATATCCCCCTTTTTTTGAAATTTAATATATAACACTATTAGACAAATGTCAAGACAATTAATTTCAAAAGTTATACTAATTTATAGGATTTTGAGGTATAATAAAAATAATGGAGGCTATATGAAAAAAAGACGAAGAATAAAAAAGAAACCAATCTTAATATTAGTTTGCTGTATTATTTTAATTATTGTTATTAGTATCTTTACTATTAAAACTATTAATGAACTTAACTACCGAAAAACAATAGAATATAAATTATTAAATGTTGGCTATTCAAAAGAAGAAATAACTACATTAGAAAGTAAAACAAATGAAGAATTTATGAATACATTACTAGATAAAGAGTATGATAAAATGTACTTAGATATTATTAATGAAAAATATTTTATTAAAGATAAAGTTAATAATTATATCGAGTATTATGAAAATAATTTAAATAGTAAT
This sequence comes from Roseburia sp. AF12-17LB, assembly GCA_963607615.1. Taxonomy (GTDB): domain Bacteria; phylum Bacillota_I; class Bacilli_A; order RF39; family UBA660; genus UBA5578. The sequence continues at coordinate 3,737 of CAVDCT010000035.1, forward strand.
TCTTATGATATTGTTGCTATCGTAAATACAGGTACTGATAAAGAGAAATATACTAATATTCAACAAACCGATACTTCAAAAGATACTTTAATGCTTAACAATAAATATTATCAATTATCTAAAGATTATATACCAGATGATTTAGTTGACGTTAAAAACTGGTATTCATATGGTGATAGTGCTAAATTAAGAGAAGTCGCTTATAATGCTTTTATTAATATGTATAATGCTGCTAAAGAACAAAATTTAACTATTATTATTAATTCTTCATATCGTTCTTATCAAGAACAAGAAGAGATATATAATCAATACTTAAGTCAACATGGTCAGGAATACACTGATGCTTATGCTGCACGTCCAGGTCATTCTGAACATCAAACTGGTCTAACAATGGATGTTACTACATATGGCGCTAATGGTAAAACGTTCGATCAAACTGATGAATTTAAATGGCTACAAGAAAATGCACATCTTTATGGATTCATTTTAAGATATCCTAAAGATAAAGAATACTTGACTGGATATGACTACGAATCTTGGCATTATCGTTATGTTGGGGTTGAAGCTGCTACTATTATTCATGATAATAATATAACTTTCGATGAATACTATGCCTATTATATAGAAAATGTATCATAATAAGAAAAAAGAAAAACAAAGAAGATTAAAAAAAGCTTTAATCTTCTTTACTATATTATGTATAGTATGGATAAGCTTTGGTTTATATTTAAATTTAAATAGCAATCATAAAAACAAATTAGAAAGTATAGGATATAGTAATATTGAAATAAGTATAATTGAAGACATTTTAAATAATAAAGACATAAAAAAAATATATAATTATGAGTATATGAGTCAATTAACTGACTTATTAATAAGCAAAGAATTTAACAATAAAAAATTAACTAAATATTTAGATTATTATAAAGAAAACCCTAACGTATCTAATGATGATTTATTTTATATTATAAATAACAACCTAAGTATGATAAAATATAATGATTTTACTAAACAATTAATATATAATGAAGACTTTGATAAAGATAAAATAGATAGGTATAATAAATATTATAATAATTATAAATTAAGTGCTGAAGATACAATTTATGCTGTTAATAATGATTTTGATAAATATGATATTAAATATGAGAAAAAATATGTAGTTTTTTTCAAAGAAGATTTAAGTATTTTATCAAATTTAGAACGTTATTATAATTATTCATTAAAAAATAAAAATAAATCTACTAAAGAAATAATTACTCTAGTTAATAATAACCTTGATTTAAAACCTTATGAAGATAGTGAAGAAGCTAATTTAAATGCTAAAGAAAAGATTTTAGTTAATAAATATTATTATTTAGATAAAGATTATGAGCCTAGTAATTTAGTAGATATCGACACTTCAATAGGTAAAGGAAAATTAACAGAAGAAACTTATAAAGCATACCAAGAAATGTATGATGAAGCTTTAAAGAGTAATATTAGCCTATATATTATAAAAGGATATGTATCTTATCAAGAACAAAATAGTTTATATTATAAAAATAAATACTACTATGAAAAACCAGGATACTCAGAAAGTCAAACTGGATTAAGTTTTGAAATAGTAAGTAATAATTGGCTAAAAGAAAATGCCTACAAATTTGGTTTTATTTTAAGATATCCAGAAAATCAAAAAAATTTAACAGGTTATTATAAAAGTAACTATTATCGTTATGTTGGTAAAGAAATCGCTGAATTTCTTCATACAAATGATATGTCCTATGATGAATATTATGTTTATTTTATTAAAAATAGTTTGTCAAAAGATTGATTTCAATCTTTTTTTGATCTAATTTATTTATACTTAATCTTATATATAAAAAAGATACAATTAATTAGTATCTTTTAATTCTCTTATTTTAGTTTCTGGTATTTCAGTAATTCTAGATATTTCTTCAACTTTCATACCACTATCCAATAATTTCTTGGCTATAGAATATCTTTCATGACTCGCGCCTTGTTCTATTCCTTTATTAATTCCATCTTCAAAGCCACTTTTTCTTGCTTCAGATATTAAAGTATTACGTATCTTTCTCTGTTCTTCTTCATAACTTATATATTCTCTAAACTCTGGATTCTCATTTACTCTTTCTACTTCTTCCATATACTTTGACACCACCTTGTCTGTTTTTGAAAGTTCTATCAAGTCTTTCTTATCTAACCCTAACATGACTAGTAATATATTATCTTTAACTTTCTTTATGTCTTTAGTATACC
>CAVDCT010000036.1:0-4383 GCA_963607615.1 Roseburia sp. AF12-17LB
AAATAGTAATTTGTAGAGGAGATATTTATGGAAGATAAACAAGTATTATTTAATAATATAGATAAAGTTCACACTACCGAAATGGGTATTGATAGAATTAAGAAAAATCTTAAATTAGATACTGATGATGTTGTTGAGTATTGTAAGAATAAAGTTTTAGATAAAAATTGTAACATCTATAAACAGGGTAAAAATTGGTATTGTGAAATTGATAATATAAAAATAACAATCAATTCATATAGTTATACAATTATAACAGCACACAAATTAAAGAGGTAAAATAGATGGATTATCAAATAATAGAATTAGAAGAATTTAATGTAATAGGAATAAGGTATGAATTATCAAAATCATTAAGTAATAATGTAAAATTAGCACAAAACCATTGGAAAATATTTAATAGTAAATTAAGAAATAATAAGTTATATTTAGGAAGTAATTGGTGTAAATATGCTTTTATTGAAAAAATAGAAAATAAGATATTTTATTATATATCTATTCCTAAAAAAGATTTTGTACCAAATGATTTTACAGAAAAGATAATTTTGAAAAGTAAATATTTAAGGGTAGAACATATTGGTAATATGAATAAACTAAAAGATACTATCAATTATGTTTATAAAGAAATAATACCTAAAAATAATATTTTAGTAGAAAATAGGCAATTTGTTTATTTTGAAAAATATGATTATAAATTTCATTGGAATAGAGAAGATTCTGTTATTGAGATCTATATTCCGATTAAATAACAAATTACAATATGGAAGTGAGATGAGTTAATGAATATTCACTTTGGATTTTCATATATAGGTTTAATATTTTTACTAATGTTGATGTTACCAAATATTATATGGAGTAAAAATAAGCCTAAAGGCTATGATAAATATGTAAAAAATGAAAATAAAGTATTACTACTATTGGAGTGGCTTGGAGAAATGCTAGTAACCTGTCTGTCATTGATATTTAGTGATTTTAATATAAATAAAATATCAAACTGGTCTAGTATATTGTTAATTGCCTTTATTATAATGATTTTATACGAAATATATTGGATAAGATATTTTAAAAGTAATAAAACAATGAAAGATATGTATAGTAGCTTGTTAGGAATACCAGTTGCAGGAGCTACTTTGCCAGTAGTTGCATTTCTGTTACTAGGTATATATGGTAGAAATATATTTCTTATTATATCAACAATAGTATTAGGAATAGGACATATAGGAATACACTTAAATCATAAAAAAGAATTAGAATAAGAAATTACAATTTTATAGTTATTGATTTATAGTAATTTACCGAAAAGATTGTCAGTAATGACAGTCTTTTTTGTACGACAAGCAGTTATACAAATAGATTAGTTCAGTGCAACTAATCTATTTTTTATAAGAATTATAAACGAATTAAATGCAATTATTTTTTTATTATTTATTGACATTTAATTATAACTACTATAAAATATAGTAGCGTAGTTTATAGCAAAGAGGAGAACATTAAATATATGAAAAATTATGACAACTATTTTCTTCCTGTAGATAATATGGAAGAAGCAAAAAGATATTATGAGGAAATATTGGGGTTAAAAAGAAATTTGATTTCTCTAATAAGGGAATGGTTGCTTATAATATTGGAAATGAAGAACCTGCAATAATTTTAAAAGACAAAAATAAATTTGAGAATTTAAAGCCTACAATATGGTTTGAAGTAGAAGATGTTGCAATCTTCTATAAAGAAATGTTGAACAATGGTATAAAGTTTTTGAGTGAGCCTTTTAAAATTGGAACTGGTAATGCAGTCGAGTTTGAAGATCCATTTGGAAATAGACTTGGCGTTACAGAATATTAAGTAAGGAGTAGAGATTATGTCAAATATAGATTTAGTATTATTAGGACTTATTAAACAAAAATCACAAAGTGCTTATGATATTAAAAAAAATATAGAATATCGTAATATACCAAGATGGGTAAAAATTAGTGAACAGTCTATTTATAAGAAAGTATTACAATTAGAATCAAAAGAATATATTGTTAGCCATAAAGAGAAAGAGGGAAATATGCCAGATAAAGCAGTATATACTATTACTGACAAAGGTAATGATTATTTTAATAAACTTATGAATGATATTTCAAATTCTGATGTTAGTCTATATTTGGATTTTAATGTTATTATCACGAATTTAGATTTAGTAGATGATGAACAAAAAAAGATTCTTGTTTCTAATATAAAATCAAAGATATTAGAATTAAAAGAATTACTAAATGAAAGACAATCTCATAGACAACATATTCCTAATGTTGGAAAACAAATGTTTAAACAACAATTAGCATTAGTAGAAACATTAGAAAAGTGGATAATTGATTTTGAGAATAGTTTAAAAGAACAAAATTAGTAAATATTGATTTTAAGTTAAAAGATAAATTTGTAGGGAGGGAAATTCCATGAAAATAATCAACATTGGTATTCTTGCTCATGTAGATGCAGGAAAGACGACTTTAACGGAAAGTCTGCTTTATACAAGTGGAGCGATTTTAGAATTAGGCAGTGTAGATAAGGGAACAACAAGGACAGATACTATGTTTTTAGAACGTCAGCGTGGAATCACAATTCAGGCAGCAGTTACTTCTTTTAATTGGAATGACTACAAAATCAATATTGTAGATACTCCTGGACATACAGATTTTATAACAGAAGTGTATCGTTCCTTATCTGTTCTTGATGGAGCTATTTTAGTAATTTCTGCTAAAGATGGTGTACAAGCACAAACCCGAATACTATTCCATGCACTTCAAAAAATGAATATACCAACAATTATTTTTATAAATAAAATAGATCAGTATGGAATTAACTTAAATAATATTTATCAAAATATCAAAGAAAAACTTTCAAATGATATTATTGTTATGCAAAATGTAACATTAACTCCAGAAATATCAATTAAAAATATCATTGATTTAGATGATTGGGATCCTGTAATTTCCAAAAATGATAAACTTTTAGAAAAATATATTGTAGGAGAAAAATTGACTATACAAGAATTAACGTATGAAGAATCTAGGTGTGTTAAAAAAGGTTCGTTGTTTCCTATATACCATGGAAGTGCTAGAAATAATATAGGGACTCAACAACTCATCGAAGCTATTTCAAATCTTTTTTGTTCTGAAATGAATGAGAATGATTCAGAACTATGTGGAAGAGTTTTTAAAATTGAATATACAGACCATAAGCAAAGATTAGTTTATTTGCGTCTTTACAGTGGAACATTACACTTACGAGATACAATTATATTGCCATCGAAAAAGAAAGTGAAACTTACAGAAATATATATTCCTTCAAATGGGGAAATGATACAGACAAAAATAGTTTGTTCTGGAGATATTTTTATTATACCTAACAATACATTAAGATTGAACGATATTATAGGAAATGAAAAGATTTTGCCATGCAATGTATGGAATGACAAGCCTGTACCAATGCTACGAACAAGAATTGAACCGATAAAAATAGAAGAGAGAGAAAAATTATTGGATGCTCTTACAGAAATTGCAGATACTGATCCTCTTTTACGTTATTGTGTTGATACGATAACACATGAAATCGTCATTTCTTTTTTAGGAACAGTGCAGTTAGAAGTTATCTGTTCTCTGTTGATTGAAAAATATCACATAAACATAAGAATCGAAGATCCAACCGTAATTTATTTGGAAAAGCCATTACAAAAGGCAGATTATACTATTCATATTGAAGTACCACCAAATCCATTTTGGGCATCAATTGGATTATCAATAACTCCACTTCCAATTGGCAGTGGAATACAGTACGAAAGCAAAGTTTCACTCGGTTATTTAAATCAAAGTTTCCAAAATGCAGTAAGAGAAGGTATTAATTATGGACTGGAGCAAGGTTTGTATGGCTGGGAAGTAACAGATTGTAAAATATGTTTTGAATATGGTGTTTATTATAGCCCTGTTAGTACTCCCTCGGATTTTCGTTTTCTTGCCCCAATTGTACTTGAACAAACATTGAAAAAAGCGGGAACGCAATTATTAGAGCCATATCTTTCGTTTATACTTTTTACACCACAGGGATACCTTTCTCGTGCATATAATGATGCACAAAAACATTGTGCAATAATTGAAACTAGTCAATCAAAAAATGATGAAATTATTTTTACAGGACATATTCCTGTACGTTGTATTAATGAATATCGTAATACTTTAACTCTATATACAAATGGGCAAGCAGTTTTTTTGACAGAATTAAAAGGTTATCAAATTGCTACTTGTGAACCAGTTATTCAATCACGTAGACCAAATAATCGAATAGATAAAGTACGCCATATGTTTAATAAAAAAGAAAATTAAGTTACTATTCGCTAAATTACAATTT
>CAVDCT010000037.1:0-4207 GCA_963607615.1 Roseburia sp. AF12-17LB
GAATCAGGGTTTTAAGTGCCTTTTTAAACTGTCTACTTTTTCTTGACTAGTTCAAAACTGTTGTCTTTTTATATTTTTTATTTTTGTAAATATCTAATTACTATCTTATATAAATCTTCTCGTTTAACTGGTTTAGAAATAAATTCATCAAATCCTGCATTTAAATATTGTTCTTTTGCTTCAGTTGTTGCATTAGCTGTTATAACAATAATCGGATTAGTAAAATTCATTTCGTATTTTAATTTTCTCATTGTGTCTGTTCCACTCATACTAGGCATCATATCATCCATTAAAATTAAATCATATCTAATTCCTGAAGTTATTTTTTCAATCGCAAGTTCACCAGATAAACAAGTATCACAATCAAGTCCATAATGTTTCAAATGATTTTTTTCTATATTCAAATTCATATTATTATCATCAACTATCAATATTTTATAATTATTATTTGATGAAGTGGATTGCTCTGGTATTGTTTCTTGTTTAGGCATGTTTTTTACAGTATCATCAACTATTCTTTGTAAGAAAACGACTGTAAAAACAGACCCCTTTCCAACCACCGAATTAACTGTTATTGTACCTCCGATTATTTCAACCAAACTCTTTGTAATGGCTAAACCTAGTCCGACTCCATCAATAGTTGAATCTGTAACATCCGCATCTCTTGTAAATTTTTCAAACAATTTATCCATTACTTCTTTACGAATGCCTCTACCTGTATCACTAACGGAAATTATTAATTTACAAGTGTCTTTGTTATTTATACATCTAACAGCAAGATTTATCTTTCCTTCATCTGTATATTTAATAGCATTGGTTAATAAATTAGTTACAATTTCTTTTATCTTTGATTTGTCGCCATATAGTTTTTTTGGCAAATCATCAGCATAATTTGTTGTAAAATCAATAGGCTTATTACCTATTCTTCCTTTTAATAAATTATATAGTTCATCAAAAGTTTCAACTGGTGAATATTCTTTTTCTATTAAATCAATTTTACCCGATTCAATTTGAGATATATTTAATATTCCTGTTCCTATTTCTAACAGACTATTTGATGCCGTATTTAAATCTTTTAATGCTTCTTTACCATCTTCCGACAAATTTTCTTCATCTTTTAATAATTCTATTAAGCCTACAATAGCATTTAACGGTGTTCTTATTTCATGGCTCATACTACTTAAAAAATCTGATTTAGCATTATTTGCTTTCTCAGCACTTTGCTTTGCAAGTTCTAATTGTGTTATTAACTTTAAATCAGGATTTTCTATTGTGTTATACATTAAGTAAATAATTAATCCAAATACAGTATTAGTTAATAATACTTGTGGATTAGATTTTTGAATTATTGCACAAACAATTAATAAAATAAATAAAACTATTATTGGCAAACAATTTTTTTGCTTAATTTTTTTGAAATGTGTTACTAATAGGATTAAAATCGTTAATAAATATATTCCTGTTATAGTAAAAACCATATTAACACTAGGTCCGCTTGTATATTTCGCAGTACCTATATTATTAAAATAAATTGGTAACAATAAAATTCCAATACAACATAATACATTTATACCTAGAAATATATAATGAAGATTCTTGTATTTCTCATAATTTTCTAAATCACTTTTCTTCGCATCAAAGACTGTTATTACAAATGTATAATCAATAAAACGTGATAACCACAATACTATGAATACTAAGAATATTTTTTGAATTATAGAACTAAGCATAGGAATATTAACAGTAAGCACAATTGTTAACTCAAAAATCATTGATAAAATTGATAAAATCAATAACTTAGTAAATATTCTATTTTCTAACTTATTGATCTTCTTTTTCTTTGTAAATAAAATTGTAGTAATTATCGTATAAATTAGTGCTGATATTGTAAGGTATATTGTCCCACTTGCACTCATAAAAAATCATCCTCCTAAAACTCTACTACTTTTGATAAGAATATTATAGCATAAAAAAACAACGAAATTGTTGTTTTTTCGGAATTTTCTTACTTTTTATATGTAAATTATTTGTCATTTATATTAAATCTTTTTTACTAATTTTTTTGATTTTTGATTTTTTACTATCTCGTTTCCTATATTTTCTAATGTCCTAAAGTCTTGTTTATCGTTTGGAGTATAAGGTATTTTATCAATTTGTTCAAAATAAGTTGGGACTTCATAATCAGGTAATTCTTCAACACATTTCTCTTTTATTTGGTCTTTAACTTCATCAAATGATAATGTCTCATCTTTTAAAACTATGAATGCCATTGGCACTGACAAAGATTTCTCATCATCCACACCAACTACAACACAATCTTGTACAAATGGTATAGAACTAATAACCTCTTCTATTGTATCAGGGCTAATCTTAAATGCTTCTTTTCTTATAAGTCTTCGGTTTCTTCCTCTAGGAATAATATATCCATCTTTATCTATATAACATAAATCTCCTGATTTCACCCATTGTTTTTCTAATTCATCTATTACTTTTATTTTATTTGTTTCATCAGGGTTATTTAAATATTCAACAAAAAGATTATCAGAAGATATATATAATTCTCCAATTTCTCCTTGTGGTAATATCTCCTCAGTTTCTGGATTAACTACTTTAACTTCTATTCCTTCCATAGGTACCCCAATACTACCAGGTTTATTGGCGTACATAGGACTAACTATTGTAGCACCTAAACATTCGTTGTTACCATAACCATTAACTATGACTTTGTTAAAAGTTTGTTGCATTTCTATTAGTTCATCTGCACCAACTTTATCTCCACCAGATACAAATACTTTGGCTCTATCAATTCCTGTTAATACTCGTTTTAACTCTTTCATCTTTCGTTTCAATTCTTTTTTTGCCTCTAATGAGTTATCCTTTTCTAATTCGGTTATACTTTTATTTAATTCTATTAATTGTTTGTACATATATCTATAATGCAATGGTGCTGCTAAAGATATATCAAACTTTCCTAAATCATTATATACTGTGTTCTCATCTACAAAAGGACTCATTTCTGCTTTCATTGTAAAAGCCATACTGGCATATATAGAATTTCCTAATCCATATATGATAAAAGGTGGAATTGAAATGTGCATTGTATTTCCTTTATAAAAAGGTAAATCTGTATAAGCCATCTTTTGAACTGCAGAATTAAAATTATATTCAGTATGAACTATTTGTTTTGGCTTTCCTGTACTGCCACTAGATTGTACGATTAAAGATGGTCTATCTTTTTCAAATGATGCTGGTGTAATTAAATTATTAGTATCAACATTTTTAATAAAATCATTGAATCTAACGAATCTTGAATCGTCTGGCAATACTATTTTTTTACCATCTTTCTTATCTTTTAACGTAGCTAGCACTTTCACTATAGGAGATAAATAATCTTTTGGTGAGCTTACAACAACTTTTCTAACATCAGTTTCATCTATTATTGACTCTATTAATGGAAGCATATCTTCAAACACTATTATTGTTTTACAATTACTACTATTAATGTATCTTACTACATCTTTCGATTTAGATCTTAGGTCTATCCAAGACATAGTAGCCCCAATTTTGGAAAGAGATAACAATGACTGTTGAACTATTGGCATACTTATAGTCAATATTGCCACATTATCTCCATCTTTTATTCCAATATTATAGAAGGCTTGGGCTAATTTGTCTGCTGATATTATTAAATCATTATAACTCATATCATTTCCCATAAAGCCTGTTGCTTTTAAATCTAAATCATCTTTATTTTCACCTGTTACCAAAGAATACATAGTTTGATTTAAATTAAATTCTTTAATTGGTTTTTTTCTGTGATACTTATCATATCCAAAATTAGAATTGTTGCTTATCATAAACATCCCCCTAACTTATTACAATTATTTAATTTTATAGGTATTATGAATTTTCAGTATCTAAAACAACTTTATTAATTTTATAGTCTTTTTCTATGTCATTTAAAATTAATTTTTCTATAAATAATGTTGCTTTAAAATCTTTCTCAGATTGCTTAATTGCATCTTTTATGCCAGCTGAACAATCTATATCTAATTCCTTAACAGTTGTTTTTAATGATAAATTGTTACTAGACTTTTCACCTCTTACTGCACTTATTATTTCACACATTAAATCACCATTCAACATTTCATCATCAAATGAGTAATTTAAAGGTTTAATTTCAGTAATATGTATTGATTTCATATCA
>CAVDCT010000038.1:0-4159 GCA_963607615.1 Roseburia sp. AF12-17LB
ATCAAATGAGTAATTTAAAGGTTTAATTTCAGTAATATGTATTGATTTCATATCATGATATATGTCTTGATATATTTCTTCAGTAATGAATGGGAAGAAAACACTAAAATCTTGTAATAATTTATAAAGTAACATATAGACAGTTTTTTGTCCAGAGTATCTTGCCTTTTCACCGAATTCTTCTGGTCTATACAATCTATGTTTAACAATTTCTATATAGTTATCACAGAAATTCCAGAAAAACTTTTCTAAAATATTTAAAGCTAATCCTATTTCATAATTATCTAAATATTTTATATATTCTTTTTCCATCTTAATAAAGTTACCTAAGATCCATTTATCAACATATTCAAAATCATCAAAGTCTTTATCTTGATAATCTTGAAGGTGCATTTGAATTAATTTAGAAACATTCCATATTTTATTAACTAATTTTTTACCACGAAGTAATGTTTCTTCACTATATGTAATGTCTGTTCCTAACCTTCCAGATGCAGTCCAATATCTTACAACATCTGCAGAATATTGTTTTATTAAATCTAAAGGTTCAACTTTTGAATTTCCCTTACTTTTACTTATTTTTTCACCTTTGTTTGCCATTACGAATCCTGAAATCATAACATTATCCCAAGGTCTAATACCAAAATGATAATAACTTTTTACAATAGTATAAAAATCCCAAGTTCTTATTATTTCAGACGCATTACTACGCAAACTCATAGGTTTTAAAATAGATTCGTAATTATCTTTTTCGCCATATTTCATATTAATAAGTGGTGTAACTGAAGAAGTTGCCCACGTATCCATAACATCAGATTCAGGTATAAACTCTTTACATCCACACTTAGAACATTTTTCAACTGGTGGAGTATCAGTTAACGGATTAACAGGTAATTGTTCTTTTGATGCAAATATAGGTTCACCACATTCTTTACAGTACCATACTGGAAATGGTACACCAAAATATCTTTGTCTTGATATGCACCAATCCCATGCAACATTATTAACCCATTCTTCATATCTGTTGTGCATGTGTGATGGATACCAATTAATTTCATTTCCAATTCTCAAGAAATCTTCTTTATGGCTCATTATATCAATAAACCATTGTTTCATTACCATATATTCTACTTCTCTGCCACATCTTTCATGTGTTTGTACTTCATGTTCTAACTCTTCAATTTTAACAATGTAGCCACCTGCTTGTAAATCATTTACGATTTGCTTTCTTGCTTCTTTTATTTTTAAGCCACCATAATTTGGTACAGAATCAATTATTTTTCCATCATTTGTAAATATATATTTAAGTGGTAAATTATATTTTTTCCACCATTCTATATCTGTTTGATCTCCAAATGTACAGCACATAACAATACCTGTACCCTTATCAATTGCAACTTTTTCATCACCCATAATTGGAACATCAACATTAATTACTGGAATATGTGCAGTTTTTCCTATTAAATGTTTATTCTTCTCATCATTAGGATTTACAAATACACAAACAATGGCAGGCATCAATTCAGGTCTTGTTGTAGCAATAGTAAACTTTTCACCGTCTTCGACAGTTTCAAAATTTACATAATTAAATGTTGTTTTAATGGTCTTTGTTTCTAATTCAGCCTGAGCAATAGACGTTAAGCATTCATTACACCATAATGCAGGGCTTTCTTTATGATAACAATGTCCTTTCTCTATTAAATCCAAAAATGAATTTTGACTTATCTTTATTGTCGATGGACTTACTGTTTTATAGTGCATACTCCAATCTGTACTTACACCAAGTTTAGAGAATAAATCTTGAAATTCAGCTTCATATTTGTCTGTTGTTTCATAGCATAATTTAGAGAAGTTTTCTCTACCAATTTCATGTGCTTTTTTACCTTGTTCCTTTTCTACTAATCTTTCACTAGGAAGACCATTATCATCAAAGCCAAATGGATAAAACACATTATATCCGCTTATTCTTTTATATCTTGCAATCATTTCTGCTTGTGAATAAGAAAATATATGTCCAATATGTATTTTACCACTAACTGTTGGAGGAGGTGTATCTATTGAATATACCTTTCTTTGATCTGGTTTAAATTCATATATTTTATTTTCTTTCCAATAATTTAACCATTTTTCTTCTTTTTCAAGTGAATTATACTTCTTATCTAACATTTTAATTCCTTCCTTTCATATAAAAAAGCCCATCCTAATCAAAGGATGAACTTGAAGTCCACGGTACCACCTTAATTCATATTATTTTATTAATATGCAGCTTAATGCTTTAACGCAGCGATACGTAATTTCTTACTAATAGTTCAGAAAATATGCTCCCAAGCTACCTTCAATTACCTATTATGCAAATTTACACCAAACATTTGCTCTCTGTAATAAATTGGTAATCTACTCCTCTTGTTCTCAGCAGTTGCAAATATTATATCAGATTTTCCTTATATATTCAATAAAATTAGATAAATTGCAGAAAAAAAGATAAGTTTTATTGATTTTTCTTATCTTTTCTAACAAGTTTCATGACTTTTGCTTCTTCTTGAACTGGTGCATCTATTGCATCTTCTACGTAACTATCTTCAATATTTCTTCCAGTAATTGTTACTTCTGTTTCATCACTTTTCTCAACGTCAATATGTTCAGCACGAGTACAACTTTGAATGTCTAAAATTGAATCTCTTAAACATCTAATATTATCCAATGACGTTGATATTTTCAATTCTTCAATTGGTTCTTTCATTGATAAATTACGTTCAGTTTTATATTTACGAACATCTCCTACTACTTTTTTCATTGCATCACCAAATTCTATATATTTTTTATCATAAGGTAACTCTGTGAATTTACTTGTAGAAAGAAGTTCATCTTTAAGTTTAGATTTATATAATTCTTGATAAATATATTCTGTAATATGTGGAACAAAAGGTGAATACATTTTTAATACTTCAAGGAATACAGTTGCTAAAGTTTGTTGAGCAGCTTTTTGGGAATCTCCATATTTATTATCAGGATTATATAATCTCTCTTTTGCCATTTCTAAATAATTATCACATAAATCGTTCCAGAAAAATTTATCAATTTCTTGTCTTGCTAAGCCCATTTCATAATTTTCCATTTGTTGTTGATATTTTTCAAATGTTTCGTGACATCTAGAGATTAACCATTTATCAATAGATTGCAATTCTGTTTCTTCACTTAAATCAGCATCCTTGATGTGCATATCTACAAATTTAGCAGAATTCCATAATTTGTTCATAAATCTCTTTGAACTTTCTATATCTTTTGTATCAAACCATGTATCTGTTCCTAATTTATTTGATGCAGTCCAATATCTTATCATATCAGCACCATAAGTATCTAATAAGTCATTAGGAGACATCTTAGCATTATTTTTAGATTTGCTTATTTTCTCGCCTTTTTTAGCAAGTACAAATCCTGAAATCATTAAATCTTTCCAAGGTACTTGTCCAGTATGATATAAACTTTTTACAATTGAATAGAATGTCCATGTTCTTATTATTTCATGTGCATGGCTTCTCATACTCATAGGATATAAGAATTTTCTTTCGTCATCTTCACCATATTTCATATTAATGAATGGTGATACAGATGATGTTGCCCATGTATCCATTACAGCTGTTTCAGGTATAAATTCCTTACATCCACACTTACAAGCACCATGTGGGTTATGTTCTAATGGATTTAATGGTAATTCTTTATCTTCAGGAATCATTACATCTCCACACTCTTTACAATACCATACTGGAAATGGTACACCAAAATATCTTTGTCTTGATATGCACCAATCCCATTTTAAATTATTAACCCAATCTAAATATCTAGTTTTCATAGATTCTGGATGCCAATTAATTTCATCTGCTGCTTTAATCAATTCATCTTTTATACTTAAAATGTCAATGTACCATTGTGGAGAATTAATTATTTCTATTTCATTTCCACATCTCTCATGCGTACTTACAGAATGTTCAATTTTTTCACTTTTTACTAATAGACCTTGTTTTTGTAATTCCTCAACAATCTTCATCCTTGCATCAAGCGTTTTCATTCCACCAATTATAGCAACTTCTGGATTAATTGTTCCATCAGCCTGCATTACTTTCTTAATTGGAAGATTATATTCTTTTTGCCATTCCATATC
>CAVDCT010000039.1:0-4047 GCA_963607615.1 Roseburia sp. AF12-17LB
TTATTATTATTAATGTGCATAATGTGCATAACTTAGTTTATACCTTTTAATTAAAGACCAAAATCAGTGTGCATAAAATGTGTATTATTTTAAGTTATGAACATTGATGTATAATAAATTATTTAATTTTGTTGATAAGTTTTTGTATTTCGTTATTAAGTGCTTCATCTTTTAAAATCTCATTTTTAATTTTATCAACAGCGTGCATAACTGTTGTATGATTTTTCCCTCCAAATTCAATCCCTATTTTTGTAAGATTTTCTTCAAGATAGACACGACATATATACATAGCTATTTGTCTTGGAATTGCTATATTATTTGTTTTTTTCTTACTAGTTAAGTCTTCTGGAGATATGTTATAGTTATCACTTACTAATTGAATTACTTGATCAATTTTATTTTTTGCTACAATTCTTTTAACAAAAAAGTCTTTAAGTGCTTCAATTGCAAGTTCAAGAGTGATATCTGAGCCATTCATTATTGTTGCATAGGCATAAACACGAGTAATTGCTCCTTCCAATTTTCTTATGTCTCCAACACAATTACTTGCAATATATTCTTTAACATCTTCAGGAAATTTATTTTCTAGTTCTTGTTGTTCAATTTTTTTATTTAATATGTTCATTCTTAAATCAAATTCGGGTGGTAAGATATCAATTTGTAATCCCCAGTTAAATCTTGTTTTTAAACGTTCTTCTAATTTTTTTATATCATCAGGAGAGCGATCTGATGATATAATAATTTGCTTATTATTATTATATAGTTCATTAAAAGTGTTGAAAAACTCTTGTTGTGCACTAGTAGCACCTACTAAATTGTGGATATCATCAATAATTAATACATCAATATCACGATATTTATTTTTAAATTGTTTTATTGATTCTTTGTTATTGTCGGCAGAATTTTTTCTACAAATTTCAACAAAATCAGAAACAAATTTATCACACGGAATATATAGAACTTTTTTGTGACTATTCTCTGTAATATAATTTCCAATTGCATGCATCAGGTGTGTCTTCCCTAGCCCACTTGAGCCATATATAAATAACGGATTATACATATTACCAGGTTGCTCAGCAACAGCTAGAGCACTAGTAGCTGCAAATTTATTGCTATTTCCTATAATAAATGTTTCAAATCTTAATTTAGGATCAAGATTTGTTTCAAATTTTTCATTTGGAATTCCAATTTCGTCTGTATCTATAAATATGTTTGTTTCTAATTCCTCTTCTATGTAGAATTCAAATTTAAAATTTGTCCCAGTAAGCTCTGTGAAATTTTCTTCAATTAAATCGGTATAATTATTACTTAAATTTTTTTTGTGAACGATTGATGGAACTAATACTTTAGCGGTATCCCCTTTTAAATAAACGAGTTTTGATTCTGAAAACCATGTTTCATATGAAATATCGTTCATTTGACCTTTAATTTTTTCTAAAAAAGAATTCCATATGCTTTCTAAATCCATTAAATCACCTACCTCGCTCTTTTTATACACCTATATTCTACACTATTTATGGTAAAAATTAAAGAAAAAATTATATAAATGTGCATAATTTAGTTATCAACATGTTATCAACATCACTTTTATTTTATTAAATATGGTCTAAAAGAGTTATGCACAAAAATGTGTATTTGGTATGCACACACAAAAAAACATGTTCATAAGTTATGCACAAAAATGTGTATAACTTAAAAAAATATTAAAAATATTGACCTAAACGAATTAAAAAATGTGCATAACTATGTGCATTAACAATATTTTAGTTCTTTTGCACACTTTAGTAAAAAAAGTTTGACAAAATAGTAAAAAAAATATATAATCTATAAAGCAAGCAGAAATCTATATATAAATGGAGGTGTAAAAATGAAAAGAACATATCAACCTAATAATCATAGAAAAAGTAAAAAAATGGGATTTATGGCTCGTATGAAAACAAATATTATTAATAGCAGAAGAAAAAAAGGACGTAAAGTTTTATCTCATTAATTATTTCCACTGATTCGTCAGTGGATTTTTTATATAAAAGGATGTTGAAGATGAAGAAAATAAATATATTAAAAGAGTCTTATGAATTTAATAGAATAATTAATGAAGTGAGACCATATAAATATAAGGACTATATTATATATATAGAAAGAATAAAACAAGATACATATAAATTTGGTTTTTCAGTAGGTAAGAAACTTGGAAATGCTGTTAAAAGAAATAAAATAAGAAGGCAATTAAAGTCTATAGTGGATAAAAAAGACTATCAAAATGGCTTTAATTGTATTATAATAGTAGGAAGAGGAATTTTATTAAGGAACTTTCAAGAAATGGAACTGAATTTACTTAAAGCATTGGATTCCTTAAATATATATAAGGAGGAAATAGATGAGGAAAAGAAATAGACTACTGTTTGTTATATTAATAGTAATGATGTTATCTTTGACGGGATGTACTAAAAATTTAAAAAATGCTGATGGTAAAGTAGTAACTAATGAAACAACAGGACAAACGTTACCAGCTAATATTATGTGTGCTCCTACAGATGAAGATAACTTAAAATTATATCGCGATAATAAAGAGGAATTAGAAAAAAAATATGCACAGCAATTAGAAGATGGTGATATAAGTAAAAAAGAATATGAGAAAAAAGTTGACTCAATTGTTGATGTTGACAAGTTAGTACCATGTAAAGAATTTAAAATTACTAGTGGGGGATATGAAGGTATTTGGAATAGTATTTTTATTAAACCATTAACTTGGGTTATTATTAAAATAGGTGGTTTAGTTAAGAATTATGGTTTAGCAATAATAATAACAACTTTATTAATTCGTGCTATTATGTATCCTGTAACTTTAAAAACAGCTAAGCAATCAGAGAATATGAAGAAAGCTAATCCTGAATTATCTAAAATAGAAAAGAAATATGCTAATAAAACAGATCAAGATAGTATGATGAAGAAAAGTACTGAAATGATGCAAGTGTATAAAAAGTATAATATTAATCCTATGTCTGGATGTTTATTCAGTTTTATACAAATTCCATTATTCTTTGCTTTCTATGAGTCTTTATATAGATTACCAGCGCTATTTGAAGATACTTTTTTAGGGTTTGTAATGTCAACAGCTCCAATTAAAGCTATGGGAATGGGACATTGGTTATATTTAATTTTACCAGTATTGGTTGCAATAACTACATATTTTTCATTTAAATTAAATAGTGGCGCAAGTATGAATCCAGAGCAAGAAAAACAAATGAAGTATATGATGGGATTTATGATGGTTATGATTGTTGTTATGTCTTTCTCAATGTCAACAGCAATTATTATATATTGGATTACTAATAGTACATTTACCATTATTCAGAATTTAATTGTAAAAAGGAGTAAGTAGTATGATTAAAGTATATAATTATGAAGGTAAAGATGAAGAAGAGTGCTTAACTAAGTGTATAGAAGAACTTGATATGTATAATTGTGATTTATTAATAAAGAATCATAACGATGATGAAAAATTATGGATTGAAGTTATAAAAAAAGAAGATATTGTAGAGTTCATTAAAGAATATTTAAATCAAGTCGTAACTAAAATGAATTTAGAATTGAATTTGGAAATACGAGAAGAAGATAATATTTTTAATGTGACAATGGTTTCTAATAATAATCCTATATTAATAGGAAAAGAAGGTAAAAATTTAAATTCTTTGCAATTTTTACTAAGACAATCTTTAGATAAGCAGACTGGCATGGATATTAAGGTGAATTTAGATGCTTCAAATTATCGTGCTAAAAAAATAAAAAATTTTGAATATCAAATAAAAAATATTGTTCGTGAAGTTCAAAAAACAAAAATAGATACTAAGTTAGATCCAATGAATTCATATCAAAGAAGAATTGTTCATTCATTATTAAGTAACTTTAATAACGTAACTACTGAAAGTGTTGGCGAAGAACCTAACAGGTGTGTTGTTATTAAATATAGGTTCTTTGTCAAATAGTGTTGGTAACAATAAATTTGATAAATGAATTGTTTGTAAGGATGGTTGAAAAGATCATCCT
>CAVDCT010000040.1:0-3842 GCA_963607615.1 Roseburia sp. AF12-17LB
AAGCAATAATTATAGGCAGTAATAACTACTAACTAAAATTAGTATAACATGATTTCAGTAAAATTAACCAACATTTTAATATTTTAAGTAAATAAAATGATATAATATAAACTGAAAGACAAATAGTAATTTGTTGAAATGGAGGATTGATTATGAAAAAGAATATTAAAGAAATTATAATAGGTATTTTACAATTATTATTATTTTATGTTTTACCATTATTTGCAGGACCAACAGATGCAATGGGAATGGTGTTTTTAATAATTGTTGGAACATTTATATTATCATTACTTATTGGAATTTTATCTAATAATAAAATTAAATATTTCTATTCAGTATTTACTTCAATAATATTTATACCATCAGTTTTTATCTATTATAATGAATCGGCTTTAATTCATTCTGTATGGTATTTAGTTGTTGCAAGTATTGGATTATTTATTGGAAGTTCAATATGCAAATCATTAAATAGAAAGTAATGCAAATAACAATTTGAAAGTGAGATGAAATATGAAAAAGAAGATAAATTTGATAGTTAGTATAATTACTTATTTATTGTCAGCAATAATATTAATCTATTATTTTAGTTTACAATTTAATAAACTATTCCACTTAAGCCCTAGTGGAAGAATAATATTATTATCAGCAAGTTGTTTGCTAATGTATTTAGGGGGATTCTTCTTAACTAAATATGTTGATAAGAAATATAAAGAGAAAATTTTCAAAATCAATATTTCAATATGGTTATTGTTATATATAATACTACTCTCAACACTTACTTTATTTGATGATTACTTTTACAGAGGTAATTTTAATATATTAAATTGGGACAATGAAATATTTAAAAACTATTTATCTAATTCACTTAATCTTGTTCCTTTCAAAACGATTATCTCTTATGTTACAAAGTTTGTTAGTGGCAATATAGCACCTTATATTTTTATCTATAATATATTAGGTAATGTTATTGCATTAATGCCTTTTGCTTTCTTCTTGCCATTACTATTTAAGAAACAAAATAATTTTAAAACTTTTCTATTAACTATGATTTGTATAGTGACTGGAATTGAATTATTGCAGTTTATTACTATGTCTGGATCTTGTGATATTGATGATGTAATTTTAAATGTATCTGGCTCTTTAATAATGTATGAAATATTGCATATAAAATCTATTAATGAGTTATTGAAAAATATATTTCTTTTAGAAAAAAACAAGATTAATTATAAAGATTTATTTAGGAAGATTATAATTATAGTTATACCTATTATTCTTGTTATTGGAGTAGTATTGATAAGTGAAAAAAATTATATAAATAAAAATAATCAGCCATTTACTCATTTAAAAATAATCGATAAAGTAAAAGAAGAAAATATCGCTTGTGCTGAAGCATTGGAACAGTTTTATGAAGATAAAGAATTTATTTATTATTTTCCTTGTATCAAAAGTAAAAATGTAATTGTTATTTATTCTAATGGTTATCAAGAAACAGTTGCAACATCTTTAGAATATGGCGATATTACTATTGAAGATTTAGAAAGAAATAATATTGAATTTATAAAACACAAAAAAGATATGTAAGTAATTGAAAAATTACAATCTATGGAACAGTTCAATTATAGAATTACTTTTTGTGGTATAATATTTGTTAGTTAATATGTTTGGTGGTGCTTTAATGAAAAAAGTTTTAATAATAGAAGATGATAAAAATATAAATGAAATGTTGCAAGAATTATTATCAAATAATGGATATAATGTTAGTTCTGCATATTCTGGAACTGAAGCATTGTTGATTCATAATAAACAAATTGATTTAATAGTTTTAGATTTAATGTTACCTGGGAAAAATGGTGAAGAAATTATCAAAAAATTGAAAACTATTAATGATGTTCCTATTATCATAACTACAGCAATTAATGATATAGACAAAAAATTAGATTTATTTGAATTAGGTGCTGATGATTATATTACTAAACCATTTAATAATGCCGAATTACTTGCCAGAATAAAAGTTCATTTGAGAAAAACAAATACAGATAGTAAAGATATAATAACTATTGATGATGTAGAAATTAATAAGAAGTCATATAGTGTTGTTTGTAATAATAAGAATATTAATCTTTCTAAAATAGAATTTGACATATTAAAACTACTTATGGAAAATAATAATCAAGTAGTAACAAAAAGTATTTTATTTGATAATGTATGGGGCAATATTGATTCTGCTGATGAAAATACTTTGAATGTTCATATAAGTAAAATTAGAAATAAACTAAAAAAAGCAAATCCAAACAAAGACTATATAGAAACTATATGGAGTATTGGATATAAGTTCAAAAATTAAGGAAAATTTAAGGATTGTGTTAAGAAATTTTTAACACTTTTTTTGTATAATTAATTTGAAAGGAATGATTATATGAAAGAAGTTGTATTAAAAACAAATAATTTAACAAAACAATATAATAAAAATGTAGTATTAGATAATGTTAATATAACAATTAAAAAGGGGGATATTTATGGTTTGATTGGTCGTAATGGTGCTGGTAAAACAACATTAATGAAAATAATAACAACGCTAGCATCTCCTACAAGTGGAACATTTGAATTGTTTAACACTTGCAGTGAAAATGATGAACTTTTTGATAATAAAAAAAGAGTTGGATCATTAATTGAATATCCAGCGTTTTATCCAAATTTATCGGCTTATGATAATTTAAAATATTATACTATTCAAAGAGGTATTGTAGATAAAAACCAAATTAATAAAGTATTAGAGTTAGTAAATCTAACAGGCACAGGTAAGAAAAAAGTTAAAACATTTTCACTAGGAATGAAACAAAGATTAGGAATAGCATTAGCAATATTAAATAGTCCTGATTTTGTTATATTAGATGAGCCAATAAATGGATTAGATCCAATAGGTATTAGTGAACTTAGAGACACATTTAAGAAGTTATCAGATAATGGAATAACTCTACTTATTTCTA
The DNA here is from genome assembly GCA_963607615.1 of Roseburia sp. AF12-17LB. Lineage (GTDB taxonomy): Bacteria > Bacillota_I > Bacilli_A > RF39 > UBA660 > UBA5578. The sequence continues at coordinate 2,988 of CAVDCT010000040.1, forward strand.
GTCACATATTATCAGAATTATACCTTTTAGCAAATGAATTTGGTTTTCTTGAAAATGGAAAATTAATTAAGGAATTATCAAAAGAAGAATTAGATTTAGAATGTTCTAAATGTCTAGTAATTAAAACAGATGATTCAAAAAAAGTAAGTGTTTTATTAGAAAAAGAACTAAATACAAATAATTATAAAGTGATAAATAATGAAGAAATTAGAGTATATGATTACACAGATGATTCTGATAAAGTAAGTGATGTTTTAGTAAACAATAAAATAAAAATAAAAGGATTCTATGAATCAGGTATTTCACTAGAAGAATACTTCAAAGAGATTATTAAGGAGGCTAAATAATGTTAAATATAATAAAAGCAGATTTATTTAGAATACTAAAAGGAAAAGGTATTTATATAATTATAATTCTTTTATTTCTCTTATCACTTATGTCTGCATACACTGTATCTCCTCTTAATGTAGGGCTTAATGTATCTGGAGATACAACTGAAAATTATGGACTAAGCGATGAATGGTTGGAAAAATTATATAGTGTTAAAAGTATGAGTGAAACAAGAGATATACTTATTAATCATGGACATTATGAAGTTGATGTAGCAAATGTTGTTCATAATAACAATATGTATTATTTTTTTATAGCGGTAGTAGTATTTGTTTTATGTTGTGATTTTTCAAACGGAACAATCAAAAATACGGTATCTACAAATATATCAAAAAAGAAGTATTATTTTTCTAAATTACTTCTTGCGATTGGACTTGGAACTATTATTACTTTTCTAAATGTTTATTTTGCTTATTTTTCTAATTTATTTATGAATGGTAATAACTTTGTATCATCACTTTCTAA
>CAVDCT010000041.1:0-3449 GCA_963607615.1 Roseburia sp. AF12-17LB
TTTTCTCTAGTAACATTTTTAATATATCCCTATTATTTTCATTTAACATTACTTCCTTAAACACGCGATCGTATTTACCTGAGTACCATTTTTTATCTTCCATTAATCATTACCTCCTATATAATTATTATCTAAAAGATAATGTTTTCATTATTATTGAAAAAATTTGATACAAATTCTATTGTATCTTTTTTTACACTGGATATTCTACTATCACTCATACTACCAGAAGTATCCAATACTAAAATTACATCTTTAGGGTTGTTATTTCTTTTTTGTTTTAGTATCTACATCAAAATTAATTTGTGCCGTATCAGTGCCTGTCCATTCAGCACTCTTTTTTATATCATAGCTTCCACCAGTATTATCATTATACCCATCACTAGTTAAACTAATACTTTTAATCTCATTAGGACTTTTTTTATTAGTAATATAATTAATAGTATTACTTAAAACATTAACACCTGTTGTAGTTGATATAATAACATTTAAAACTATTATACCTAATACAATACCTAAAGTTGTTATTATTCCTTTTTTATATTTCTTCATTATTTCACACTCACTTCTTTATTATTATTTACTATATTAGTATTAACGTATTTTGATAGAAAATTTCAACATATATTTATAATTTTAAAAATAATTTATTTATTTTGAATAATATCAATAACTCTATTTTTAACTTGTTCATAACTAAAATTCATATATTCTAAAACTTCATCACTAGTACCACTAACACCAAAAGTATCAATTGTTATATAATGCATATTATTATTGGATATAAGATGCCAACCAAATGAAGATCCTGCTTCAATAATTATCTTTTTTATATTAGGTGGTATAACATTATCTCTATATTCTTGTTTACATTCTAAAAATTGTTCAATAGAAGGCATACTAACAATTCTAAGTTTGTTATATCCCATATTAGATAATTCATAACCAATATTACGAGCATAAGTAAGTTCAGTTCCACTTGCTATAATAATTGTTTCTAATTCTTCTTGTTCTTTATAATATATATATCCACCTAAAATACTCATTTTAGCATCTGTATTTTGATGCATTTCAACTTCTTTTCTACTTAAAATAAGTGTACTAGGATTATCATTAGAATTAAGCATAACTTGCCAACAGCCTAATAATTCTTTAGCATCTGCTGGTCTAAATAATTTCATTTTAGGTATAGAGCGAATCATAGCTAATTGTTCAACAGGTTGATGTGTTGGTCCGTCTGAACCAATATTTATAGAATCATGAGTGAATATATATATAACCGGCAAGGACATTAAAGCAGAAAATCTCATAGCAGGTTTTAAGTAATCAGCAAAACTTAAAAATGTAGAGCCAAAAGGCTTTAAATTTACTAATGCCATTCCATTTAAAATAGCTCCCATAGCATGCTCCCTAACTCCAAACCAAATATTATTGCCATTATAATCATACTTAGTAATATCTTTTAAATCTTCAATATATGTTTTAGTTGTACTTCCTACATCAGCACTTCCACCTACAAATGTTTTAATATTATGATTTAAATAATCAATAAACATTTTATTAGAATCTCTAGTAGCTTCTTTTTGATGTGATTCAAAATCCCAGTTAACATTAAATAAATTATATTTAAAATCATTATCAAACATATAATTTGCTGAAGTCTTATCACCTTCACATTTTGTATTTACGTAATCTTTATACTGAATATTTGTAGTCATATATTTATTATTAACACGATCAGCAATTTTACTACGCATAGTATTTAAGCATTCTGAATTATAATAAAATTCTTCATCAGGCAAGTTCCATTTAGCTTTTAATTGTTCAACATCTTCTTTTGATAATTTACCACTATGTGATTTATTGTTACCTTCATTTAAAGAGCCATCACCTATTTTAGTTTTAATTTCAATAAAAACTGGAACTTTAAGTGTTTTGGCTTTATTTATAGCTCTATTTATTTCAGAAACACTATTTCCATCTTTAACAAATAAAGAAACCCATCCCATTGCTTCAAAACGAGCGCGAACATGTTCTTTAAATGTTTTATCAATAGAACCATCTAATGTTATATCATTAGAGTCATATAAAACAATTAAATTATCTAGTTTTAAAGTTCCAGCCAATGAAGCTGCTTCGTATGATATTCCTTCCATCAGATCTCCATCACTAACTAAAGTATAAATATTATAATTAAGCAAACTCTCATGTGCATTCACGCGATACCTTTCTTGTAATATTTTTTCACCCAAAGCCATTCCAACTGCAGTAGCTATCCCTTGACCTAGTGCTCCTGTTGAACAATCTATACCAGGAGTTTTTCCTATTTCAGGATGACCTGGTGTTTTAGAATTTATATGTCTAAATTTTTTCAAATCATCAATCGAAAGAGAAAAACCACTCATAAACAATGTAGCATATAGTAGTGCTGAACCGTGTCCTGCTGACATTACAAATCGATCACGATTAAACCACTTTGGATCACTGGCATTTATATTTAAATGATAAGCATATAAACAATATAAAATAGGTGCTGCTCCTAAAACAATTCCTGGATGACCCTTTCCTGCTTTATTAATCATATCTATGCCTAAACTTTTTATATTAGAAATAATCTCTCCATCGTTCATAATTTATCCCCTATCCTATTCTTTTATATTATATCAAACAAAATATATTATTTAAACAAACAAATGTTTGACATTAACTGATAGATATGATAATATTTTATTAGTAAAGAGGAGGTTCTTATGGAAAAATTAACAAAAAGACAAGAAGACACATTAAAATTTATTAAAGAATATATTGTATCTCATGGATATCCACCTACAGTAAGAGAAATTGCTGAAGCTATAGATGTATCATCACCTGCTACCGTACAAGCGCATTTAGATCGTTTAGCTGATAAAGGATATATAAAAAGAGGTTCTAACAAAAATAGAACAATTGAATTAATGGTCAATAATGAATTTAATCAAAAAAACGATACTATAATAGACGTGCCATTACTTGGTAAAATTACAGCAGGTTCTCCAATTGAGGCAATTGAAAACCCAAATGATTTCTTTTCTCTACCATCATGGCTTGTTCCAAAAGATAAAGAAGTTTTTAGTTTATTAGTTGATGGAGAAAGTATGATTGAAGCAGGAATTTTAGATGGAGACATTGTAATAGTTGAAAAATGTAATACAGCTAGAAACGGGCAAATAGTAGTAGCAATGACAGATGAAAATGAAGTAACACTAAAAACATTTTACAAAGAAAAAGATCATTTTCGATTACAACCAGAAAATTCTAGTATGCAACCAATTATTTTGAATAATGTTTTCATTTTAGGAAAAGCTATTGGCTTATATCGGAAAATATAAAAAAAGAAATTTACAATTTTTTCTTTTCTTTCAGTAATAATATGAATATTTTCATCTTTAATATTTAATAAATTTAATATA
>CAVDCT010000042.1:0-2778 GCA_963607615.1 Roseburia sp. AF12-17LB
TCAAAATGGGAATCAGGTTTATCTGTACCAGATGCTGAAATGTTAATGACTATATCAGAAATATTAGAAACACCCGTTAGTGAAATTTTAGGTGAAAGTATAGAAGAAAAAGAAAAAAATGATTTAAAAGTAATATCAGAAAAGTTAGAAGTCATTAATGAACAATTAGCAATGAAACAAAAGCAAAAAAGAAAAATGTTAGTTAATACATTAATAGTTGCTGATGTATGTTTAATAATATTATTTATCTTATTAGCAATATTAGGAAGTCCATATCAATCATGGGATTATAGTGATCCAGAGTGGTCAGTAATTGGAACTTTATGGCATTCGTTTGAATGGGTATATTTCAAAGTGACTCCACTTATGGTTATTGTTATAACAGCAATACTTGGAATATTATTTGTTAAAAGAAACAAATAATAAATTTGCAATTTATCGTTGAGATCAACTTTAATAGTTGATCTTTTTTACTTTTTATAAATAGGATGATTTTATATATAAATATTAGTATACGAGAAAAAGCAGGATAAGAAACTTGTGCAACTATGCTAAACTTTTCCTTATTTCATAAGGGTTTAGTGTTACACAATACTGATTTCGTACTTACGAAATTCAACCTACGAAGTAGGTTGATATTAGGTTGATATGAAAGTTAAACCTTATAAAATAAAGCGTTTAATATTTATTAAATCATCCTACTTGATTATTTTTTGTAAAATTTATAGGATGATTAAAGACTAACATTAATCTGTAAATGTTAGTCTTTCTTTTTCTAATTTATCAAATAGTTTTTTATAAATTTCTTTCCCATCTTTATCTTTAAACATAGATAAGTCTAAAGTAATAACGCCTAATTTAAAATCATCTTTTTTTCTCTTATCTCCAATACCAATTAATCTAATTATTTTTTCAACATCGTTATTTTGAGTATAATTAAATCTATTTTCTTTTTCATCAATTTCACTTATATAATAGTTTAATTTATAATCTCCAACATATTTTTCTAATCTTTTAAAATAATTTTCTGCTTCTTTCATAGTTTTAAGTTCATGATTTAGTTTTAGTGGTATTCCATATTCATCTTCATACATATACACATTACAAGGTGTATTAAATTTATAGTGATTATATATCATATCCTCTAAATAATTTTTTCTAAATTCAATATTAGATATTTCAAATTTATTGTTTTTCTTTTCAATAGTTATATTATCAATATATTTACCAATTATTTTTTGTTTATCTTCTTTTGATTTATTAGACCAATTATTTAAAACATCTGGGTTAGTATAAAATTCTATTTCTTGTATATCTTGTATAATTAATAAATCATTAAGGGTGAAACTTAAATCCTCATATTGTTTTTGTCCTTTTTGCCTTTTTTCTAAATCAGATTTTTGATATTCGATATGTTTTATTTCTTTATCAAAATCTTCTAGTTTTACAACACCTTTAATATAAGCTGTTTTAATTCTATCTAGTTGTTTATCTAAATCTTTAATTTCTTTTTTATAATCTTCTGTTTTATCTTCTAATTTTGATTTAATAAATGGCGTATAGTAATTATTAATAAGGTCATCTTGTTTAGCAAGTTCTAGCATAAATGCTTTTAATTCTTTTTCAATATCTATTTCATTGAAATAAGTTTTACAAGTATTACATTTATAGTAATAGTATTTTTTACCATTAGTTTTTGTAGTAGCATGACCACCTAGAAAATTACCACATTTAGAACATTTTAACTTATTAGTAAATAAATAAGTTGCTGTTCTTTCATAATGTCTAGCATTTCTTAATTTTTGATACTGACAACTTTCCCATTTCTCTTTTGAAACAATAGGTTCAATAACATTTTCATAATAAGTTGGGTGTTTTGTTCTTTTGCCATTTACATAATCGCCTTTATAAAGTTCATTAGATAATATCTTTTGTATTGTAGAATCGTACCAATTAGTTTTTCCTAATACTTTTTCTTTATTATAGATATTAGCAATTGCTTGATGACTTTTACCTTCTAAATATAAATCAAATATTCTAACTATTATATCTTTAGTTAGTGGATCAGGTACTAACTTTTTGTTTTCTCTTTTAAAACCTAATCCAGTTCTATTAGGAATATGACCGTTTTTAATTGCACCTGCCATACCAAATTTAGTTCTTTCAGAACACTTTTCAATTTCATTTTGAGAAACACTAGTCATTATTCTCATAACCATACGACCATTGGATGTAGTAGTGTTTGATTCATCAGCCATACAATCTATATCACATTCATAGTCATTAACAAATTTCATTAATTTTTCAATGTCATATACAGAACGAGTTAATCTGTCTAGTTTTAAAGCAACAATAACATTAATATTACCTTTTTTAACATCTTCTATCATTTCTTGATAAGCAGGTCTTTTGTCATTTTTAGCACTTATTCCTGCATCTTGATACACTTTATAAATATTATATCTTTTAAATTTACAAAACTCTTTTAATCTTTCTTCTTGTTCTCTCAAACTAAATCCTTCTCTTGCTTGGTCAAAAGTAGAAACTCTAATATATATACCAGCACTTTTGATTTTTTCATCCATATTCATATCAACTCCTTTTCTAATAAAAAAAGAAGCTAAAAACACTAGTTTAAACTAATATCTTTAACTTCCTATAAAATTCAATATAATATTTTGTTTGCTTTTTCATGTAGTACCTCACTTTCTAATAAAAGACTAGATACTGCTTCCTTTATTGGTTTTATATTGTATCATTTATTTTTAGTTTGTCAAA
>CAVDCT010000043.1:0-2759 GCA_963607615.1 Roseburia sp. AF12-17LB
AAATTTAAACAAATTATTAATCAGAATTCTGTTGCATTTGCAAGTTGAATTCAGCACATTTCATGCAAATTGTTTGGCACAATCAAATAAATTGAAACAATCCCAGCTTATAAATGCTGTTAAAAATAAAATGAGTGTCAATTCTATGAAAATGCTCTCTAAAAAAGATATTGATGCTACGGATAAATTTGTATATTCTGTATCTAATGGTTCAATATTAGAAGATACACCATATAAGATTACCGTGTCAGAAGGCTTCGTGTCTATATCAATAAAAACGAATACCAGTAATATAGATGAGACCTTTGCAATAACAGATAGTCAATATTCTTCATTTAAAAAGGATTTATATAAGGCTGACATCAGAATAGAAAGAAACAAATCTGTTATTGGAATATGTGGTGCACCATGTATTGAACTTAGTTTATTCAAACATCTCAATAATTATTTTAAATATGACACATTGGATTCTGATAATAATCTCACCTATACATCCTCTTTGGAGGACATCTTTTGGAAACTTATACCAGCATCGTTAGATGAATTGTTAAGTTCAATAAATGATATTAATGAATTTGATGTTGAATAAATTGCTATTAATTAAATAGATGAGTATGAAACATAAAATATTATCAATAGGACTTATACTTGTATTTGGTGGTATAATGTCCATCAAGTGCTTTGCACAAAACAAATTGACGAGAAACCAGATATTGGATGCAGTAAGAACTCACCAACAAGATATAGATTCTGTAAGTATATCAATAGGAGATTCTGTGATATGCGATTCTACCACTACAAAAATTACACTTGATGTAATGAATGATTCTTTGGCTCATAATTATTCCTATAGGCTTATCTTTTCTAAAAAAGATATTGAAGTAGATGTTTATAATGATGACAACTATTTGTATCGCAGTGTCTTTGAATATACAGATTTCACCTATGAAAATCTGAAAGCAAAAATAAACAAATATAATATAAGAAAAATAGATTCTTATAATGATGTTTGTGGAGGAAAAGAAAACTATATTTTTCGTTTATATAGAGGAAATAAAACTTATATGTCAATAGAGAACTATAATGGAAGGACGAATGCTACTGCAGAATTTCATGATTTAATAGAAGAGATAAAGAAATTAATACCTGACATATCCTCGGTTTTCTTAACCTGTGAAGAATATGAAGTCACCAACGATTCGGTTGTATCTGATACCGTTGATGTAAATTTAATTTTAAGTGACGAGTCGATAAGGTTTAAAAACAAAGGTGGAGAGTTTAAGAAAGTAAAAGTCATATGTAACATTGAAGACTGGGAAATACTATCTTATCCAAATTGGATAACAATATCTCGAAATGACAATGAATTTGTTATAGAATCCACTAAAAATAACACAAAAAAACATAGAACAGGTATTTTAAAGGTTGGATGCTTGGGAGAAACAAAAGAAATATCAATATTACAGAATTAGAAGTATTCTTTTTCCTTTATATAGTTTAGTACAATAATTTGATGAAGAAAATAGTAACCTTTTTATTCGCTTTTGCAATGTCTCTGCCGTTATGGTGCGGAGAAACTGGATTATTTACCTATGAAGGTGGTTTCTTTATAAAAGATGGAAATATTTGGAAAGAATATCGCCCCAAAGATAAACCTGGAATATGGAATACATATAGTCAATATGGAGAAGAAGCCAACTATTATAATATCAGAAATAATACCATAACACTCGCTATACCAAAGACTTCGAATAACAATTTCTACAAAAGAGAAAATGGAGAATGGAGAATAATATATACGACACGAGTCATATACTCTTATTTCAAGGATTCCTCTGTTGGATTATTTTGTTTTGAAACGGGCTATTATGTTAGGGATAAAAAGAAATGGCGTTTATATCTTCCCGACAAAAAAGAAGGTTTATGGACTGATTTTGACCAATATGATGAAGATGATAAATTCTTCTATCTAAAAAATGACTCTGCTAAAGTCTGTGTACCTAAACGTGCAGACCTCAATTGTTTTCTTTGGAATAAAAATAACGAGAAATGGGAAGCCAATTATTCCATCACAGAGATATATGACAAGATATAGGAAACCGCAATAGGTGCTACAATAGTATATTTGTCAGCAATAAAACCATCAAGCCCAATAGAAGATAATCATAAGCGCAAATAATTCAATGACATTGAATAAAAGAACAATATACATATCAACAATGCACCTTACGATATAAATTGCGTAACGAATATAAGTAACTATTCCAAAATAATTTTTCTAATTATTGCTGTCCGCTAAAATGTGTACATTTGTTCATAGTTACTTGAATTGAAATTTACAAGAAACAAAGGTAACAAAAGGGCTGAATTCCAAGCGAGGAATCCAGTCCTAATTCTTTATGTTCAAAAAAGTTTTAGCGGACAGCAATAATATCAATTAACTTGCCGAGCGAGTTCGTGAGTCAGATTTAGGCTTATGTGCTTTTGACCTTGTTCTCAAAGATTTTATTGATAAGCAGAAGGAATATAACAAACGCTTGTCAAAATTGGATGCTATATTGTCAGATGTGGAAGATCTTAAGAAGAACTTGGTTTCTGAGGTTAGTGAATTCTTCGACATGACAAAGCCCTGGGCAACTTTTCGTTGCTCAGGTACTTAAAAAGTTTAATTTATAATAGTGTTGCGGAATTAAGGATTAGTAATTGTTGACAGATTATTGTATGACACCGATGAAATACGATATACTACGGCAAAGAAC
>CAVDCT010000044.1:0-2738 GCA_963607615.1 Roseburia sp. AF12-17LB
AAATTTGATTATTTGAATAAAGAATTACAAGCAACAATTCTTATGGTGACACATGATGCGTTTACTGCAAGTTATTCTTCAAGAGTCATATTTATCAAAGATGGCAAAATTTTTAATGAAATAATTAAAGGAACAAATTCTAGAAAAGAATTTTTTGATAAAATAATAGATGTTGTAACATTACTCGGTGGTGACTTAAACGATGCTCTTTAAGTTATCATTAAAAAATATTAGTAAGAGTATAAAGGATTATGCCATCTATTTCTTTACTCTGATACTAGGTGTTGCAATTTTTTATGTATTTAATGCTATTGGTGATCAAACAGTTATGATGAAGGTATCATCAACAACAGCAGAAATAATAAAACTTATGACCAATATTCTTTCTGGTGTTAGCGTTTTTGTATCTATAATATTAGCGTTTTTAATTGTTTATGCAAGTAGATTCTTAATAAAAAGAAGAAATAAAGAATTTGGAGTTTATTTAACGCTTGGAATGAGCAAAAAGAAAATATCTTTAATATTATTTATTGAAACATTAATAATAGGTATAGTTTCATTGGTAGTTGGTTTAGGAATAGGCTTTTTATTATCACAATTGATGAGTATTTTGGTTGCTAATATGTTTGAAGCAGATTTAACTAGATTTCAATTCGTATTTTCAACAAATGCTTGTATTAAAACTTTGATTTATTTTAGTATTATGTATTTTGTAGTTATGATATTTAATACTATAAATATTAGTAAATGTAAATTGATAGATTTAATGCATTCTAACAAAAAATCTGAAAAAATAAAATTAAAAAATCCATTGTTCTGTACAATAGTGTTTATTATTTCTTGTATAGCACTAGGATTTGCTTATTATCAGGTTACTGGTGGTATTGAGAAAATGGCTAATGCAAATAGTATTTTTGTTCCTATAGGAATAGGTGCTGTTTCAACTTTCTTTGTGTTTTGGTCTTTATCGGGATTGCTTTTAAAAATATTTATAAGTATGAAGAACACCTATTATAAAGGGTTAAATAGTTTCACCCTTAGACAGTTTTCAAGTAAAATAAATACTATGACTTTTTCTGTGACAATAATATGTTTGATGCTGTTTATAACAATCTGTGTGCTATCAAGTGCATTATCGATGAAGAATTCTTTAAATAAAAACTTCATTGATTTCTCACCAAGAGATATAGAACTTTCAAAAAGATGTAACGTTAATCAAGAAGAATCTGATATTACAGATATACAAAAGGAGAATTTAAAATTAAGTATTGAAGAAGCATTTAAAAAATTTGGGTTTGATTTTAATAGCAATTTAAAAAATATTGTTAAATTTTCATTATATTATGATGATAATGTTACATTAAAGTCTACACTTGGATCTTATCATGAAATAGCAAATAAACAATATCCATTTTTAAATTATAGTGACTATATTATTTTAGTTAAAAATAGTGATTATAATAATATAGCAGATAGCTTTCATTTGGAAAAAGTCAAGTTGGAAGATAATGAATATGTTGTAGTAGGAAATTATTCGAGCATTATTAATATTAAAAATGAAGCCTTAGAAAGAAATACTAAGATAACAATAAATCAAAAAGATTATTATCCAAAATATAAAAAAGCAATCAATGGTTTTTATGAAATGGGAAGTCAAGAAACAGAAGCTGGTTTCATTGTTTTACCAGACAATGCTCTTAAAGACGAACAAAAAATTAGAAATCAAATTATTGCTGATTATAATGGAAATCCTGATGATATTGAATCTACAATTAATTCAATCACTAAAAATAATCAATTTTATATTGATTACGGCATAACTATTAATACAAAAAAAGATATTAGAGAAGCAAGTATTGGTTTAGGTGCTGTAGTTACATTTTTAGGTTTATATCTAGGTATCATATTTTTAATATCATGTGCTGCAATTCTTGCTCTAAAAGAGTTATCAGAATCAAGTGATAATGTAGAGAAGTTTAAGATGTTAAGAAGAATTGGTGTAGATGAAGCAATGATTAATAAGGCTTTATTTAGACAAATTGGAATATTTTTCATGTTTCCACTTATTTTAGCAAGCATACATTCAGTATTTGGAATAATGTTTTGTAACAATATTTTAAAAACAATGGGTGTTAATTTTAATTTAAAATCAGTTATAATAACAGCTTTATTTATAATATTTATATATGGAGGTTATTTCTTTATAACTTATATATGTAGTAAAAATATAATTAAAGAAAAATAATATATCTGATAAAACGATAAAAGAGGCTATTACAAGCCTCTTATTTTAATACTCCAATTTCTCCATATCAAATAATGGAGAGTCATAAAAATCTTTAAGTTCTATTTTTAAAGTTTTACATATTTTAAAGATAATTGTAGAACTTGGATTATCTACATTGTTTGCCAATAATGCTCTTAATATTGATGGCGCAATAGCAGATAATTCTGCAAGTTTATTTGGAGTGTAATTATATTTGTTACATAATTCAAGTATTCTTAAAGTAATTGCTTCTTTAAATAACATTTTAAAAATCTCCTTAACACTACAAAAATTCTAGCAAAAATCGGTTGAAATTATACGCCGATATCGGTTGGTTTTTGGAGGCTATAATACTATAATGTCAATGTAGTTAAATAAAAATATGAAATTTATAATTGATTAAGCAGTACGAAAGGATTATAAAAGTTTTTTTGTATTGCTTTTTTTATCAAAAAATGATGGAAATAAATGG
>CAVDCT010000045.1:0-2355 GCA_963607615.1 Roseburia sp. AF12-17LB
AAAATAGTAATTTTTTGTTATGATTGGAGGAATTTAAAATGAGAAAAATATGGAAGGAAATAACAATATTATTGATACAGTTATTTATGTTTTACATTTTTCCTTTATTTGCAGGACCAACAGATATAATGGGAATGGTATTTTTAATTTTGGTATCAACTTTTATACTTGCTATAATATTTGCTAGTATTTCAAAGGAAAAATGGAAATATATCTATCCAATAATTATATCTATATTGTTTATACCATCAGTGTTTATTTATTATAATAGTTCAGCTTTAATTCACGCAGTTTGGTATTTGGTTGATTCTGGTATTGGCTTTTTAATAGGTTTAATTATTTATAAAATAACTAATAAAAAGTAATACAAATTATATGTATAAGGAAATTTAAAAGCTATGAATAAAGAAAAATTGATATCAAAAATATTTTCAATATTAAGTCTTGTATTTGCAATTTTAACTTTGGTTGGTGGATATTTGGTAATTACTCATAAATTAGATAATGCTGGATATTCAGTTATACCAATGTTATTTACACTAATATTTAGTACATTATATAAGAATAGTAAAAAAGATAAAGAGTAATATAAATTACAATTTAGTAATTAGTTAGAAAAATAGTAATTTGAAAGTGAACTAATAGTATGTTTAATATTAGATAAAAAATTGATATATTGTTCTTGGATGGTGATAAAATGAATCAAGAAAAAATAGGAAAATTTATTGCTAAATTAAGAAAGCAAAAAAAATTAACTCAAGAACAGTTAGCAGAAAAATTAGGGATAACCAAAAATGCTGTAAGCAAGTGGGAAAGAGGATTGGGCTTAATGGATTTGTCATTGTTAAAACCATTAAGTCACATTTTAGAAGTCTCGGTTACGGAAATATTAAATGGTGAGAGATTTACTAAAGAAGAAATCGATTCAAAAAGTGAGGAAACTTTAATTGATACACTTGATTATTCTGCAAAAGAAATAAAAAAGGTAAAAAAGAATAAGTTTATAATAATATTATTAACAATAGTTATTACTATTTTGTCAATTGTAATATTAGACACAATTCAAGCAATAGTATTTAAAAATAGCCCAATAATAAGTTGGAGAATTGAAGATGCTAATGATAGTGATAGTTATGTAGACAAAGGTATTTTAATTGATACTTATTATTGTGTTAGCGATGATGTAATAACGGTAATTCCAACATTTAAAAATACAAATTATAATTGCCCATCAGAATAATAATTACAAATTACAATTTAGTGATTTGTTAAATAAATAGTAATTTGCCGATAATCATTTTTTGAACAAAAGTTGTAACTTTTTTAAAATATGTTACTATGTAGTTGATTATTAGTAGAATTAAAGCTTATTTTTATTAAAATAAGAACAAAATAAAGGAGGTATTGTTATGAAAAAGAAAAAAATTATTATTTTATCTATTTTAGTTATCTTTATAATTGCTATGATTTGTGGTGTAATTTGGTACTTTAACAATAGAAATTCAAATTATAAGCCAAATGGCAAATTAAATTATGATACAGTACTTGTGAATGAAGAAACAAATCCATATTATCAAGTTGGATTTGCTGATTATGTGTTTATAGGAAAGGTAGATAAGGAAATTGAAAGGACATTCTCAGATTATGGCTCAGCTAGAACTATATATGAAATCGAGGTAACAGAAAATTTGAAGGGTGATCTACAAAATATAATTAAAGTAACTTATCCTGGTGGATATGATAAAGATGGAACTCTTATATTGCATAAAGGTGATTATATAACGGATGAGGAATTACCAAAGATAGGTGAAAATTATATATTTGTGGGTATTGGACAGCCAAACGGAACAATATTATTACAAGATTTATATTCTGATACTCCATATACAGAAGAAAATAAAGAAAAATACTTGGACTATATTAATAATCAAGAGAATGTAGACAGAGAAAGATTTAAAAGTATTTATGAGAATTAGAAAAATGCAATAGTTGATTAACAATAACTACTTTTCTTTTTTATGCTATTATTGTAAAAGACAAATTACAATTTATTGATGAGATTAGTTTGAAATATAACTAGTCTTTTTATTTTGAATAAGATTTATATTTTTTGTCTAACATAATATAATAATATAATATAAAGAATTAATATAACAAGAATATAAATAATAATTTAAATTAGTATAAATATTTATATTAAAAAACAAGTATTAAGTTGGTAGTTTACTTGTTTTAAAAATATTTTTATATAGCAGTGTTCCATCTGGGCTTTTTATTTTTGATAAATTAATAGTGATTATTCCGAGTTCTAATTTGTTACTTTTAAATTTATCATTATCTTTTATAGGTATTATT
>CAVDCT010000046.1:0-2330 GCA_963607615.1 Roseburia sp. AF12-17LB
GTTGGTTCATCTGCAAGAATTAACTTTGGATTAGTAATTATTGCTCTTGCACTAGCAACTCTTTGCTTTTGACCTCCACTCATTTGATATGGATATTTATTAAGTACATTAACAATATCCAGTTCTTTTGCAACTTTTTTAATTCTTGTATCAATTTCTCTTGAATTCACATTTTGAATAGAAAGTGCCAAAGCAATATTTTCATAAGCAGTTAAAGTATCAAGTAAATTAAAATCTTGAAATATAAAACCTAACTCTTCCCTTCTAAACTTATTTAGACTATTTCCTCTTAATTTTGTGATATCATTACCTGCTACATAAATATGTCCAGATGTAACTTTATCAATTGTAGATATACAATTTAAAAGAGTAGTCTTTCCAGAGCCACTTGCTCCCATTATTGCAACAAATTCTCCCTTTTCAACATCAAATGATAGGTTATCAATTGCTTTTGTAAGACTAGATTTATTGCCATAATATTTTTCAATTTTATCAATTTTTAAGATATTTTCCATAATCTTTCTCCTTTCTGATTACATTGTAATATAAAAGATAGGATTAGTCGTTATTCTAATATTACAGAATATTACAATTTTGTAATATTTATTTTTAGTATCCAAATCTGCATAAACTTTAATCAACTTTATAAAAATCATTTTTATAAAAGATAATTGTAATTTTTGTATATTTATGTATTTCAGATTCAATAATTATCTTATGTCCTAATTTATCGCATAATTTCTTGACAATATAAAGTCCCATACCTGTTGATTTTGCCATTATTCTACCGTTTTCACCAGTGAAAGATTTATCAAATACTCTTTTTATATCGCTTTTAGGAATTCCTATTCCATTATCCCAAATAGTTAGATATACTTTATCTTTTTCATCTTTTACACTAATTTTTATTATTGGCTCATTATTATTTTTTTTATATTTAATACTATTGTTTATAATCTGATTTAATACGAACTCTAACCATTTTGAATCCGTTAAAACTTTTTCATTATGAATATCAACTTCAAGATTAACTTTGTTTTCTAATAAGTCATCTTTATTTTTTAAAGCGACATCTTTAATAATCTTCTGCAATTCAATTTCTTTGATAAGATAATCTTTTTCGGCATTTTCGCTTCGAACGAAATATAAAATTTGATCTATATAGTTATCTAACTTTCTAATTTGTTCTATATATCTCTTATCAAACATATTTTTGTTGTTATGAATTAATAAAGTTAAACTTGCTACTGGAATCTTTACTTCATGAATCCACATTTCTACATATTCCTTGAAATCGGTAATACTTAAATTGTATTCTTTTACATTTTCAATCATTGACTTATTTATATCATAAAGAATTTGATAAAAAATTTCGCCATCATAAAAGTTTGGCTTATTTAATATTTCTAAAATTAAATATTTTTTATCTAACTTATCAAGCGTATTTAATATTTTTTTATAAAATTTGTATTTCCTGAAATAATCAAAAATAGCATTAAATGTTGCAACTAAAAAAAATAATATTGTCAATGCTATTTTCAAATCATTTTCCACTTTAAATGCGTTTAACATAAGAATAGCAATTATGAATCCAACAATTGACACAGTTATCTGTACTGTTTTATCTAATAAATATTTTTTAAAACTCATAATAATTTATACCCTTGTCCTTTTCTTGTTTCAATTTTATTTTCAAGTCCAAAATTTTGTAATTTATTTCTTAATCTACTAATATTTACTGTTAGAGCATTGTCATTTATAAATTCATTATTATTCCATAAATCAGTCATTAAATCATCACGAGTTACTATTCTACCACGATTACTTAAAAGATATGTAAAGATAATCATTTCATTTTTAGTTAGTTCTAATACCTTTTCGCCTTGTTTCAATATTCCTTTTTGTGGATTAACACTAATATTATCATAAAATAAGTCGTCCATATTATTATCCATTCGTTTAAATATATTTTGTATTCTCAATAGTAAGATTGTTGGATTGTATGGCTTAGTAATATAATCGTCTGCACCATAAGATATAGATAAAACTTCATCTACTTCTCCTACTCTGCTCGTAACCATAATAATAGGAACATTAGATTCTTTTCTAATTTCTTTTAATAAAATTTCACCATTTTTATTAGGTAAATTAATATCCATTAAAATTAAATCAAATTTCATATTTTTTATATTTTCTTTAACATTATCAAACTTTTCTATAATTAATACTTCATACCCTGAGTTTTCTAACAAAGATTTTAACTCATTTCTGATAATTTTTTCATCTTCTATAATTAATATTTTTTTCATAGTTTGTCTCCTTTCATAATT
>CAVDCT010000047.1:0-2191 GCA_963607615.1 Roseburia sp. AF12-17LB
TGATAAATTAAAAAGAAAAATTGAGATGATTGGAAGATTTACTAATACTACTCCAATTATAAATAATGGTTCAATTAAAAATATAACAGGTACAAATGTTGCTTATGTTATGCCACATATTATAGTTATTAAGAATAATAAATACCTAATGTTTGATGAATGTGATGATGTTTATGTAAATACCTTTAAAAACAAAATAGTATTTAAAGATTTAGAAGATTATATAAATAGTCATTAAAAATCTTTTTAAATGTTAGACTTCGTAAAATTAACTTTAAAATGTCAAACAAGTGAGAGGTGTCTTTTAAAATATCTATATTTTAGACTACACTTTTCTCATTTAAGATGCCAAACATATGAGAAGCATATTTAAATTTTTTAAAATTTTAGACTTAACTTTTCTCATTTAAGATGCCAAACATATGAAAGGAGATATTTAAAAAATATGAATAAAGAAAATAAAATAGCAGGTATTTACATTAGGGTCAGTACAGAGGATCAAGCTCGTGAAGGTTTTAGTTTAGGAGAACAAGAAGAAAGATTAAGAGAGTTTTGTAAGTTTAAACGATATGAAATATTTAAAGTTTATAAAGATGCAGGAATCAGTGCTAAAAGTGATAAACGGCCAGCATATCAAGAAATGCTTGAGGATATAAAAAGTAAGAATATTAATGTAATTGTAGCATTTAAACTTGATAGACTTACTAGAAGTGTTTATGATATTGAAAAATTAATGAAAATAGTTAATGATTTAGAGTGTGATATCGATTGTCTAGCTGATGAATCTAACACTACTACTTCAAATGGTAGAATGGTTATGAGAATTATGACTAGTGTAAGTCAAAATGAAATAGAAAAATGTTCTGAAAGAACTAAAGTCGGATTAGCGGGTGCAATTAAACAAGGACACTTGCCAAGTAGAACTACACTGGGTTATAAAAGAGAAAATAAAAAGTTAGTTCCCAATCCACTTACAAAAGATATTGTAGTGAGAGTATTTGATTTATATTTAGAAGGTAAAAGCCATCAGAAAATAGCAAATATTTACAATAAAGAAAATGTTTTAGGTAAAACTTGGAGAGATTCTACTATTCAAAAGATATTATCTAATGAAATATATAAAGGAGATTATATTCATGGTAAAAGAACTAAACATCCAACATATTATGAAAATGTAGTTGAACCTTTAGTTAATAAAGAAAAATGGGAATCTTGCCAATATCAAAAATTAAGAAATGCAAGACACTATGAAAGAACTTCAACATATCTTTTTACTAACAAATTAAAGTGTTCTAAATGTGGTAATTATTTTGGTGGTAAAGCTAGTGTTAAAAAGAAACTTAATAAAAAGTATTACTACTATAAATGTAATCATTGTAAAATTAATTTAAAAGAAGATTCTATTGAAGATTTGATTCTTTTAGAACTATTAGCACTTGTTTATATAGATGACCTATTTAACGACTATTATACGCCTTTTATAAAGTCAAAACTTGATTATAATAAAATAGATTATAAAAAGGAATTAAAAGAACTAGATAAGGAAAAAGATCGGATTAAAACAGCATACATTAAGGGTATAGTTAAACTTGATGAGTTTGATAATGAATTAAAACAAATAGAATATAAAAGACAAGTACTAGAAAAACAAGAGCAAGATAGCAAACAATATGAAAATTTAAACTTTACTGTAGATGACTTATTGCTTATTAAAGATAAAAAAGAAATAGAAGATTATCTTCACCCTGAAAATATAATTGATTTGTTTGTTCGTTGGAATTATTTAGATAAAACAAATAAACAAAAACTAATTTCTAAATATATTGATGACATAGAAATAGAAAAGTTAGGTACAAAAATAGAAATAAAAAAATTAAATTTAAGAAACTCATTTTATTATGACTTAATTGATTATCATAATAATTATGACACGCCGCTTGATTTATTTATGTTTATGGATGAGGATAAATTTCCCATACCTGTAGCACATAATGGTTTTAGAACTAGAATTGAAATAGAAAATTATGTTAATAAATTAAAAGAAATGTATGATGTTAATTATTATGAAGTTATACCGAATAAAGATTTCACTAATTTATCATTTACACCTAAAAATGATATAGAAAAAATAATAAGAATAATACCTATAAAAGATAATGATAAATTTAAAAGTAACAAATTAGAACTCGGA